>JAESPE010000179.1 GCA_016756835.1 gamma proteobacterium endosymbiont of Lamellibrachia anaximandri | reverse complement strand
CGCGCTCGGATGCCTACTTTGCTTCCCCTCTGGCGCAAGGCACGCCGGGTAAGCAGTGCGGCCTCGCGGCTACCGGGGACTACCAGCCTTCGCTTCGCTCTCCATGGCTGGCAGCGATGGAAGTTGTTCTTCGAACAGCTCTTCAAAGATCTGTTCGAAGTGCTGTGCAGAGGCCACGGGCAGAGACAAAGTAATATCGATCAGACGGTGGAACTCCAATGGTACCTGGTTGAGGCGGTTGCAACCAATCAGCACTGGATTATCTGAGGTTTCGATACCATGCACCAACATCAGACTGTTTTCCACGTTCTGCGATTCATGGAATGAAAGTACCAGTGGGGTACGCGCATCAAATGGCTTGCCGTGGCTGGCCTGCCAGTTGCCGGACAACAGCGAGGGCATAAACACCGGTCGATTGAATTTGACATGCTCCCCTATCAGTTCAATCAGCAGGTGCTCCGCGTAAGGCAACGAGGATTCGATTGCGATCACCGGGACAACGTGTTCGATATATTTTGCAAAGTGCTCGATGATGTCCACACCGGGTTTGATCCGCATGCGTTGCTGCCACTCGATGTTATTGGTCAGCGCGGTACGAAACAGTACCTTGAGCCAGGTCTTGTAGACACGGTGGTCGACCTTGGCCAGATTTTTTCCGGCCACCGTCATGCCATTCCCTCCCGTCGGGATGCTTGCACACCGGGCCTGTTATCAGCCTGTAGCCCGTGCGCCGCAGCCAGTTGTTTCAGCTCTGCTTCAAACAACTCGTGCTTGTCCAGCAAATCATCGCGCAGTGTATGCAACATCTTCTCGTGGTGAGCCAGCTTCTCCTGGATATGTAGATAGGCCTGTTCAAGCAGGTCCTGGACTTCTCCGATGCACTGCTCCGATCCGGGCCGCTGTTGCCAGCGTAATTGGCCCGCGGGACCAAAACCAAGCCTGCAGGCCATATGTTCAGTCCAACGCACGGCGATAGCCAGATCCGAGTGTTCATTTGAACCGCCCGCACCGCCTGAGATTCCCTCTTTGCCATAAACCAGCTCTTCAGCAGCACGTCCTGCGAGCAACACCTCGAGGTATTCCAGACAGGCTCTGCGGGTCAGATAATGACGATCCTCCGGCATGGCCCCGGTAAAACCCAGACTGCCATTACTGCGCGGAATGATCGAGACCATATTGATGCGCACAGGGTAGTGTTTGCACAACAGCATCGCGATGACATGGCCGGCCTCATGTACCGCAGTACGTGCCTGTTCCTGCGGGGAAACGATACAGGTAGTGCCCAGACTGCGTGGTGCGCGGGTAATAGCTGCGGCCAGGTGGCGATGGCTAATGGATGTGCCTTCCTTGCGTGCGCGGCGGGCGGCGTCACGTACAAAAAATTCGATATCCGCACCGGTGGCCCCTAATGCCATCCCGGCCAGAGCCTTTTCATCAACATCGCTGTCAAGGTTGTTCTCCTCAGCATGTGGCTTGAGGTATAAACGGATAATTTCGGTCAGGGCAAAGCGGTCAGGACGTGGTACGTACACAATCTGGTCGAGACGCCCGGCACGAGTCAGTGCAGGGTCGATATTGCGAACATGGTTAGTCACGCCGATGACAAAAACACCCTCACGGTCAACAGCTCCCTGCAGTTCCTGCAACAGTGCGTCCACCACCTGGGTGCAGTAATCACGATTGCGGCCCTCGAATAGCTCACGGTTGCCGATGGAATCGAGTTCGTCGATAAACAGGATACAGGGGGCGTTACGACGCGCTTCCGCGAAGCTCGCCTGCATAGCACGCAGATGTCCACTGAGGTCATCCGTGCCGGCGATCCAGCGTGCCGCGCTCGACTGGATAAACCGTACTCCGCAATCACGCGCCAGGGCGCGCGCAAGTAACGTCTTGCCGGTACCGGGTTCACCGGTAAGCAGCATACCGCGATCCATATCCGACCAAGCCATCTCGCCAGCTGCTGCGGCGCGAATATCAACAAGCAGATCCTTGAGGATAGCCTTCGCCTCACCCAGACCATGCAATTCATCGAGTCCGAGGCTCTCATCACTATCAATCTCGGACAGTCGTCCGATTACCCGCTCCTCGATTGCCGCTAGCGCATCCGCTACTGACCAGGACTGCCCTGCCTCTTCATGGGTAGCAGTCGTGTTGTAACGCCGTTGCAGCATTTCGCGTACCGGCTGGTAAAAGTCACCGGGTGTTACGTAGTGTTGCCATAATGAATTTTCCTCGGCATCTGCAGGCCACTCGCAATCGAACAGTGTGCAGAACAGTGTCCTGAATTGCCCCGGCTCAATGGCGCCCAGCGTCAGAACCACGTCCGTGACCCGTTGCAGTGCGGCAGGAATGATGGATGCCGCATCGCAGCCGATTAGCAGTCCCGCATCAGTTACTCCAAGCTGATATACCACAGCCTCGGGACGCACGATAGCCCTGTAGTGATGCATGGATAACACCAGCAGGGAGTTGTCGTCCAGATCAGGGATAACGCACTTCAGCTCGTCGCCTGGTGCGGCATCCACTTTCGAACGAAAGCGCACACTGCTGGAACGCTTCTCCAGTAAGTCGCCGACGATCCTTTCGATAAAGGGTATCGAGGACTCCAGCACCATGACAGGATACAGGCGGCAAACAAAATCGGTGAATGCCTGCAGCAAGCTCTCATTATCAGCTTCCAGGTTGGCTTCGAATAGTGGCGCCGCCTGCCCGGCCCGTAACGCATGCAGCAACTGCAGTCGCACACATTCACTCAGGATGGATGCTTCCAGTTCGCGCTCGTTAAGATAACCGGGCCACTTGCCCATTTGGCTGGTTTTTCTGATCAATGCAGCCATATCAGCAGGCTTGATGCCACCATCTCCCGTAACTGGGATCGTGCCGCTTATCTGCTGTAACTCGTTACGTTTTGGGTCGTGCGGTATGTCCGTGACGACAGGTACATCGTCGGTCATCTCCAACTCGCCGCTCGGTTTCAGTTTAAAAGTATTGCGAAACAGGTCACCGCCATACTGATTGAATGCACTAAAATACCACTGCGTTTTTTCCGGATCACCATACCAGGCGACCGGATACAGCAGACTCTCCATATTGTCATCAACGGAGACCGACACTTCTTTGCCGTCCTGTTGCTCAATGACATTGAGCTCATCCATTCGGTTCACCACACGGAATGGCCCCTGTTCTGCATGTACAAAGGTACAGAAAAACTGCATATAATCGATCGCGGTACTATTATCAGGCACGAACTGTTCGCGTTCGATAGCTTCGTAAATCGGCGCCGAGCGGCCGTTGAGCGGGAACAGTCCCTGTGCAGACCAAAGCGCATACATGCCAAACCCTATTCCGGGTTTTTCTGCAAGAATACACAACAGGACGGTATCCTTGAAAAAGGATAATTTCTGATAGGTCAGTGCATCACCGTAAGGAGATGCCATGATGCTGTCGAAGCCACCCAACTGTTTGCGAAGCGTTGCATCCATGCTGCCCAGTGGTTGCCATCCATCATTGAAGTCGAACGTTGGTTTACCCGGATAATCTGCATTGGTTGGCCTGCCCTCGACCACGGGAAACACGCTGGCTACAAATTCATCCAGCTCGACATTCACCTGACCTGCCAGTGTCACACTCACCTTTGCCTTAGCGATACTACGTTGGAAGCGGATCATAGCCGGAAAATGAAAGGTATCATCCTCCCTTCCCCTGGTCAGCTCTGCAGTGGTCAACGGTATAAAATGTTTGTTCAGCAGTTCAATATGTTTGTCGGTGAAGCCGTTCTGCTTTGAAATATCCGAGGATTCCAGCAGCAGGAAGCGTCCATAACGTCCGGCCACATGTGCACAGAAGAAACGCACGTAATCAAGTACTGTTTCTTCGTTGATGCGGAAACTGCCAAGCAGGCCAAGCTTCAAAATCGTGGAATCAGTCCAGTCAAGCACCTGCATATCATCCGGCCCGACCAGTGCATAACAGGGCAACACAGGCGTCAGTTCGGGAATGACAAATTCGTAGAGATGGTGACCGGGATAGAAAGGCAGTGGAATCCTGAGCACACGGTAGTCGAGGCTTTCGATCTGCGGTAACGCGTTCCGCTGGAGCTGCGGGATCCTGGACCACACGGCCTGCGCATCCTCATCTGTGACGGTCTCCCACTCTCCCGGCGACTCGAGCAAAAGTGGATTCCGATTGTAAGTAGTCCAGTATGCCATGCAAGTATTTGATTTTATTATTTACTCTTTCCGTAAACTGATAGTAGTGAAGTTTTGCATAGGAGGCAAAAATAACTTTCGCGATCAAATTCAATGCCTACGAAGCATCGCATGGCGCCTCTTCTACCGCTGGATCGAACAGGTTGGGCCGATGTTACAGAAAATGAATACGTAACAAGGGTCTATTGGCGCATTAATGAGTATCTTCGGTATCTTTTGACGACTGTGTGGTGCCCTTCCCGAAAACTCATATCACACACTATCACGCCGCCACCCGTTCATAATGGTGATGTAAACTACCGACTTCCGGAAATTGCACAACCTTTCCAAGTTCTGGCGGCTGCACTGATCGTGATTCAGGACTATCCATCCCCAGCGACAGATGCGTGCGCC
>JAESPE010000178.1 GCA_016756835.1 gamma proteobacterium endosymbiont of Lamellibrachia anaximandri | reverse complement strand
CCGGGACGGCCGGGGCACAAACAGGCTGTCGAAGGCCGAGTCGATTTTGGGGACTGGGATGTCCCAAAATCTTTCACGAGGTCGAAGACTCACTTGCTCCCAGAGTGATTTGTTCCCCCTCAATGGTGATCAGTGTGACTTCCAGCAGGTTGTTCACGGTCAGACCATATTTCAGGCAATGTACCCCTCCTGCGTTTTCCGCCACGTTGCCGCCGATAGAGCAGGCGATTTGGGAGGAGGGGTCGGGTGCATAGTAGAGTCCCTGAGACCGGGCGGCATCACTGATCGCCAGATTGCGCACACCCGGCTGCACCCTGGCGCGCATATTTGATTGGTCGACTTCCAGGATCTTATTCAGACGCGCCAGGCTGAGCAGTACGCCATCTTCATGGGGCAGCGCACCGCCAGAGAGTCCGGTTCCGGCGCCGCGTGCCACCACGGGTATTTTGTTGGCGTGGCAGTAACGGAGGATGGCCTGAACCTGGCCAGTGTCGTAGGGCAATAGCACGATCAGGGGTACTTGGCGGTAAGCAGAGAGTCCATCGCATTCATAGGGGACCAACTCCTCTTCCCGAAAGATGACAGCATCTGCGGGCAGCATCTTCAGGAAGGCATCGGCCAGGGTTCGGCGTTGTCGCTGCCTGCGTAGTGAATTGTTGTCGGATTGACCCTGCATTGGGCCATTCTTTCAAAAAAACCGGTTGAGGTTAACCTGTTTCTCTACGGGAAATAGAGAACAGGGCATGAGAGTTCGGCGACAATTCAGGCCCTAACACAATCCAACTGATCTGACGCCGCCTCTCTATACCGAAAGACGTTATTTCCAGACTCTGCCATTCCCGGCTGCCCGGCCTTTGCCATAGGCTTTACCCGTGCCTGCAAAGGTACCCTTGCCAATGGCTATGCCCCGGCCGGATACGGTGCCTGAACCCTTTTTGTGCTGGATATTACCGTTACCGTCGCGGTAGATAACAACACCTTTCCCGCTGGCGGTGCCTGAACCCCTGACGATGCCGGTGCCTTGGGCGACGCCGGAACCCTGAGCCCAGCCTTTGCCGTTGACATGGCCTTGTCCGGCATTTGTGCTGAAGGCAACAGTGGTGAGAAGACCCAGAATGGTGAGTTTCGCGAGCAGTGATTTCATTGTAATTACCTCGGTTGGTAAGTGTTGTTTGAATGATTTGACGACAGTTTTTGGTCGTCTCACTGTGTAAAACGCACCAGCATGGGAATGGTTGACAAGGAATACTATTGAGTCTGATCAGTCTGCTTTTGTAGGAAAGAACAGCGTCTCCATCAGATCCGGGTCGTCAAAATGACGGCGACCCACAAAGGCTGTGGCATGACGGCCACGCTGACGCATCGCCCCAGGCGACGCTATACCCATCGGCCAGAGCAGCCAGCGTTCCCCTCTCTCCGTCCCTTGCACGATCCCGTCCTCAGAGAAGAGCGAACGACTGCCGGAGGTGTGTGGGAGGGTTGTCAGTTGCTGGTAATCGACTAACTTGTAACGCTTGCCCAAGTCTAGGGTTGCGTTAACTGCGTTGTCGAACTTTCGGATGTGATGTGTGCCTGCGGTGAGCCTTATCTCCTTGCGTTGCGACGATTCAGGAACTGTGTCTGCCAGGAGTGGTGGCTCAGCGCCCGATGGTGGCTGGAATGTCAGGGCTGGCGTGGGAAAGAGCGTGTGATAGCAACCGCAGTGGTGGATGGTGTCATAGAGCAGTGGTTGGCCGGAGGGAGCGAGGGTAACCCGAAAGTTCAAGCCATCCAGGTGGCCTCCAAGAATATCAAAATGGCTCTCCAGTGGACGGGCGGGAAACCAGATGACATAGTTTAGCTGCAGCAGGTTGTTACCCTGCCAGTGGGTGAAACTTTTGTACGTATAGACCACTGGTCTGCTGGTATCGATATTGGGTGGATTGCCGTTGGAATCAAATCGGGGTGTGCCGATGCGGTCATTATCATCTTCTGTCTCAACGACCCAAACCGGTGCGAAGTTCAACAGTAGTTGCTGCAGTTCTGTTCCATCCACGTCGGGAAGTTTGAGAGGATTGGTGGCGGCTTTTGAGAGGATATTCGCTACTATTTCACTGCTTATCGTTTTCCTGGTGGGGGGAATATAACGTACAGACACCTCATCAAATGGCCTGTCCGATGTTCCACTCAAACGCAACCTTGCTTTATCCCGCCAGTTGCTGGCGATGATGTCAACAAAGATGGCTGTGATGGGATAGAGGCCAATTGCCCTTTGTAGGGATGAGTAGTTGTCGTTTACCTTTATTATGTGCTGCAGTCGTGACCGTTTCTCTGTATCCCCAAGTAGTTCTGTGCTGAGTATTGTGCGGCAAAGATGCAGTTGTTGTACCAGTGAAGGATCGGTGTCGGCATTGCTTAATTCTACGTGCAGGGCTTCACGGTCCATCTGCTCCAGTTGGCTGAGCCACTGTGCATAACCGTCTGTGGATAGTGTTTCATTGGAGAGGGAGGCAAAGAAACGATTTGTCCGCAGCCAGGGAAAATTGGGGATACGTGCAAAACCACTATCAACTGTGCCGGCTTGCAAAGCCAGTTCGTCTGCCTGTTGGAACAGTGCTAAGCAATCGGCTGTTACATTGTCGACCGCTGCCGGTTCGGTTTGCAGTGTGCTGCATCCTGTGATTTGCAATAACACGCCCAGGATGCAGAGGCATGTGCGCCACCCTCTATTTGACGCTGTTGAGTCGCCAGTTGTAATGATGGTCTTCAATCTCATCGATCTTAGATAGCCGTGTGAGAAGCGCCGGTTCTGCGTAACGCCGAAAATGTGCCAGCAATTGCTGATCGCTGCCGCCAAAATCATCCTTAAACCAATGATAGATGCTGGAGACGGTCAACTCCCCATCTTCGATATTCACCCCTCTGGGATGATTGATGTATTGCCGCGAGGCCAGTTCCAGGAGACCGTCCGTGTTTTTTGCAGTGAATGCTTTCTGCTGTAGGTTAGGACAGCCGATAGATGCGCAGTTCAAGGCATAGTGGAGCCGGGGGTTACGCCAGATGGGGCGTAGAATACGGTGTTCGATATCATCGAGCGCGATCTTGTGGTCATCGACGGTAAAGAGCTTCTTGCCCCAGGGGCCATTGCTGAAGATGCCCGGAGAGATGTCGATATCGAGGATGGAGTCTACCGGATAGTGATTGAGTATGACCATCACTGTGCCGGCGTTGTAGAGATTGATCCAGAAAGCGCGCTGCTGATCTCTGTTGAGACGGGATACAGGGGTCTGTTGTAACTGATTCAGGTAGGCCTGTAACTCTGTCTTCGCTGCAGTGCTGACCCCAGCGTAGTCGACACGGTTGATGCCATCGCTGCCCTGAGACAGATAACTGTCGAGAAAGTCTTGCCAGGGGGCGTGGTCGACCAGAAGTGATGAGGTTTCATCATGGGTTTGCCAGCGCGGCCAAAGCTCGGCCTTGGGAGCGGCGCATATCCCGGTGATGAATCCCAGAAGGGTGAGAAAGAGTGCGAATCGAATCATGGTCAGCAACCTTGTGATGCCAGCAACCAGTATGAAAACCAACAACATGTCGGGTTAGTAGGCCTGATCAAGCGCTGCGGATCAGGATAGATGATCTTAAAAGATACGCTACTGGTGCGTTGTTGGATTCATTGGAGAAGAAGCGATCGTAGTGTTCTTTAGCTTGCTACTCATGAATATCCACGCATGTCCCCCTCAGACCGCCTGTTTGCTGATCTGCTTTACCTTTTCAAGCACAACCTGAGCTTGTTTGATAGAAGCGGCATCGATCATCTTGCCATCCAGACTGACGGCACCCTTGCCTTCAGCCTCGGCTTCGTCCATCGCCAGGATGATGCGTTGGGCGCGATCCACCTCGGCCTCTCCGGGAGAGAAGACCTCATTGGCCAGGGCAATCTGTGAGGGGTGAATCGCCCATTTACCTTCACCACCCAGCGCAGCAAAGGCCCTGGCCACAGCCAGGTAGCCCTCCGGGTCGCTGAAATCACCAAACGGGCCATCAATGGGACGCAGGCCATAGGCCCGGCAGGCAACGATCATCCGTGACATGGCGAAGTGCCACTGATTGCCCAGATAGGTCTGCCGGTTACCATTTTCATCCGGGGTATCGAGCATCAAGTAGTTTGGGTTGGGTCCCCCCATGCTGACGGTTCGGGCTTGGGTGGAAGCGGCGTAGTCGGCAACGCCGAAGACCAGTGCTTCCAGTCTGTCAGGACAGGCTTGGGCGATGGCCTCCACGTTGGCCATGCCAATGGCAGTTTCGATCAGGGCGTGCAGGTTGATCGGTTTCAGACCTTTTGCCGCTTCGATCTGTTCAAGCAGCAGAGCGACAAACTGCAGGTCGGAGGGTCGACCAATCTTGGGTACCAGCAAAGTATCCAGTTTGTCACCAGCCTGTTCCGCTACATCGATGATGTCGCGATAGCAAAAGTGAGTATCCAGCCCGTTGATGCGCACCGAGATGGAGCAGTCTGACCAGTCGAAATTGTTCAGCGCATGGATGACGTTTTTCCTGGCCTGTTCCTTGTCGGGAACAGCGACAGAGTCCTCCAGATCAAGAAACACGAGATCGGCTCCCGCTTTGGGGGCTTTCTCCAGCATTCGCATGTTACTGCCGGGCACGGCCAGTTCACTTCGGTGCAGGCGATTTTTATAGGCCATCCTCTTTTCTCCCTCGCTGCCAGCCATGGAGAGCGAAGCGAAGGCTGGTAGTCCCCGGTAGCCGCGAGGCCGCACTGCTTACCCGGCGTGCCTTGCGCCAGAGGGGAAGCA
>JAESPE010000177.1 GCA_016756835.1 gamma proteobacterium endosymbiont of Lamellibrachia anaximandri | reverse complement strand
CGCGCTCGGATGCCTACTTTGCTTCCCCTCTGGCGCAAGGCACGCCGGGTAAGCAGTGCGGCCTCGCGGCTACCGGGGACTACCAGCCTTCGCTTCGCTCTCCATGGCTGGCAGCGATTGTTCCTCTGTTATTGCCGGGTATGGACGCTTTGAATTTCCTGACTACACTTACCTATAGGAAAATACTTCACTCCTTTTCTCCGCTTATCACAAGGAGCCTGTTGGTTATGGTTGGATCAGTCAGCCGGTCTCATACTCGAATCGCCATTGGACTCTATCTGGTCTCCTGGTATATCGCTGCCTGCGTGTTCGGAGTTATGTATGCAGGAGGTGCTTTTGTAAGCAAAAAAGATCAAATCCCGGTTGTGCAGGAAATGGTAGCTGACCAGGCTAAGGACCAAAAGAGCGGAGATGCAAGAATGATGAGTGCTGTTCTGGGCGTTGTGCTTTTTGGTGCCTTGGGCAGTGTGGTCACTGCGACCATAGAATTTACCAAGGCCAGTCATATGAGCCGCACGGCATCCTGGTACTACCTATCCCCCTTCATGGGAATGTTTCTTGCCGGATTTTTCTTTATCGGAATACGGGCCGGACTGTTAACTTTGGCGGATGCCCAGACGGACAAGATCACCAACATGAATTTTTATTTCTTTGTTGCAGTGGTGTCGGGGCTTTTCTCTGAAACCGCTTACCGGAAGTTGGAGGATGTGGCAAATACCCTATTCTCTCTTTCCAATGGCCCCGCAGTGGAAATGGGGAAACAGCAGCCCGTTCAGGCTCAGAGACCGAACAGTTATGAGATGGTGGTGGTTGACCATGGCAAACTGCAGGAGATCTTCAGGTTAAGGTATGAATCATTGGTCAGTTTTAAGGGGATAGATGTTTTGGGGGCAGACCATGAAGCGAAGATTCTGACAGACGATCTGGATGCTGTCTCGATCAATTTTGCCAATTTTCGGGGTGATCAGCTCCTTGCCTCTCTGAGGAATACGTCATACAGCCAACCGGTGTTTATGCACCATGCGGATTGTACCCTGCCTAGCATGTTTGAGCGTTTGAAATTGCCCCTGCCACCTGCGGAGCTTATGTTGAAGTCCAGCTCAACTTCCAGGCTGGCTGTGACTGCGGATGATGAGTTTTCCACCGCTCAGAAATGGCGAATGATTGAAAAACTGGCGGTCTACACTTACTGTTTTACGATAAAGACAGTCACTTGTGTGGACTGGATTACAGTGGCTGACAAGCATCTCTCCCGTGTTTTTCAGAAATATGGTTACCGGATGCTTGCCTCGGAGATCTATAATACTGAGACAAAACAGAAAGTTGAGCTCCTCTACCTATTGTTGCGGGATTTCGATTATCTGCGAGACAAGAATTCGATTTTTATCGAATGCATGCATGAAGATGTGCAGCAGGACAATCAATTGGATCAACTGAAGAAGTTGATCAATGATTACGGCAAGGCGCTACAGCAGGCAGGCTATCAGGTCTCATGAGACCCGACAGCCTTCTTAGAACCGCCCCTCATATCTGTTTTCCGCCAGCCGTTATTTTGCAGCGGCGCCATACTCGAAAGAGTCTGAAAAGAGGTGCTCTTCACTCAGGCCGTGGGCGAGGAAGGTATCCTTGCCTGCTTTGATCATTGGCGGTGGGCCGCTCATGTAGACTTCGTGGCCGCTCAGGTCCGGATTGTCACTGATTACCTGGTCATGCACCCAGCCGTTTTTTCCTTCCCAGTCAGAATCAGGTTCAGAGAGGACCGGTGTGTAGCTGAAGTTGGCATGCTCACGCGCCCAGGCTTCCGGCATCTCAGGCAGATAGAGATCCTGTTTGGCGCGAACACCCCAGTAGAGGTGCATGGGTCGATCGATGCCGATCTCGAAGGCGTGTTCGATAATGCCTTTCAACGGCGCAAAGCCGGTACCACCCCCCATGAAGATGATGGGTCGGGATGACTCCTCGCGCAGAAAGTAACTGCCCAAGGGTGCCTCCAGCCGCAGAATGGTCTTCTCCTCCATGCCGTCGAAGAGGAAATCGGTGAAAGAGCCACCGGCAACATGGCGGATGTGCAGTTCGATATAGTCGTCGTTGTGGGGCGCATTGGCGATGGAGAATGCCCGCTTGCTGCCATCTTCAAGGATGAAATTGAGATATTGTCCGGCCAGAAACTGCAGTCGCTCGCCTTCAGGAAGTTTAAGGTAGAGACGGATCACGTCATCGTTAAGATGCTCGATCTTATCCACCCGGCAGGGAAACTCGCGAATCTCGATATCCGCCGCCTCGACGATCTCTTTTGACTCTAGACGGATATCGGTGGAAGGTATCGCTTTACAGGTCAGGCAGCTGTTTTCCGGCAGTTCCTCCAGTGCGGGTGGGGTACCGTCTGCATAGCTCACGTCACCTTCGAGCAGCGTACTTTTGCACTCTCCGCAAAAACCGTTGCGGCAGCCGTATGTGAGGTTGACCCCCTGTCTTACGGCTGCGTCCAGGATGCTTTCGTCAGCATCCACGCTGAATTCGTGACCGCTGGGTTCGACGTGAACTTTGAAACTCATGGGATTCCTTGGTATTGAGTAGAGCCTGAATTTACGAATCCAGGCAAGAAAACAGTGAACAAATAATTCTCGCCTATTTTAGTCAGGAATTAAACCGGGGAGTTGATTGGGTAATGCAGAGAGTCACTATTGTTGGTTGCGGAGATATTGGTCACCGGGTTGCGATGCGTCTGCCTGTGCAGGAATCGAGTGTCTCCTGTTGGGTAAGGAGCTATGCCAGTGCCCGAAAGCTTCAAGGGTTGGGATTGGCATCCGAGGAGGTTGATCTGGATGACTCTGCGATTTCCCTTCCAGCCGTTGCGGGCCATTCACTCTTCTATTTTGCCCCTCCACCGGGTAGCGGTGTCGAAGATATGCGGGTGGCGGCCCTGATTCGGGCGATAGCTGAAACCGGGCATCCGCGCCGGGTGGTCTACCTGAGCACCTCAGGTGTTTATGGTGACTGTGATGGGGCGTGGGTGGATGAACAGCGCCCACCCTCACCCAGGGCTGATCGGGCCTGGCGTAGACTGGATGCTGAGCGGCGCTGGCGTGAATGGAGTCTATCGAGCGGCGGCGAACTGGTGATTCTCCGCGTGGCCGGGATCTACGGTCCGGGCAAACTGCCGCTAAAGCGATTGCAGTCAGGGGCGCCGATGGTGGCGGAAACTGACTCGCCCATAACCAACCACATTCATTCCCTGGATCTGGTGGATGTCTGTCTGGCGGCAATGGCGCGGGGGCGTTCTGGTGAAGTCTACAATGTGAGTGATGGGCACCCCGGCACCATGACTGCCTACTTTAACCAGGTGGCGGACTTTCTTGGACTTGCCCGCCCCCCGGTTATCTCTCTGGCAGAGGCGAAGCGGCGCTTGTCCCCTGGCATGCTCTCCTATCTGGCAGAGTCCCGGCGGCTGAGTAATCGAAAAATGGTCGAGGAGTTGGAGGTCGGTCTGCGCTACCCAACTCTGGCAGAGGGGTTGCCTGCCTCGCTGGATGAAGAGCAGGGTGGTAATAATCGGGGCTGAATAACACTGTCAGGATATTTTACAGTCGCTCGAATCCTGTGAGTTTACATCTCATTGCTCTAACGTATTAAAAAACAAGGACTTGAGGTTTTTGCCGTAGAAAGTCCACAAATCTTCTCTGTGGCCCCCCCCCAATAAACTGTCGGATTCTTTTACACGTTTGCTTGTCAGCCTAATGCTGAAATTTATAACAGCCTGAATAATAAAGAAAATAACTGGATGGCATGGTGATTGCTAGTGGTTATGACAAGGCTTTTAGCCGAGGTTGGATAGACAATCTGAATCCTAGTCAAATGAAGTGACGGAAAGCATTAGGCCGCCGACCCGCCGTTTCAGATGGTTTGAATTGGAATTGTACTTGAAAAAATAATAATCCGTCGGAGGACGGGATCTACGTAGTAAACTCCAGCTATACGGTTTCTCGTATAGCTTTTTTTTTGTCCGATTATTCGTTAGGAGTGGAAGCGCGATGTTAAACAAGTGGATCGCCACCGGCGTGTTGCTAATGGGGATGATCCAGTCCCAGGCATGGGCGGCTGATAGTGATGGGAAGTTTTCTGTCAGAAGCATGGGTTTGGCTACCTGCGGTCAATATGTAGAGGAGAAGGCCAAAGCCGAGGGTAAATACGCTGCGTTTTTGGGCTGGATGGAAGGGTATCTGACGGCGACCAGTCAATATGCCAAAGATACTTACGATGTTGTTCCCTGGGGCAACGCCGTCTATCTTGGCACAATGCTGGCGGTGCATTGCAAAGCTAATCCGGAGCAGCGTTTCTATGTGGCAGTAGCCAGTCTGGCCAGAGCCATGCAGAGTAATCGCATCGTCTCCCTGTCACCGGTGGTGGAGGCCAAGAATGGTGAGCACAAGGCTTATCTTTATAAAGAGGTTTTGGAGCGGTTGCAGACCTGGCTGAAAGAGAACAAATACTACGATGGCGCCATTGATGGCGCATACGGAAACAAGATGCGGGATGCAATCGTAAAGTTTCAGAAGACAACCGGGCTGGATGAGACCGGCGTGCCGGATCAACTGCTGTTGCACAGAGCCTTACTGCAGAGCAAGGCAGAAAAGGCCAAATAGTGTCTATCCGGAAACCAATAACCGTAGCCCGGATGGAGCTTGCGTAATCCGGGAACAGATTATGAATCAGACACTTATCTCCCCGGATTCTGCTGCGCTCGCTGCCAGCCATGGAGAGCGAAGCGAAGGCTGGTAGTCCCCGGTAGCCGCGAGGCCGCACTGCTTACCCGGCGTGCCTTGCGCCAGAGGGGAAGCAAAGTAGGCATCCGAGCGCG
>JAESPE010000176.1 GCA_016756835.1 gamma proteobacterium endosymbiont of Lamellibrachia anaximandri | reverse complement strand
TTGCGAGGTTGTCGCGTAGTGCCAGTGACCGGGACGGCCGGGGCACAAACAGGCTGTCGAAGGCCGAGTCGATTTTGGGGACTGGGATGTCCCAAAATCTTTCACGAGGTCGAAGACTCACTTGCCGGTACCGGTCGCCTCCTTGTTCTCGATAACATCGAGACGGGGATTACCCAGCCATTCCGAATGTTCAATGTTACGCATATAAGCAGAAACCCGGGCGTTCGACTGAGCCCGTCCCGCTACCGACACCAACGTCCCGTTTTGTTTAACGCTTGTCAAATGAACGCCATCGGGCAGCGTGGCAACAAGTTCATCGAACAGATGCACGATCTGGGGACGACTGCTCTGCAACTGCTGAATGATATCCATGCGCGCCAACAGGCCGGCTTTGGTCTTGCCCAGATCCCTGATCTCCCTGATCTGCTGCTTGACCACATCGATCTCCTGCTGCAGATAGGCATTGCGGCGATTCTGCGCCGAGATCAGGCTCTCCATATGCATGTGCATGAAGAAGATGGCGGCGATAGTGACAATGACTCCACCGAGAATCATAAAACCAAATTCGCGTTTGCGCTTTGTGCGTTCGGCTTCGCGCCATGGCAGAAGGTTAATAAGCGCCATCAGTCAAAGCTCCTCAAGGCCAGACCGCATGCAATCATCAACGCCGGTGCATCGGCACTCAGTGCCTGTGGTTTCACTTTGGATGACACCGACATATTGGCGAAGGGATTCGCCACAGACGCCGGCGTACCCAACTTCTCTTCGGTCAACTCGTCGACTCCAGGGATGGAGGAACTCCCCCCTGCCAACACGATGTGCTCAACACTGCTGAAAGCGCTGGAGGAGAAGAAAAACTGCAGGGAGCGACTGACCTGCTGGACCATCGCTTCTTTGAACGGCTCCAGCACTTCCGGCACATAATTATCCGGCAGGCCGCCCTGCCGCTTGGCCATGCCAGCCTCTTCGAGAGAGAGTCCATAGCGGCGCTGGATCTCCTCGGTTAGTTGACGGCCGCCAAAATTCTGCTCACGGGTGTAGATGATCTTGTTGTTGTGCAAGACATTGAGGGTGGTGGTAGTGGCCCCGATATCCGCCACCGCAATAGTCTGGTCGACGCCCCGCTCCGGCAACTGGTCCACCAGCTGGGTGCAGGCATTCTCCATCGCATAGGCCTCAACGTCGACGATTGCGGCATTCAGTCCTGCCAGCTCCATCGCCGCGACCCGGTCATCCACATTCTCGCTTCGAGAGGCTGCGAGCAAAACATCGACCAGTTCGGGGTTCTTGTCGGAAGGACCCAGCACCTCGAAGTCGATATTCACCTCTTCCAGCGGATAGGGGATATATTGGTCCGCCTCAAGCTGGATCTGGCTCTCCATATCCTGGTCCGACAGGGCGGACGGCATGGAGATGACCTTGGTGATGACTGCAGAGCCGGAAACCGCAACCGCGACCTGTTTGGCACGGGTGCCCGAGCGGCTGACCGCTGCCCGGATAGCTTCCCCTACCGCATCGACATCAGCGATATTCTTTTCCACCACCGCATTCGGTGGCAGTGGCTCCACGCCATAGGCTTCCACCCGATACATCGCACCTGTGCGCCCGACATTCTTCGACAACTCAAGCAGCTTGATCGTTGTCGAACTGATGTCTATGCCTATCAGGGGCGGATTTTTTCGTCCGAAGAAAAACATGCGGTTTTCAGAACTCTCCTTTCGTGCCGCAAAAAACGAGGAATCTCTTTAACTTGAGTAAGTAACTATATAGCAGTAAATGATTTTTTTGTGAAGCCATTTTTTGCAACCCACTACAATAAACCTTCTCGTAAATTTGCTAATATAGGATCTCACACCGATTCATTCTGGTCCCTGAGGGCCAACCTTTTCTGTGAACCAGCGCATGAAGTTGTTGTCCCGACTGATAAAAATCTCTTTATTCCTGTTCATTGGGCTCTTTTTGCTCGGTTTGGGCGGCATTGGTGCTGCCTATCTCTACCTGGAACCCGACCTGCCATCCACCGATATTCTGCAGGATGTCAAACTTCAGGTTCCTTTGCACGTCTACAGTCGCGATCACAAGCTGATCGCCGAATTTGGCGAAAAACGCCGGGAGCCCCTCAAATACGACGAGATTCCCGAACGCATGATACAGGCCTTTCTGGCCGCCGAGGATGACCGATTTTTCGAACATCCCGGCGTCGACTATCAAGGCATCCTTCGTGCCGCCGGCCAACTGCTGCTTACCGGCAAACGCCGCCAGGGCGGCAGTACCATCACCATGCAGGTGGCGAGAAACTTCTTTCTCAGTAACAAAAAAAACTTCACCCGCAAGCTCAACGAAATCTTTCTTGCACTGAAGATCGAACGCGAACTCAGCAAAGAGGAGATACTGGAACTCTACCTCAACAAGATCTATCTTGGGCACCGTTCCTACGGTGTTGGTGCCGCCTCTTTAGTCTATTACGGCAGGCCGGTAGGAAAACTTGAGCTTTCTGAGATCGCAATGATCGCAGGCCTGCCAAAAGCCCCCTCCCGCTACAACCCGGTGACCAACCCGAGCCGCGCCCTGGTGCGCCGAGATTACGTCCTGGGACGGATGCTGACGCTGGAAATTATCTCACGCGCCGAGCACGATGCCGCCAAAGCCACCCCTGTGACTGCGACCCTGCATCGGGCCATGAGTGAGGTCGAGGCGCCCTATGTCGCCGAGATGGTGCGCGCAGAAGCGGTCAGGCGATTCGGCAACACAGCCTACACTGATGGCTATGCCATCCACACCACCATCGACAGCCGACTGCAGGAGAGCGCCAACGCAGGCGTTCGCCAGGCACTGCATGCCTACGACAAGCGGCACGGCTACCGTGGCGCCGAGGCACATTTCGACCTGGGGGAAACCCCAGACCCAGCGCTCATGGACAAACTTCTCAGGGAGCAGAAAATTGTTCCAGATCTGCAAGGGGCCGTGGTGCTTAGCACCGGCGGGCAAAACGCCGGACTCTATCTGGGGCCGGAGCAGCAGATTACACTGACTTGGCAGGGCCTCTCCTGGGCCCGGCAGTTCAAGGACCCGGATCACCAGGGTCCTGAACCCAAAACCGCAGCCGACATCCTCCAACCAGGGGATCTGATCAGAATCTATCGCGAAACGCCCAAAGAGGGTGAGCCCTACTGGCGCCTGGCGCAAATCCCCAAGGCAGCCGGCGCGCTGGTCTCGGTTGATCCTGACAACGGTGCCATTCTTGCGTTGGTCGGTGGCTACGACTTCTACCTAAGCAAGTTCAACCGCATCACCCAGGCCAGGCGTCAACCCGGCTCCGGCTTCAAGGCCTTCATCTACTCCGCCGCCCTGGAAGCCGGCTACACACCCGCCAGCCTGATCAACGACGCACCGGTGGTGTTCGATGACCCTGCGTTGGAGGCCTCCTGGCGTCCGGAGAACTACAGCGGCAAATTTTTCGGCCCCACCCGTCTGCGCTACGCCCTGACAAAATCCCGTAACCTGGTCTCCATCCGCCTCCTGCGGACGATGGGCATCAAGCCGACCCTGGAGTATGTCACCCGTTTCGGTTTCGACCAGGGCAAACTGCCCCGCGACCTCTCACTGGCGCTTGGCAGCGGTGCAATCGCCCCGCTACAGATGGCGGAGGGTTATTCAGTGCTGGCCAATGGCGGCTACCACGTCGAGCCATTCTTCATCGTTCGTATCGAAGACGACCACCGCGAGACCATCTTTCAGGCCAACCCGCTACAGATTTGCGAAGAGCCGCCACCCTCCGCTACGCCGGAAGAACCCACTGAAACAGCTGAAGTAACTGCAGAGCCAACCGTCGAAGCGGAGATCCGCTGCGCAGAACAGGTTATCACGCCACAAAACCACTACCTGATGAACTCCATGATGCGCGACGTGGTCCAGCGTGGCACCGCCCGCAAGGCCCGCGCGCTCGGCCGCAAGGACATCGCGGGCAAAACCGGCACCACCAACGATCAGCGCGACGCCTGGTTCAACGGTTTCAACCGCAATCTGGTAGCCATCGCCTGGGTCGGATTCGATGATTTTCAGCCCCTCGGCAGAGGCGAGGTCGGGGGGCGCGCCGCCCTGCCCGCCTGGATCCATTTCATGCGCACTGGCCTGGAGGACACGGAAGAGGTACCTCTGGAGATGCCGGAGGGCATGGTGACCATGCGCATCGACGAAAAAACCGGCAAGCCGGTGAACGCCGGTCACAAGGGCGCAATGTTTGAGGTCTTTCGCGAAAAATACGCCCCCGAGATTCCCAAGCAGGTGAACGGGACAACCAGCCTCCCGGAAACAGAAAACCTGGACGCTCCGGCCCCGGAGGAAGATCCTTTTTAAGGCATTTTATCCAGCCACACTCTTGTCATCTCAACCGCAACAGACATGAAAGCGAATAACCGGGAATCCCAGCGCCGCATCGCCTACGAGGCAGCTCGTATCCTTACCGAACTGCGTTCAGGAGATTACAACTACGCCTGCCAGAAGGCAGCCGACCGGCTGGGTCTCGGTAACAAACGCCTGATGCCCAATCGCGATGAGATCGAAAGCGCCCTGCGGGAGCAACAGCGCCTGTTTCGTGGAGAGGATCAGGCGACAGCACTGCAACATCTACGCAGTCTCGCCATGGGAGCCATGGGCGCACTTGCCCGCTTCAAGCCACTGCTGGTCGGCCCGGTTTTTGACGGCACGGCCGATCAGAACAGCCCAATCCGCCTGCACCTCCGCTGCCAGCCATGGAGAGCGAAGCGAAGGCTGGTAGTCCCCGGTAGCCGCGAGGCCGCACTGCTTACCCGGCGTGCCTTGCGCCAGAGGGGAAGCAAAGTAGGCATCCGAGCGCGGCGTCCAGTC
>JAESPE010000175.1 GCA_016756835.1 gamma proteobacterium endosymbiont of Lamellibrachia anaximandri | reverse complement strand
AACGGGGGCAGGATGCTCTACCCTCAAATCCCAGACAAATTTCCTCTATCGCAATGAATCCGCTATATTTCTACCCACAAATTTTCCTGAAGAGCCCAATATTATCACTCCGTGAAACAAGATATGACGCGCTGGCTCTTCCATATATTTCAATAACCCTAATTACTATATAAATATGTCTCTTTGCAGAGTATCTATCGTATCGATCTGAGAAAAAGAGCGTTTTAGTTCACCTGCGTTCGCTAGCATGTGAAATTATTGATGGGTTTAGAGCATCACACTCAGCTCAATCTGAAAATTCGAGAGATTCATGGATCGCTTCGATCCCTGCCTGAGCACAAGCTCCGTCAATGCTATCTCGCTCCGACTTTCCTGGAGGGGCGCCAGATACACCAATTCCACCGAGAATCTCTCCTGCTGCCTGAATTATCAATCCTCCGCCAACAAGTAGTACCCCTGGGTTATTCGGTACCTGACTTGGTATGCGCTTCTCTTCCAGTAGTCCTGCAAGATCTGCCGTTGACTGACGAAAACTGTTAGCCGTCCACGCCTTGCGCAGGGCTGTTTCAGACGTGTGAGGACCAGCGAAGCGATCTCTAAGCTGAGCTTGTGCATTACCACCTCGATCTACCACCGCGACAGCGATGGAGTAACCACGTTTACGACAATCCTCAATGGCACCCAAAGCCGCTTTCGAAGCAAGTTCTAATGACAGTGTTCGAAATTTGTAAACAGCACCGTCTTCTTCATCTGTTTCTGCGATTGCTGAAGACATAAATACTGTAAGAAGAGACGCAGTAACGATAAGAGTCTTGGTTTTCATATAAACTCCAAAATTGATGTGAAATAAATTTATAGAGAAAAATGTCTGTTCATTCGTCATAACAAAAACAAATCTTTCACGCCTTTTCTCAGGTGCAATATCTGAACTCAGTGAGGTAGCCTGCCGTTTCGATGACGTCGACACATCGGCCAGATACCTTTGGCCATGAGAATAGGGCCTATATAATCAAAGGTGAAATTTGACTTCAGAATGACTTTTATTCAATTTTTGAATCAATCCAACTTCGTTGTTCACACATTTTCATGAACATTCAACGGAGGAACTGGTACATCAGCCGACATAACACAATCCCCTGAGCAATGGCACCTTGAAAACGTCTACATACCTTTAGTATTCTCTTATTATCCGGATGAACATTGAAGTGGTCTAATGGACATGTACACCCCAGTTAAGCATCATTGACTTAACTGAGGTAGAAAAATGAAAGAACGAAAGAAATATTCGAAGGAATTCAAGCTAGACGCGGTCAGTCTGGTTCTTGAGCAGGGATATTCTCGAAGGGAAGCAGCAAGCAGTCTGGACATCAATGCCCAAATGCTGGGGCGCTGGGTGAAAGAACACCAGACAGAAGATGGGCAGGCATTTCGGGGGAATGGGAAACAAAATCCCGAACAGGAAGAGATCAGAAAGCTCAAGGCTCAGGTTAAACGCCTTGAGATGGAGAAAGATATCTTAAAAAAAGCGACGGTATTCTTTGCAGCAGAAACGAAGTGAAATATTCGTTCATCACCCGACATAAGAATGCCTATCCAACCAGCCTGCAATGTCAGGTTTTGGGTGTGAGTCGTAATGGTTACTACCAGTATCAGAGGGGGCTGGGTAACAGACCAGACCCAATACATCAGGAGATGCTGGAGTGGGTTGAGGATATCGCCAAGAGTTCCGGCTATACCTATGGCAGCCGACGAATGAAAAAAGCCTTGAATGCTCTGGGCTATCCGGTGAGTCGGAACAAGGCAAGGAAGTTAATGCGTGAAGCCAATGTACAGGCACGTCAGCGCAGGAAATATAAGGTTACGACAAACAGTAACCACCAGCAGCCGGTTTTCGATAACCTGCTAAAGCGAGAGTTTTCTGTGGCCCAACCAGATCATGTCTATGCGGCGGACGTGACTTATGGTGCGCCCAACCTTCGAAGGTATCATTGACGATGCTGTCGGAGCTTGAGCATGTTTGGAATGCCCCTGATTTTGTAAGGAGGAAATAAATCAGGTGCCCATTTTCTGTTATGAGAAAGTGCGAGCCGAAGCGGCGGTGACCTGCTGTACATTGGCAGGGTGACGGAGCCCGTGGGAAACGGGGCGTGAGGTGAAGTCGTTTCGCCAAGATGCGCCTCTAGGCTGAGTATTGGAAGGTTGAGGAACACAAACCGATTAAACCGTGTCTATGGGCTGAAACGTCGCCACCACCTACACGACTTAATAGGTGGTATACGGAATGGAATGAATTACATGTAGGAATTCGTTCTCGAATGCAGGCTGTATACATATGGTGGCTTGCAGGGTGCCACGGGGAGAACATAGCCAGACCGTGGCGTCTGTATCAACTTGCGGAAAGCAAGGGTAAAGACTGCGATCGGCAACCTAACCAATACGTTTGAGTCCGGCATGTGGACTGGGGAAGGTCTATCGAGATGATAAGGGAATATGGCCCCAATGATCGATAGGCTGGCGGAGTTCTCGTAGCAGTCTGAGGCAGGGAAAGCCTGCCACATGGCGAAGGGGAACAGTTTAAGTGGCTTGCTCGGTGGATTACCTGCCGGTAGAGAGGTGAAGACCTTTGATAATCAGTGAAATGCAGGGCAAGCTGGCCACATGGTCCTCGGCGGATAAAGAGCGCAAGTTCGACCGTCTTCTGAGGATAATTGCTAACCGGTCGTGGTTGCACGAGGCAGCCCGAGTGACCCTGGCGTCGAGTGGCGCAAAGACACCGGGCATCGACGGTATAGACAAGCAGGCAATAGAGCATGATCTCCAGTACCAACTGGATACGATACGCTCTGAGTTGCTGGCAGGTAACTACCAGCCACGGCCCGCAAGGCGAGTCTATATCCCGAAGGCCAACGGCAAGCAACGGCCACTGGGTATTCCGACCCTTCGGGATCGGATCGTACAACGTGCCATGCTCATGGCCATGGAGCCTATTTGGGAGAGCGACTTTCATCGTCTCTCTTATGGCTTCCGGCCGGAACGCAGTGTGCATCACGCTATCCGCACCGTAAAGTTGCAGCTACAAGATGGTTCCGACACGAGAGGTCGCTGGGTGATCGAGGGTGATCTCGCCAGCTACTTCGACACGGTACATCACAGGCTGTTGATGAAGTGTGTTCGAAAGCGGGTTCGGGATGCACGTTTCCTGTCGTTATTGTGGCGATTCATCAAAGCAGGTCATGTAGATAAAGGCCTGTTCCAAGCTGCCAGCAAAGGTGTGCCGCAAGGTGGAGTTATCTCACCTCTCCTGTCTAACGTCATGCTCAATGAGTTTGATCAATGGCTGGAGGCGAAGTACCTTGGCAAGCAGGCTCGGCAGGATCGCTGGTACTGGAACCGCACTATCAAGTGCCAGCGACCCATTGCCCTTCGTGAAAACAGGCAATGGTTACCGGCGGTGGCTTACTGTCGATATGCCGATGATTTTGTCATCGTCATCAAGGGAAACAAGGCACATGCTGAGGCCATTCGGAAGGAATGCCGCGCGTTTCTGGAAGAGACCCTGATGTTGACGCTCAATATGGATAAAACCCATATTACCCATGTTAACGATGGATTTACCTTTCTGGGGCACCGCATCATTCGTAAACGGGGGCCTCGGGGTACGATGCGTCCAGTCACGACGATACCCAAAGACAAGTTCCGAAACTTTGCTCACAAGCTGGTTAAAGAACTGTCTGGCAATTATAGCGTGAACAAGATTGATCTGGTGGAGAGCCTGAACCGAAAATTAGCGGGATGGGCTAACTTCTACCAATTTACCGACTATACCGCAGTTGTGTACGGGAAACTGGACAGAATTATCTTCTGGAAACTCGCACAATGGCTGGCAAGGAAATACCGAACCTCCATCAAGTCGCTGATGCGACAATGGATTCGGCGCCCCGCCGGTGGCAAAGCCAAGATATGGCAGCTATTTGGTCGGAGCGGTAAGGGCAATCTTTGTGGAGTGACACTGCGCCGGCTGGTGACCAGTCGTAAAGCTCAGTTCCGGTGGCGGAATCCTGAAATCAACCCGTATATAGCTCGGGACGAGGGTCGGAATACCGTTACTTCACGTTACGGCGATGTTGCCATGGCTATGAGCCATGCTTGAATGGAGAGCCGTATGCGCTGAGAGGTGCACGTACGGTTCGGTGAGGAGAAGCAGGGAAATAGTTCGACTACGCCCTGCTTCTTACTCTACTATGGACCCAGGAAGGCTGGCTATACCTGGCGGTAGTGATAGACCTGTATTCACGTAAAGTGGTCGGCTGGAGCATGAGTTCCAGGATGAAGGCAAAGCTGGTCTGTGATGCATTGCAAATGGCGATTTGGCGGCGTCGACCAGATTCCGGATTGATACACCACTCGGACCGTGGCTCTCAGTACGCCAGCAAGGCTTTTCGGCGGTTACTCAAAGCCCATGATATCAATGGCAGCATGAGCAGGAAGGGCGACTGCTGGGATAATGCTGTAGTGGAAAGTTTCTTTGGCAGCCTCAAGCAGGAACGGGTGCATTGGAGAAACTACCAGACACGTTACGAAGCCCAGCAGGACATATTGGAATACATTTCCATGTTTTATAACAGCACACGGCTGCATTCATATCTGGATTACATGAGTCCGAATGATTTTGAGCAGCAAATGATGGCGCAGAAAAAAGCGGCTTAACTGGGTGTAACAAAATCCTTGACCACGTCATCTTGCTGGGTTCAATCTTAAGCCTCCTCAGAAAAATTCGTGGGTAGTTTCCGGTACGGGTAACGCCCCAAGCGCGTGATATAAAGCAATTTCAGCAGCATGGTAGGTCCGAAAGCCGTACGCTTTTCTGGTAGTCAGTT
>JAESPE010000174.1 GCA_016756835.1 gamma proteobacterium endosymbiont of Lamellibrachia anaximandri | reverse complement strand
GTTGTCGCGTAGTGCCAGTGACCGGGACGGCCGGGGCACAAACAGGCTGTCGAAGGCCGAGTCGATTTTGGGGACTGGGATGTCCCAAAATCTTTCACGAGGTCGAAGACTCACTTGCCTTACCTTACCAAGCTGTTGACCGTTTTGCAGTGCAGAAGAGATGGTTTGTAACCAGAGTTTATACATAACGTCGGTTCGTTCCCTGAACCCTTGATCAATGGGAGACATCTCCTGGGCCAGATTGTTCAAGGGGCAGCCAAGCCGGATGTCCTTCTCATTCAGCTGTTCGCCGGCCTTGATCAAACAATCCTTCAATTGCGTCACTGGGTCACCCGTTGCCTCAGCCAGCGGTTCGAGCCAGAGGGTACGCAAATGGTCACTGATTACCTCTTCCAGAACAGCATAGCCCAGCTCTCTTTTGCTGCCGAAGTAATGATAGAGTGCACCTTTGGTAACCCCGGCATTGTTGAGTATTGCCGTCAGACTGGCGGACTGGAAGCCCTTGCGGTGAATCTCATGAAATGCAGCGTTCAGCAGTACTTGGCGTGTCGTATCAGGTGGCAATCTTCAAAATCCACTGTTTAAGACAGGAACATACCGACCAGTATGTATCTCGATCGGAGAATTGTCAAAAATTGGCCGCAGTGAGGTGATGACCTATCCGCAAATTCTCCCTATACTCTAGCCGGAGATATAACAAGCTGGAGATTTTCATGTCTTTGCCCGACCAGACAGAGATCACAAAGGCCGAGGGAACTGGTGTTTCGGCCCGGGAATTCATTAATTATTGCGAGGCGGAACGAGATCGTCGTCGAAACTCAGGAGATGAGTTCGATGAAGAGAGTTTTGAAGTCGCGATGGAGAGAGTGCTGCGTAAACTCAAGGTACTTGAAGACGAGGGTTGGTCATGATAATTCACCGTATCCTTGCCAAAAACGTCCTGAAATATTCCAGCCTCAAGCTCGAGAATCTGCCGGAAAATGGTCTGATCGGTATTACCGGCCCCAACGAATCGGGTAAGAGCACCATCGGTGAAACCGTCTGTTTTGCGCTCTTCGGACGCAGTTTTTCCCTTGGCGACGATGACCTCGAAAAGATTATTCTGTGGGGAGAGACACACTGCTCCGTGGAACTGGATTTCACCGCAAGCGACCGCAAGCGATATCACCTGGAGCGTTTTCTCGATGATGCGGGAAACCACAGCGCCATGCTCTCAACCCTGGAGGGCATTACCGGTGATGAGCCACTGGCTCGTGGCGTGGAAGCGGTTGCAGACAAGCTCTACGACTTGATCGGCTACGAGTTCGATGAATTCATTGAATCCTTCTATCTGGCGCAGCGTGAAATCACTACGCCGCACCCCCACAGCTACGTGGTCAAAACCATGGCAGGGGTGGTGACGCTCGAATATTGCGCTGCAGCCAATCAGGAGGATATCGCCGAAGCTGAAGGCGTTATTGAAGAGACGGATCGGGAAATCTCTGATTTGAATGAACAGATCGATGAGATCGGCATCGATCCCGGATATCTTCACCTGATCGAGGATGAGCGGGCCCAGCTCAACAGGCAGATTGGCGACCATGATCGCCAGGTTGAAACGCTCGACAATGCATCCAACGCCTATCAGGACGCGCTGCCGGTGCGCAAGGCAGCGCTCGGCGGTCGAGGGCGATCCGCCTTTTTGCGTTTCATCATGTTGCTCCTGACATTGGCTACAGCTGGACTCTGGGGCCTGCTGGTGAGGATGCCTGAGCATGAATTCGCGATTAAGGCCTCCGACTGGCTGGCCGGGAATGTGCCGCAGTGGCAGGTGGAGATGCTGCTTATCACAGTCGCGGTCCTTGCTGCGCTCTTCATCTTTTTCTGGATCCGTCGTGGCGTGTTCAATCGCCGTGCCGCCAGTCTTGAAACGGTAGCGCAGACATTGGTGGCCGAGCTGGATGGTCTTGAAAATCCAGTCGAAGTCATGAAGGAATCAGACAGTCAGGAAGCTGCCGATGAAACCGAAGCGGAAACTGCCGGTGACACGGATGATGAGTCTCAATCAATCGTGACTGTGGTAGTGGATAAGGCGGCCAGAGAGCGCCTGGCCCAGCGTGTGGCTGGGTTTACGGCGGATGCCCCTGAGGTTCGGGATGGGGTCGGCAACGAGCAAAACCTGCTGCGCCATGCAATCGATAAGGCTCAGGCGCGTGTTGTGGAGCTGGATGAAGCGATCCGGCAGGAGCAGAACAGGATTAACAAGGCGGACGGCTTGATCACCATCCGCGATAGCCTGAAAAACAAAGCGGCTGAACAGACGCAGCAGATTGCAACCTGCGAACTTGCCGGAGAACTGATTCAGGGCGCCATCCGCGAGGTCTCAAACAAGTTCAACATCAAGCTAAAATCTCTGGTAAGCAAGATGCTCCCGCTGTTTACCGAGCACCGATATGAACATTTGCAGATTGCGGATGATCTCAGTGTGCGGGCTTTTTCCAGTGAAAAACGCGATTTTATGGATCTGGATGAGATCTCCAGCGGTACCCAACGGCAGATCATGCTGGCGGTGCGGCTGGCGCTCTCCCAGGAGCTGATCAAGCGTACCGTTGATGCCGAGCAGTTTCTCTTCCTTGATGAACCCTTCGCCTTTTTTGACCAAAGACGGACTCGCAGTTCACTCACGGTATTGCCGACGCTGAGCGAAGAGTTGACGCAAATCTGGATCATCGGCCAGGAGTTCCCAGATGATGTTCATTTCGATCTGCATATCGAATGTGACAGGGATATGGACAGCATTTGATTTTTTGTGGTTAAACTCCCCGCAGTTTGCTGCAATGAGTTCGTAGGAGCGGCGCCCTCGCCGTTCCTACAATTTAATTGTGTACTTCGTGCGCTTCGTGGTTATAACCGTGTTTCCGGACGAGGGAATTAAGTAGTCGAAGGAGCTCTGATTATGCGCCGTCTCTTTTTTCTGATGCCTGATGTGGAGTCCTGTCAATCCGTAGTCGCCGAATTGGAGGAGACAGGCATCCCCGAGCGACACCTGCATGCCGTGGCAAGCATAGAGCAGAGACTGGATGGTCTGCCAGAGGCCGGTATTCTGCAAAAGACCGAGTTGACCCACGGTCTGGAGTGGGGTGCGGGGCTGGGCGGTGTTGCCGGAGGATTAGGGGGATTGCTGGCAATGGCATTCCCCCCTGCAGGCATCATACTGGGTGGTGGGGCGCTGTTGATCGCTGCCGCTGCCGGCGCAGGTTTTGGCGCGGTGGTTTCGGCGTTGCTCTCCAGTCATGAACACAATCACGATCTCGATGCTTTTCAACGTGCCATAGAACGGGGGGAAGTGCTCCTGATGGTGGATATACCCAGAGATGATGTGGCTAAGACTCAGAAGATGATCCTCAGCCACCATCCTGAGGCGCATATCGGTGTGGCAAAACTTCCGCAAACGAATTGAATGACCTGCCGGTTACCGCCGTACTGCCCACACTGCGGCGAGTTCTGAGCAGCCGTCAAAGCGCCGTTCTGGCATCGCCAACGGGATCCGGCAAAACCACGCTGGTTCCTCTCGAACTCCTCCATGAACCCTGGTTACAGGGGCGCAAAATCCTTTTGCTTGAACCGCGGCGCCTGGCTGCCCGGGCCGCTGCGGCACGCATGGCGGAACTGTTGGGCGAACGGGTGGGTGAGCAGGTCGGTTACCGTATCCGCCTGGATAACAAGGTTTCCCGACGGACCCGTATCGAGGTCTTGACTGAGGGTATCCTCACCCGGCGATTGCAGCATGATCCCGAACTGCAGGGGGTCGGGCTGGTGATTTTTGATGAGTTTCACGAACGCAGTCTGCATGCGGATCTTGCGCTTGCGTTCTGTCTCGACGTAATGGCGGGACTGAGGGAGGATCTGCGCATCCTGGTGATGTCGGCAACCCTGGATACCTGCGCTGTGTCGGACCTGTTGGAAGGGGCGCCGGTGGTGGAGGGCAAAGGACGCAGCTATCCCGTCGAACTTCACTATCTTGGGGACCCGCCTGCAGTGAGGCGTCTGCCCGACTCTGCGACAGCCGCCGTGCTTCAGGTCCTGCAGGAACAGCAGGGAGATCTGCTGGTGTTCCTGCCGGGCGTTGGAGAGATAAAGCAGACGGTGGAGCGCCTGGAACGTCTTCTCACCAGCAATGAATCCCCATTGATCTGTCCGCTCTATGGCGACCTTGGGCGGGAGGCACAGGATCGTGCCATTCGCCCTGATCCCGGCGGGCGGCGCAGGATTGTGCTTGCCACATCCATCGCTGAGACCAGCCTTACCATCGAGGGACTGACCTGTGTCGTGGACAGTGGTTGGTCTCGAATGCCCCGTTTTCTGCCCGGTATTGGTTTGACGCGTCTGGAGACTGTTCCAGTGTCACGTGCGGCTGCCGCTCAGCGTGCCGGCAGGGCAGGGCGGCTCGGTCCCGGACACTGTTACCGCCTCTGGAGCGAACAGCGGCAGGATCGGCTCCCAGCCCAACATCCGCCTGAAATCCAGGAGGCTGATCTGGCGCCTCTGGCACTGGATTTGGCCCAGTGGGGGGTTAACGATCCGGCTCAACTGCGGTGGCTGGATGTCCCTCCTGCCGGAGCATTCTCCCAGGCCCGTGAATTGCTGGAATCCATCGATGCCCTGGACCGGCAGGGTCGAATAACAAAGACCGGCCAACAGATCGCAAGACTGCCCCTGCATCCCAGGCTTGGACATATGCTGTTGGTGGGCATGGAACACGGCGAGAGTGCGATGGCTGCAGATATTGCTGCGCTGCTGAGTGAGCAGGATATCTTCAGGCCAAGTGAGTCTTCGACCTCGTGAAAGATTTTGGGACATCCCAGTCCCCAAAATCGACTCGGCCTTCGACAGCCTGTTTGTGCCCCGGCCGTCCCGG
>JAESPE010000173.1 GCA_016756835.1 gamma proteobacterium endosymbiont of Lamellibrachia anaximandri | reverse complement strand
AAGTTGCGCGATATCCGGGTTGATATCGAGAATGTGATCCTGGTAATCAGTCAGCAAGAGACCAAGCCAACTCTCCAGTTGAGCTGCCTGCAGCGTATCGCTTCTGTGTCTGATCAATTCAACGCCGCGCCGCAATTCGCCGACGGTGACAACCGATATGAACATCCGTGATCCGTCTTCAGTGGCCTGCCTGAAGAACGCCTGTACTCCGCTGTTGGCTTTTGTTTTTTTACGTGCCTCGCTGATGATATTGGTGTCAACTAAATACATGCTCGCTGCAGTTCCCGTCCTCTACCCGTTCGAAATCCTCATCCAGTCCCACATCGGGCATAGTAGCGACAGCTTCTGCAAAGCTCTTTCCCTTTTTTGTTTCCTAGATTTAACGTTCTCCTGCTTAATCCAGCAACATAGACTCCAGCAGTCCAAGGATTTGGTTTTTCTGCTGCTCTGTAGGTAATCTCTTCCAAAAAGACACTAACAGATGCACCTGTTCATCCTTCCCGGTCGGTTGCCAGCTTCCGCGTGGTTCACCCACCATATTCTCCAATAGCCGCAGTTCATCAGGCTGTTCTTCGAATTTACTGAAAAACCACGATAGAGGAATATCCATGGCGCGTGCCAGGCGGTAGAGACTCACTGCCGAGATTCGGTGTTGGCCTGATTCGTAGCGGGCAATCTGTTGTGCTGAGACCTCAATAAACTCCCCCACTGAAGAGAGGCTCATATGGCGGCGGGTACGTATCTTACGCAACCGGAGACCAAGGTGTTGGCCCAGTGGATCGAGCGGTCTCTGTGTCGTCATGGCGATCACCTTAGAGGGTGGCAAGTTGACTTCTAGAGTGATGCTTTGATAAGGTGCTCGCGTGCCTCATAGAGAGAAAAATTGCGATAAATGCGTCTTGTAAGGTTATGTCGCGGCGTTTTTTTTGCTTCGTATGATGTGGAACGCTGATTGGGATACTGCAATCTATCTGGTTGCCGCTTCTGAATGAGATGAGGCGGGAGGTGGAGAGTACGAATGTTAAAGGGGCGTTGAGACTGTCTGCGAATGAAAAGAGCCAGATTTTTTAATAAAAAATAAATCCCCTATCTCTGCTTGGAGTCAGATGAGCGTGCGCAAGTGTTAGAGAGGGGATCCCATGGAGTTCCGTGGGAACAGGACAAAGGGAAATAGCTGAGAGTTGCAACCTCCCATCCTGAATTGCCAATAATAATGTATAGAAGGGATTTACTGATGAAAGCCAATGTAGTTTTTTTACTGTTATCTCTCACCTTTCTTGGTGCCTGTGGTGACGGAGGTGGTGGAAGCCCCACGCCCACCAACGATTCAAAATCCCTCAATGCTGGCGGTGTAAAGGGGCCGTTAGCTGATGCGCTTGTAACGATCTATGCCTTTGATGCAGCTCAGCCTGACTTCAAAGGTAGTGTGGTTGATACAGCAACAACTGATGCCACAGCTATCAGCCGTTTGACACTGCCATTACCTCTCACCCCTCCTTACATCATGGAGGTCACCAGTACCCCCGGTACGACTACAGATATCACCACCGGTCAATTTCCAGTCATTACCACCCTGCGCACAGTGATTACCCAACAACGGCTGGATAGTGGAGAACATATCTATGCCACACCATTGACCACCATGGCCACCGATCTGGCGATAGCCAATGCAAACTCCACTGCCGCTCCTTACGCAGGCGACAATAACGGTACGACCACAGCCGCAGAATTCCTCGCCGCTTTGCCCACTGCCGCTTCACAGGTGGTCTCTACCGTTGGTTTTGGGTTGGGAGTAGGTGTGGATATCTTTGCAGTACCGCCGCTGGTGGATAGCTCCACGGATACGCTCGGTGAGTTGATTAACGTAGCCGCTTATCGCGCGGCGGTTGAAGCGTTAACGGCTCTGATCTACGAGATGAGTCTGAATGCTGGCGCTCTATCCAATGACGTTTTGAGAGAGCTGATTGCAGATTTAGCCGATGGTAATGGCATTAACGGCAGTGCAGGCTCTTTGGTTGATCTTCTGCTACTACAACAAAATCCCGCGACATTACCGATACCCAATTCGCCAACCAACCAGACAATGACTGATGTGCAGGCCATCCTGGCCGATGAGACAGGCACCACAGGTAGCACAACTCCAACCACAGCCTTAACAGATGGCACCATCACGACAATACTCACGCCTGCCGAAACCAACCCGGATATTGATAGTGACGGCATAGCAGACAACGCTGATAACTGTCCAGCAGTAGCTAATGCAGATCAAGCCGATGCTGATTCAGATGGCACAGGAGATCTCTGCGATGACCCCACTACCTATTATCAGGATAGTGATAGTGATGGGTATGGAGATTCCAGTGTTACCCAGTTGGTAGTTATGCAGCCTGTGGGTTATGTGCTTGATAACACCGACTGTGATGATAGCGCTGCTGCCGTCAACCCCGGTGCCACAGAAGTGCCTGACGACGGCATTGACAATAACTGTGATGGGCAGCAAGCCATTACCTACTATCAGGATTCCGATAGTGATGGCTATGGCAACCTGTCGGTCACACAGGTGGCCACTTCACAACCAGCAGGTTACCTACTCGATAACACCGACTGCGATGATAGCGCTGCAGCCATCAATCCCGGTGCTATAGAAGTGCCCGATGATGGCATTGATAACAACTGCGATGGGTTGCAATCCAAAACTTACTATCAGGATGCCGATAGTGATGGATATGGCAACCCGGCCATCACGCAGGTAGCGACTTCACTGCCAGCTGGTTACCTGCTCAACAATACCGATTGTGATGATAGCGCCGCAGCCATCAATCCCGGTGCCATAGAAGTGCCGGATGATGGCATCGATAACAACTGCGATGGGTTGCAAGCCAATACCTACTATCAGGATGCTGATAGTGATGGATATGGCAACCCAGTCACCTTACTGACTGCCACCTTGCACCCTGTGGGTTATGTGCTCGATAACACCGATTGCGATGATAGCGCTATTGCCATCAACCCAGGTGCCACAGAAGTGCCGGATGACGGCATCGACAACAATTGCGATGGGCAGCAATCCGCTACCTACTATTTGGATAGTGATAGTGATGGCTACGGCACCCAGACCACCTCGCAGATAGCAATCTCACAGCCTGCTGGATACGTTCTAGACAATACAGATTGCAACGATACCACCGCTGCTGCTAACCCTGGAGCAACAGAGATTGCAGATGGCATCGATAATGACTGTGATAGCGAGGTGGATGAAGGCTTCAACACCTACTATCAGGATGCTGACAGTGATGGATATGGCAATCTGGCTGTTACTCAGTTGGCACTGACACAACCTGCCGGATATGTGCTCGACAATACAGACTGCGATGACAGCTCCGCCACAGTCAATCCAGCTGCCACAGAGAACCCCAGCGACGGTATTGATAACAACTGTGATGGGCAAATTGATGAGGGATTCATAGTCACTTATTACCAGGATGCCGATGGTGATAATTACGGTGATCCAGCCACTTCTCAGGATGCAATCGCTCAGCCTGTCGATTATGTCCTGAACAACACAGATTGCGATGATACTTCTGCTGCCATCAATCCTGGCGCCACAGAAATTGCTGATGGGGTTGATAATGACTGTGATGGGCAGATAGATGAGGATACCACTCTAACTTGCACATACGAGACACCGTGGAATGCCGTAGCGCACGAGCCAGCAGTATTTAACAGTTTCACAGAATTCCAGACAGTGGTTGATGATTGTGGTGGTCTGCCTATTCCAGACATTTTCGTTGTAGGGAAATGGCATACTGATTGGTATGACGGGGTTGACATAGTGGCATTAACACTGGTGTATGATTCTGACCTCACTCTTACCTATACGAAAGAAAGAAACGGCATTCAAGAAGCCTTTTCAACAGGCACTTGGAGCATTGTAAATGACCAACTCATAACCCGTACTGATGATGGTTCATTTGCCATGGTAGCTGCCTTCACATCATCTATGTCTGCCCCAATTAAGATCTACTATGAGCAGAGTGGCTGGAGCAGCTCTCCCAATTTATCCACATTGGATGGAGTGTCTGAAGGCGCGATAACAGAATGGGGCAGATTCAACCAAGGCCCACCAGGTGAAAACAGTACAGGTGCAACAGAAGGAACGGTTACGTTATCGGGCAGCGATACGGCATTTGTTGGTACTCAATTAGATACCGGTTATATTGGCACCTCTTTATCTAATGATGGGCAACCTGATACCATCGTTATCGTTGAGCAATCTGGCATTGTTACATTTGAAGAGCCAAATTCCCTCCTTCCATGGAATGATCCAAATAATGGATTCACCATTGTTGTCTTAGATATTGATGCTATCCCCTTATCAGCGGAGAAGGGCATATCAATGGCCATAATGGTTAATGGAATTAAGCATGACTACACTTGTACGACTCCTTTTTCAGGAACATGGAGTGTTGATTGTGGAGGTGCCAGTTCCATCACTCTTGATATTGTCAACAGAACTGTCAGTTTTAATAACACCACAGTGAAGAATATGGATACTGACTCCTTACTGACGTTAAATGGGACTTTGACTTGGATTGATGATGGAGGTAATCCTGGCGTTGGCCCTGCAACTGAGTTAGAGGGCTCCTGGAGTTCATCGTGCTATTTTGATCCTGACGAGGCTGTTTACATAATACCAACATTTACTTTTAGAGCTGACGCATTTTTCTTATCAGAAGAGGATTATTCGGATGCTGATTGTACCATATTAGAGGCTAGCTCTTCTGTGGTTTGGGCAGGGAGGTCAGGGCCACCGCATTAAAATCAGCTTGAAAACACCACCTTAGTGCGGTAACGGTCATTCCACGCAGCTTTTCTCTTTTTCTTAGCGAGACTGAGTGAAGAGGACTCCTGCT
>JAESPE010000172.1 GCA_016756835.1 gamma proteobacterium endosymbiont of Lamellibrachia anaximandri | reverse complement strand
GTGCCCAATAAGACCTTATGGCTTCTCTTCAGGGATTATTGATGGCGGGATTGCAAGACTGGCTCCTCTTCTTACGAGCAGAACGGATTCAACAGTCGAACGCCCGTTGTTTTAAAATCCTTGTGATTGCGTGTAACGACTGTTAAATCATGAATTAGAGCGGTTGCGGCAATAAGTTTATCCAGTGCATTTTCCGGGTGAGGTACTCGGAGCCGCCCCCAAAGTTGCGCGATATCCGGGTTGATATCGAGAATGTGATCCTGGTAATCAGTCAGCAAGAGACCAAGCCAACTCTCCAGTTGAGCTGCCTGCAGCGTATCGCTTCTGTGTCTGATCAATTCAACTCCGCGCCGCAATTCGCCAACAGTGACAACCGATATGAACATCCGTGATCCGTCTTCAGCGGCCTGCCTGAAGAATGCCTGTACTCCGCTGTTGGCTTTTGTTTTTTTACGTGCCTCGCTGATGATATTGGTGTCAACTAAATACATGCTCGTTGCAGTTCCCGTCCTCTACCCGTTCGAAATCCTCATCCAGTCCCACATCGGGCATAGTAGCGACAGCTTCTGCAAAGCTCTTTCCCTTTTGCATTAATAATAACTCTTCGAGCAATGCGCGATGTTCGGCTTCGGCGCTACGGCCGTGCCGTGCCGCTCGCTGCTTAAGTGCGTCGACGACGCCTTGATCCAGGTTTCTCACCACGAGACTTGCCATAGAGCTGCTCCATCTGATGCGGATAGATTAATGATAGCGGCGTGAAGGAGATGGTGCAATCATTGATAGCATTAAAGGGTGTGCATAGGTGCGGAGGGAGTTTGGGGTCAGTGGGAGTTTGGGGTCAGTGTAACAACACTCTTTGGAGTTTTGAGTTTTTAATCTGACCCCAAACTCGCTGAAGTCACTGTGTCTTCTTGGGTCTATGTTCGTGATGGGCCAGAATATGCAGGATGACCAGAGCAATGCATTTTTGCTTGGGTGGGGGAGTAACGACCCGGTATTTGCGGTAAATGTGGAAGGAGTGCAGATCCAGGCAAAGGCGGAAAAGGTGATCAATCAACAAGGGTGGTACCATCTTGTTGGACGCTACGATGGTTCCCAGGTAACTCTAACCGTAAATGGTGAGAATTATTACGGTGATATACAGCCCGGTACTCTGGAGCACAGGTCTGGCCCTATGTATATAGGCCAAGGTGGTAGTTCTGCGCCAATCAATAATCTGGCCAATGGCCAACTTGATGAGATACGTGTCTATAATCGAGCGCTATCGGATATGGAGGTCGGGGAACTCTACGCTATTGGCGGCTAAGGAAAATAATAGGGGACAGACCAGAATGGCACTAAGTTAAGCCGTTTCGGCATATGCACAATTTAGGGACAGACCACGATTTCTTGGATTTCTTATGATCAGTTTTTAGTAAATCGTGGTCTTTCCTCCATTACATTCCACACAATAGTTCAAGCCTGCGGCCCCGTGGATTCGCAAGTGGAACTTGGGTGCGATTGGAATAAATTATTGTCCTTTTAGTCGCGTCTGACTATAGTCATAACCATGGTCATCAATATATCTGAATCACCATGAAAGAGCAGACAATCAAGGCGTCAGAGTTCAAAGCTAAATGTCTACAGCTAATGGATGAGGTAAGTGAGACGGGCAAGGAGATCATTATTACCAAAAATGGCAAGCCGGTTAGCAAAATGGTCCCGATCAGAAAGATGCCAAAAACGCTGTTTGGCGGTCACAAGGATCAGATGACAGTTCAAGGCGACATCATTGAACCGCTTGATGTTGAATGGGATGCAATGCAGTGATTCTGCTCGACACCCATACTCTGATCTGGCTTGATCAGGGCAGCGACAAGCTGGGTAGGCAGTCCCGATTGGCAATTGACACAGCATTTGAGTCTGATTTTCTGACTGTGTTTCTGCTATTTCGTTTTGGGAAATCGCCATGCTACAGAGCAAGGGGCGGTTGCAGATGCCACCAGTAAGGGGTTGGCGTCAAGAACTGCTCAACAACGGACTCAATGAGATTCCCGTGGATGGGATGATTGGTATCGCCTCTATTGGGCTGCCCCACTTTCACCCTGATCCTGCTGATAGGATTATTGTTGCTACTGCCACCCATTATGATGCGACATTGGTGACTGCGGACACTAAAATTCTTGCCTGGGATGACGAACTAAAGCGAATTGATGCGCGTAGCTGACGCACATCAGGACACCGTGATCTGCACACGCTACAAGCATCTCACAATTTAGGGACAGACCACGATTTCTTGGATTTCTTATGATCAGCTTTTAGTAAATCGTGGTCTGACCCCTAATACAGAAACCGGCTGGACAATAACCACTAAAAGTCTAGGTAAATTCGCCTCTGGAACTTTGGGGCGTGATTGGGCAAACTGCGGGTAAACAGAAGCCGCAACCAGGTGTAGTCATGCATGAAACCCTACTTAAGCTCTACCGAGACCACGTCCATTTTTTCAAATTGATGGATATTTTCGAAGTCGAACTGGATCGTCTGAAACAGGGAGACAAGACCTCGATCGATTTGATCACGGAGGTGGTGAGCTACATGCGAGACTACTCCGACACCATTCATCACCCGATTGAAGATCACCTCTACCAGATTAACCTGGCGCGAACAGACGATGGGCGCGAGGCGCTGGAACAACTGCTGGTTCATCACCAGGCGATTATGAACATGACACGTGAATTCAGGCTGGCCATTGAACAGTTGGGTAAGCCGGATGGTCTCTCCATTGATGAAGTGGAGAAGCTGGGTCGAGACTACCTGGATCATCAGCGCAGCCACATGACGTTTGAAGAGGAGAAGGCCTTCCCGTTGCTGGCCGAACAGCTGGGTTCGGAAGATTTCGACTATGCCAGCGGGGCATTGCCAGCTGACCAGGATCCATTGCTGGCGCCAGGGTTACAGGAGCGTTACCCGGCTCTGCACAGCTATTTACAGAAACACGGATAATGCTCTTCTGCGTGGGCTGAATGTAAAAATAGGGGACGCACACAGTTTTTTCGCTGCCTGCTGACTCTGACCAGATGACCTAAACTCTACTTAGGTCATCATTGGTCAGAGATTCATGCAAGATCTCCATGGTTTTCTGCGGCGCCCGCGGGAGGAGGCGGCCAAAGAACATCCCAAAGTCCGTATTCGCCACTGGGGTGAATATGTCGATGTCATGCCTGATACCCAGGCGGCAGAGCAGGCGAACCGCTGCATGGATTGCGGCACACCTTACTGCCACCACTACTGCCCGGTGCCTAACATCATCCCCGAGTGGAATCTGTTGGTGGAGAGCAGGGACTGGCGCCGTGCCTACGATCAGCTGGATACGACCAACAGCTTTCCTGAGATCACCGGGCGTCTCTGCCCCGCCCCCTGTGAAAATGCATGCACCCTCAGCCTCGCCCAATTCCCTGTCATGATAAAAAATATAGAGCTGGCGATTGCCGAGCGCGCCTGGTTATCCGGCTGGATACAGCCGCAGCCGAGGGTGCGGCGCGTCTCTGGGGCTGGGACACCTGCAGTTTTGAGGGGAGTGATGGTTGCATAAGCCGTGTGTTGATGCAGCGACTGTTGTGGATTCAACAGGCGGATGGCGGTTGGTTGAAGCAGCCGCTGCCTGACCAGCGGTTACAGATGCCGGCCGGACTTGTGCTGCTGGGATGGGGTATGCCCATCCCGTGCATGCGGGGCTGCTGGAGTATTTAAGGGTCGCATTCGATCCCCGTGGTAACGTGATGGCGGATGAGCAGGGCTATCAGACCAGTGTCAGGGGTGTGTTCGCTTGCGGTGATGTGCGCCGTGGGCAGTCTTTAGTGGTGTGGGCGATCCGCGAAGGACGGCAGTGTGCACGGGCGGTGGATGTCTGGCTTTCGGGATCGAGTGATCTGCCGGGGATATGATTTGGCGCGCACGGTGTCAGTCAGAGCGTCTGTTGGGTTACGCTGCGCTAACCCAACCTACATGGAGAGGTAGTTCCCTGCGGGAGATGAACTAAAATTATAGTAGGGATGATGGTGGCCCCGGTGGTATGGGGTTGCTCCAAAGCCAGTGAGTTGGCGTTGATAACAGCGATGTCCTCCCCGGTCTCGTTTCACCACAGCCGTTACGTCGAGGCCGGAGTGGTCTGTCGAACCTTTTAGGAGGTTGTCATGAAAGTCTTTATGTTGATGGCTGGTAGCGGTCCGTTGATGATTCTTACCTCTCACACCTCGATAGAAGAGCCTGAGATGTTGGAAAAACTCGCAAGCAAGGGTATCGATAAGTTCCTTGCCTATGAAGTTCCCTTTGATCTGGCCAAGGCGCGTTACGGTGGTCACTTCACCGTAGTGGCCAATGATCTGCACGAAACCGATGATCTGAGGGTGCTGGACTACAATGGCGAACGAGCATTTCGTCTCTTTACCTTTGCTGAGCTGGGGCCGGTAATGATGCACGAGTCGGTGGAGGAGAAGCGGGCAGCGTAAGACCGTGTTTATGAGCGTGCCGGGGTCGAAGTAAAATTTGACTCCGGCCTCCATGCGATAAGAGGCTAGACGGGAGAATGGTGGCTGTCGAGCTGTTTCAGCTGTGACAGAGTTGCTCCTGTGGTTGCCTTGTTGTCGATGGGGTCCAGAGGTTTGCTGAAGCGACCTTTGGTCGGCAGTACCACCAGTTCGATGGTGGTTCCATCCGCCTGGAAACGAAAACCGGGTATTGTCTGTTTAGAGCCATCGCCAAACTTCATTCTCCATTGGCTCTCATCCCAGGGGATGTGCAGGTCCGAGAGGGCAAAGATCACCTCTTCCGAGGTGTCGGCAAACAAGTGAGTCTTCGACCTCGTGAAAGATTTTGGGACATCCCAGTCCCCAAAATCGACTCGGCCTTCGACAGCCTGTTTGTGCCCCGGCCGTCCCGGT
>JAESPE010000171.1 GCA_016756835.1 gamma proteobacterium endosymbiont of Lamellibrachia anaximandri | reverse complement strand
TTTCAGCAGGAGTCCTCTTCACTCAGTCTCGCTAAGAAAAAGAGAAAAGCTGCGTGGAATGACCGTTACCGCACTAAGGTGGTGTTTTCAAGCTGATTTTAATGCGGTGGCCCTGACAATTCAAGGCATTACTGGAAAAAAAATAAAAAAACGTGCTAGAATGAGCAGTTCGTTTGTCGGCTCGTGCGCACCCGTATAACAAGGTAAAAAATGAATCAGGAAACACAGCAATCCCAGCTAAAACAACTGATTGCAAAGGGTAAGGAACAGGGATTCCTGACCTACGCGGAAGTTAACGATCACCTGCCCGAAGGCATTGTCGAGCCGGAACAGATCGAAGATATCGTGCGTATGATCAACGACATGGGGATTACCGTCCACGAAACCGCTCCAGACCTCGAAGACAACAACCTCAGCGACAACGCAGTCTCCACCGACGATGACGCCGCCGAGGAGGCCGCTGCCGCCCTCGCCAGTGTCGACAGTGAATTTGGCCGCACGACCGATCCAGTCCGCATGTATATGCGGGAGATGGGCACCGTAGAACTGCTGACGCGTGAGGGCGAACTCCGTATCGCCAAGCGCATCGAGGACGGCCTCATCCAGGTCTCTGCCGCGCTCGCCACCTTCCCGATCACCATCGACCTGCTGGCAAGCAGACTGGAAAACATCGAGGCTGGCGAAACCCGCATGGCGGATGTCACCAACGGTTTCATCGACCTGGACGAAATTAACGAGATCCCCACTCCTGCCAGCATCGCTGCCAAAAACAAGGCCCGCGAAGAGGCCAAAGAAGCCAGAGAGGCAAATGGCGAGGAGGAGGAGGAACCGGAAAATACCGGCCCCGACCCTGAAGAGGTCGCCGCCAAAACAAAAGAGCTGCGCAAGTGCTACAAAGCACTCTGCACCACACTGAAGAAAAACGGCCGGGCCAGCACCAAAACCCAGAAGGCAGTAGACAAGGTTGTTAATAGCTTTCTTGAATTCAAGCTGGTACCCAACACCTTTAACCTGCTGGTCAATACGCTGCGCAGCTCCATCGTGCGCATCCGTGCCCAGGAAAGAATCATCATGGGCCTGTGCGTCGATAGAGCCCGCATGCCCCGCAAAGAGTTTATCGTCTCTTTTCCGGACAACGAGACCAACCTGGACTGGATCCACGACCAGATCAAAAGCGGCAAAGGCTATTCAGAGGCACTGGAAGAGCACGCAGACGAGATCCTGCGATCGCAGAAGCGTCTCCTCGCCCTGGAAACCGAATGCATGCTGACAATCGGTGAGATCAAAGAGGTTAACCGCAAGATGTCCATCGGCGAGGCGAAAGCACGCCGCGCCAAGAAGGAGATGGTGGAAGCCAACCTGCGGCTGGTCATCTCCATCGCCAAGAAGTACACCAACCGCGGCCTGCAGTTCCTCGACCTGATCCAGGAGGGCAACATCGGCCTGATGAAGGCAGTGGACAAGTTCGAATATCGTCGCGGTTACAAATTCTCCACCTACGCCACCTGGTGGATTCGTCAGGCCATCACCCGCTCCATTGCGGATCAGGCCCGCACCATCCGTATCCCGGTGCACATGATCGAAACCATCAACAAGCTCAACCGCATCTCCCGGCAGATGATCCAGGAGATGGGCCGGGAAGCCACTCCCGAAGAGCTGGCAGTACGTATGGAAATGCCTGAAGACAAGATCCGCAAGGTATTGAAGATCGCCAAGGAACCGATCTCCATGGAGACCCCCATCGGCGACGACGAAGACTCCCACCTCGGCGACTTCATCGAAGACTCCGGCGTTGTCTCACCTGTAGAGTCTGCGACTGCTGAAGGCCTCGGCGAAGCGACCCAAAACATGTTGGGCGGCCTCACCGGACGCGAAGCAAAAGTCCTGCGCATGCGCTTCGGCATCGACATGAACACCGACCACACTCTGGAGGAAGTCGGCAAACAGTTCGACGTCACCCGCGAGCGTATCCGACAGATCGAAGCAAAGGCCCTGCGCAAACTGCGTCACCCTTCCCGATCCGACCGACTACGCAGCTTCCTGGACAACGAATAGAACGCCACAGCACAAAAAGGCCGCGGGTACAGCGAGCGTACCCACGGCCTTTTTGCTACAATCCTCACGCCCTATTCGGGCCCTTAGCTCAGCTGGTTAGAGCAGGGGACTCATAATCCCTTGGTCGAAGGTTCAAGTCCTTCAGGGCCCACCAATAATTTCAATGACTTACAAATTTCGAGGGCTCTCGCCGCCATTCTGCTTCTTTCAGCGGAGTTCGAGTGAAGGAGTATGAGCAATCTGGGGAATGTGGTGGTGGGGCCAATGCGTGGTATGTCACCCAACATGCGGGTCAACATCCTTACTCCACTCATCAAGCAACTGACTGAGGCCACCCTCAAAGCTGAGTTGGGGTCTCACCTCGATAGCGATGCACCCCCCCTTTCTGAATTCAATAAACGTTCTTGGAATTCAGAAAAGCACCCAAGCTTATATCATACTCGGTTATATGGAGCAGAGCCCAATCATTGGAAACATCATAGTCGGAGTAAAAGGTAGGATATTTCCCATTTGATACAGCAGTCACCAGATGGTCCAGATGCTGAAGTAATATTCTGTGCTCCTGATGATGCTTTGCAAATCCAGGATAATCATGTTTTTTCATCAACTGCTCTTCAGTTGAGAAATGCATGCGCGTAAATTCCACCAGATCAATCAACAAAGTCTTTAGATCATTTTTATCGATACAGTCTTCCACTGCAGAGTGAAGATGATTTACAAGTTCAAGCATCTTCTGATGCTGAATATCTATTTCCTCGACATTGACGCTATATTCATCACACCAGGTAACGATCGGCATACTCTTCCCTCTCAATAAATCAAAAATCGTTTGGTATACAACTCAAATCAGATTTAATCAGTAACGTATTAAGTAAAATAACAAAATAGAGAAACCTCAGACATACAGTCCCCTTCCAATACCACGCGCCAACTGGATACCCGTACGATTATTGAAGCTGAACTACGGTTTAGTATTTTTATTCATATCCGTAACCCATTGATCAATAACAGCCAGACCATGGTAGAACCGTTTGGGCACAGAGCTTCAGACCCACCTGCTGACCCGCCCCAACACCTATAGACATTAGAGATAGCAAAGAGACGACCCACAAGCAAGTTAAGTTTCAAGCGCCGGTTCAGAGAAGCAGAAAGTGTCTCTGGCGTTATGTTGGTGGGATTTCAGGTTTGGGAGAGGTGCTTGGCCAGCTCTGTTACCACTAATCTCATCTTTGAAAGCGGATTGGCTTGATCAACTGCCTTAGCAAAAGTCCTGAGAACAGCGCTCACGTAATCCCTTGTGGTTCAGGGATCGCTGAGTCTGAATCTTGAGCAGCTGTAGATCATCCTCCGTGAGTTCGGTGCTGTACAGGTGGCTCACTGTAAACCCGACGCCTGCACACAACACATTGATAATTAAACTGTTTTATATTCTTACACGCATCGACTTGTCCAAGAATCACGCCGGTTTTCTGTGGGACTGCTCTGGAAACCTAATAACCAGAATTCGAACTCTCAGTAAAGTGTGCTTGGGGAGCCCTTTGTTTTTGGGGTAGCAATTCGACTTGTTTGGATTCTGGCCTGGAAAGCCAAATGGAAACCTCAGCCAGCCTTCTGCTAATATCGCTAGCATGTCAAAAGAGATAAAAAAAACAGCTCTTCGCCTGCCAAAAGCCTTGCATACCAAGCTCCTTGAGGCAGCCGAAGGATCTGGCCGCTCAATGAAGAGCGAAATCATCGCTCGCCTCTCCGAATCATTCGAACAGAAGGGCGATGAATCAGAGTTCGCCGATGCCCTTGATGCAGTAAAGATGACCCAAGAGCGCTTGGTGTCGTCTCTTTACCGACGTCTTTTTCATCTCGTTCGGATTGCTGAACTCACATCATATGACATTGATGAGAGCGGATTAAGCCACTATTTGGATGAATTCAAAGAATGGGTGGGGCAGTCGTCGTCACCAGGCATGGAAGAGTTATTTTCGCTAGTTGGCCCAGAGAGCGCAGGTGCAAAAGCAGCCCACGCTGCAATGGCGTCACTTGACCAAGACGCATTGACCAAAGCCCAACTAATTGTTTTTGCTGAAGCGAGAAAGAACAAAAATCTGATCATCTACGCCATCGATCAGTTTGAGGACTACCTTGCCGCCAATGAAGAGCAAATCTGGGAAAACTCAAAATTGCGCGATCCGTTCTGGCTCTACAATCCAGATCTTCAGGGGAAAGAATAGACAACTATTGGCGCATTGGAACAAGGCATGTTTATCAGGTTGAATGCATGATGAAAAAGAAAGAAAAGAAAAAACTAAAGAAGAAAGACAAGGTTCGCGTACTGGACGCCGTAGAGAATCAGGACGGCGTCCGAGATCTAAAACGGAGGATCAAACGACTGGAGTCTGAGCTCAAACACTGCAAAAACACAATTGAGTCCCTGCGCCACCAAGTTAAGGATAAACAACCCGGAAAGAACAAAAAGAGGAAGCCGGGTAATAGTGCCGTAAAATCTCTGCGTGCCCAACAATCAACCACAGTAGCCGTTGCCCAAAGAAATGCATGGAAGCGCCACCGTTACCTACGGGACAGGTACGATTTCTATCTTGATAACAGCCACGACAAACCCGATGCCAGAGATCTTGCAGATAAAGATCTGAGACAGGAATACGGAGAGGATGCCGGTTTCTCTAAACAGGAATTAGAGCACATATTATCCTGACTGAATTGACGCTTGCAGCCATGAGCGGAGGTTGGTTAGGCGCCGGTAATTATTGCTCTAAACTTAAATATCCGAATGATTTTATAAAAACCATCTCGTATTACAATTGAAGTTAATGTAAGCGAACATGAGCACTGCATCGTGCCGGCACAGTCATGATAGGTTGACCATGTCAGATTTCTCAACCCCTCGTTTTATCCCTGACTGAACTGATTCATCCCCAGGGCCACCGCATTAAAACCTGTTTAAATGCAATGAACTAGGCGATCATTACGAGAAACAACATCAGGAGTTTCTCATGACCGCCAGCATAGTAGAGCATTTTTCCTCCCTAACAGA
>JAESPE010000170.1 GCA_016756835.1 gamma proteobacterium endosymbiont of Lamellibrachia anaximandri | reverse complement strand
ACGCCGCGCTCGGATGCCTACTTTGCTTCCCCTCTGGCGCAAGGCACGCCGGGTAAGCAGTGCGGCCTCGCGGCTACCGGGGACTACCAGCCTTCGCTTCGCTCTCCATGGCTGGCAGCGGACGTGTTGTTTGCACAAAAACCAGCAGTGCCTCGACACCAATAACCAATAGGTGGCCCATGACAAGAACCAGATAATGCCCCGTTGAGCTTTCAATCAAATTCGCCATCGAAAATACAGCTGAAGACATTGCCATATGAGCCAGCGCAAAGGCACCCAGCCGGATAAATGAGAGGCTGTTGATAACCAGTTCAAAACTGCTGTGCAGTATACGTCCAATAATCCCAGGCAGCGCCGCAATACCCTCATCCCGATGAATAACAAGACTACCAATCAGGTACCACACAACAGCCACAATTATCAGCGGGAATGCTTGAGGGAAAAACAGCGTGACAAGCGCACTGATATAGAGGAATAAAACTGCCCCATCAACCATAAACCACTTTAACAGCCGCTTCTGCCAAGCCGCCTCAATCGCAGCAAAAACCAATCCCATCAGTATAAGCCCGCTACCAAGCACCAATGATATGACGATCACCCTGACCGGCTCATGGAGCGGTCTGAACCATATCACCGGAATCACATCTTCGAGACCGAACACCTCACCAAAAGCGATGCCGAAGAGCATGGCGGAAATCCCGCATGGCACGAGAAAACGTAACTGCGGCCAGCGAAAGGAGAGCACGAACCCCAGCAAAACCAAAACAAACCCATGTCCAAGATCAGGGAACATAAAACCAAATAACAACGGCACAACAAAGGGCAGGATCACATAAGGATTGACCTCCCCTTTCCCAGGCTGTCCAGGCATAGTGGCAAATATCTGAAATGGTTTGCCCCACCAGGACTGCAGCACTGTAACCGGTGCCGTCGCAGTAACGGATGGGGTCGGATACCTTGTAAGCGCATGGATGCCCGCTTTTTCCAGAGTTTTGCGGATAACAGAGGGACCGGATGCAGTCGTCCAACCAGTGACGTGACAGACCTTTTGGCGAGTAGTCAATTGAGACGAATAATCAACGAACCAGCGAAGTACAGCGATATTAGCAAGTGCTTGCTTTAATTCTGCATCACGCCAGTACGCCTTCAGCGTAGCAATATGTCCTGCAATCTCCTTGTCCAGATCTTCCATTCGGAGATCAATAGCGGCCCTCTGCTCATCACACTCTCCCGGCAACCACTCTGGTACATCGAGTTGAATACAATCCGAAGACTCAACCACATGATCGACCAGCAGTTTCCGGTCAGGCAAGCCAGCCAGAAAAAAGAAGTCATGGGTTTCGCCGGAAACCTTCTCGGAAAATATCTCTTTCAGTGAAACGTTCAGCGGATGATGCTGAGGGCATGCATAGACACCTTTAAAGAGAAAATCCGTATCGTGGGAAAAAGACTCGATACCGGAGGCGTTGGATTCAAGCGCCGTCAGGCAAGCATCAAGCAGGGATAGATCGGCCTTTTCCCCCTGGAGCAATTTGAGTACATCCTGGATCGCGAACAGCTGGGCAGCCCATCCCCTGAAATAATCCACCGACGACTTTGCGACTTCCTCAGGTTCACCCACCAAGTGCGCAGGAATTGCATTATTCGACGGCAACGCGAGATTATGTGAGCCGCAGAAACTGTCGAACTCCCTGATCAGGGATTTAATGCCTTTGACATTGAGGTGGGTGGTCTGTCTGGGATCAAGTTCGAGTTGAACATCCCCAGTCTCCGCCAGCACCTCTATCGCATGGACAGTCTGATCTCGCGGTACATAGACTTCAAACCAATGAGCCTGACTAGAGCGAAATAGACTCAATCCCATCAGCAGCACTCCGTCATCTAACTCTCCGAAAACATATGAAGAACCACATATCCACAATAGTGCAACAGGTGGATTGACTTAGCGAGGAAAAACCATCACTCAGGAATATTGTTCCAAAAAATGTCTTCAGGAGGGGCGTAAAAACAAAGAGCCTGGCGATTCCTCGCCAAGCTCTTGTTTTGTATTGATCTACAGCACATTTTACTGGGAACTAAAACACTTAAAGTTTCGTATCCCGATAAGTTTCACCAAAAGCATCGAGCAAGTGCGTCGCAACGCTCAGGATGCGCAAAGAACATCCCTGTCCTATTACACAAATCCTGCCACATACGCCTGCACCTACCTGAGACTACGCGTCTTCTCTTCGCTCTCCATTGCGCACAACGAAGACCAACACAAGACCCAACAAGCCAAACAATAGTTCGAGTGTACCGACGCTTCCCAGCCCACCATCGTCGTCACCCGCGACCACACCGGTAGCAGACAGATTAACTGTCACCGAACCTTCATCCGGATCATCCGAAGGGATGTCAAAGCTGTCATTGAATATCCCTATGACAGTCGGTGCGAAACTGACCGTCAATGTACAACTTGCCGCCGGTGTCAAAGTCTGGGCCGAGCATGTGTCATTCAGGATACTGAAAGGCGCTGCCAATGGATTGGCCAAGGCGATCTGAACGAGAGTGAGATCTGCGGTGCCGTCATTGGTGATCGTTACTATCTTGTTGGATACGGCACCTTCGGTGACGTTGCCAAATGGAACCTGAAGATCGCCAGCCGGCGCTACGGAATCGGTAACAGTGATATCCGGAACCGGTATTGCGGTCCCTGTGCCAGATAAATTCACCGTAACGGATGCCTCATCCGCGTCGTCGGACGGTATATCAAAGCTGTCATTGAACGCTCCTGCAGCAGTCGGTTCAAATCTGACAGTCAAGGTACAACTTGCCGCCGGTATAACAGTTTGCCCAGAACATGTGTCATTCAGGATACTGAAGGGTGCCACCAGCACATCCAGCGCACCGATATCTCCGATAGTCAGATCTGCATTTCCATCATTGGTAATGGTAACTGTCTCATTCGAAGTCGTGGCCTGGGTGACATTACCAAAGGCAATCGCGAGATCGTCCACCGGGGCGGCGGAATCGGTAACGGTGATATCCGGTACCACTAACCCTATACCCGTACCGTCAACATTGACCGTTACCGGGTTTTCGTCCGGATCGTCGGAGGGAATATCGAAACTGTCGCTGAAAGCGCCGGTCGACGGTGGCGAGAAGCGTACAGTGAAGTTGCAGTTGGCAGCCGGAGTCAGCGTCTGCGTCGAGCAGGTGTCGTTCAGGATACTGAAGGGTGACGCCAACGGGTTGGCCTGGGCGATGTTGCCGAGAAGCAAATCCGCAGTACCATCGTTGGTGACGGTCACGGTCTGATCGGCGGTGGTCAGCTCGGTGACATCACCGAAGGAAACCTGCAGATCATCTATCGGCGCGACTGAATCGGTGACGGTAATGTCAGGAGAAGCAACCACCGTGTTTGTGTAGACATAGGCAGCGCCGGAAAAATCTTCGATGCCAGTAGCCCCATATGCCCCGATTATTGCCCTGTCACCGTCGATCGAAACAGAAATGCCGAATTGATTACCGTTGTCAGAGGGTAGGAGCTTCTGCCCTGTCCAAAGGCCAGTGCCCGAGTCTCGCACATAGGCGAAGGCGGAACGAGCACTGCGTTCGCCAACTATCGCGTAGTCGCCGCTGATGGAGACAGATACACCGAAATCGTTCTGAAACACGCCATCAGGATCCCAGAGCTGCTGTTGCTCCGTCCAGTCACCGGTGGCTGGGTCACGCTCGAAGATATAGGCGGAACCCTCCCCGCTGGCCCCAATTATTGCCCTGTCGCCGTCGATCGAAACCGACTCGCCGATACGATCGAAACTCGATGCGTTGGAGGTCAGCAGTTTCTGTGACTCAGTCCAGTCGCCCGTGACGGGATCACGCACAAAGGCATAGACCGCACCGACAAAACTAACACCCTCCCCAATCGCTCCAACGAAAGCGGTGTCGCCATCGATCGCAACACGGTAGCCGAAGAAATCCTCAATCGCACCGTCGGAGGCCAGCAGCTTCTGCTGCTCTGTCCAAACACCGGTAGCAGGGTCACGCACAAAGGCATAGGCCTGGCCGGTGCCAGATGTGATGAGAGTACTAAAGTCAGCGCCAACGATTGCCGTGTCGCCGCTGATCGCAACAGACTTGCCAAATATATGATAAGCCGCGCCGTCGGAGGCCGTCAGCTTCTTCTGCTGTGTCCAGTTACCAGCAGGGTCTCGCACAAAGACATAGGCGGAGCCGGAACTTTCTCCCTTGTCATCATCCCCCTTTACCCCGACGATTGCCGTGTCGCCGCTGATCGAAACAGACTCACCAAAACGATCATTCCACGCGCCGTTAGTAGCCAGCAGCTTAGCCTGCTCTGTCCAGTTGCCGGCAGGGTCACGCACAAAGATATAGGCCGCACCGTTAGTATCGACTACTGGTGCCCCGACTATTGCCGTGTCGCCACTGATCGAAATAGACCAGCCGAACTGGTCTTGACTAGCGCCGTCAGAAGCCAGCAGCTTTATTTCATCTGCAAAATCTGCATTGACCGTAAACGGTAGTATGAGGATTGCAATAGCTAAGGAAAAAACGGGCAACCATTTATTATTCATTGTTCATATCTCCGTTTGCGGAAAATTCAAGACGCATCTGGCTTGAATCCAAACGAAGAACTGCCTTCAGATGAACAATCAAGCCAAAGAAGAAGCATCGTCGACCAGCTTATTGCCATTATTACAGTTGTACACTTCAACATTTGAATCGCTTGACACGAATCAATAAAACCTTAATAAATTATGGTTTATTAGGAATGGGAGTCAGATTACGGAGGAATAGTTACAAAGTTCAGTGGGCTCACGGATTGAGCCAGCGGCTGGCGGATAATATTTGGTAGTGAGACTGAGAGGGTTTGCCACGCAGGGCGGGACCTAATGTCCCGCACACTGCATTTATAAAGCCACTTATAAAATAACAAAGGGCCTAGCGATTCATCGCTAAGCCCTTGATTTGTATGGCTCCCCGGGACAGACGCGAACTGCCGACCTAGTGATGAACGGGCTAACTTTGAGTTGGACGAAGCCGCTTCGCGGAGAAAAATCGATCCATGACAACTTCCTGAATAAAATTAAAATGTAACCTCACGCCCTCAAACAGAGGGACATTCACCCAT
>JAESPE010000017.1 GCA_016756835.1 gamma proteobacterium endosymbiont of Lamellibrachia anaximandri | reverse complement strand
TCGGATGCCTACTTTGCTTCCCCTCTGGCGCAAGGCACGCCGGGTAAGCAGTGCGGCCTCGCGGCTACCGGGGACTACCAGCCTTCGCTTCGCTCTCCATGGCTGGCAGCGATCGAGCAGGAAGGGGCGGATGTATCAACCAAGATGCAGGCAAGCATCATGGCATTCCAGTTTTACGATAAGCTTTCGCAGCGGCTCTCCCATGTGAACCATGCACTTGAGGCGTTGGGGGAACTGGTGGGTGATCAGGGCAGACTCTATAACCCCAGTGAGTGGACCGGTCTGCAAGGGAAAATCAGGTCGCGCTACAGCATGCGTGAGGAGCAGGAGATGTTCGATGCCTTGCTGTCCGGCGCCACCATAGAAGAGGCGTTGCAGATGGGGATTGCGGCGATGCATGAGGCAGAGGACGATGATATCGAACTGTTTTAAAACGCCACCGACCTGCTGACCAAGACATTGTAGGCCGGTTCAAGCGTAGCGGAACCGGAAATCCATGTGCTCTCTCTATCCGGAAACGCCAGATCCGCTATGCTTGATCTGGCCTACGCGCTAATCCAGAAAAATAATGTCATAAAATTGTTGAAGGACCATACAGTAATGCGCGATCGAGAGTTTGAGTTTACCCAAAAGGATTTCGAGTTTTTACGCGGCATTGCGAACCAGCGTACCGGCATAGTCGTCTCCGATGATAAATTCGATATGTTCTATTCCCGGCTGTCGCGACGGGTACGCAAACTTGGGATGTCAACCTTCAGTGAATATTGCGACCTGATCCGTGCTAACCAGGATGGAGATGAAATGGTGGAGTTGGTCAACTCCATCACGACCAACCTCACTGCGTTTTTTCGCGAAAACCACCACTTCGAGTATCTTGCCAATACAGTGATTCCGGAATTGCTGGCGAAAAATTCCGCTGAACGGAATATCCGCATCTGGTCTGCCGGTTGTTCAACCGGCGAAGAACCCTATTCACTCTCCATTACTTTGAATGAAGTCCTGGCACAGGTTGCTGGATGGGACGTGAAGGTCCTCGCGACAGATATTGACTCCAATGTGCTTGCCCGTGCTGCGAGTGGTGTCTATCCGATGGAAAGAGTAAATGGATTGGACAAAGCGCGTTTGAGACGTTGGTTTCAGAAGGGTAAAGGGGAGCTTGGCGGAAAGGCGAGATTGAAGCCCGAGGTTCGCAGACTGATCGAGTTTGGCCAACTGAACCTGATGCAGCAATGGTCGATTGATTCACCCAAGGATGTGATCTTCTGCCGCAACGTAATTATCTATTTTGATAAGGAGTCAAAGATTAAGCTGATTGATCGTTATGCCGATAACCTGAAAGTGGGTGGCTATCTTTTTATTGGACACTCTGAATCACTGTTCAAACTCACAGATCGTTTTGAATTGATAGGTCAGACAATCTATCGAAAGGTGAAATAGCCGGGATATGACGCATCAGGAGACGACCAAGTCATTGCCGGGGTTTGAGACGATCAACCGGTATTGGGATCGAAATCATAAGATGCCGGCGGCTAAGATTCTGCCGGGAGAATATTATGTGACGACCAATGACGAGATCATCACCACAGTACTGGGTTCCTGCGTGTCGGCTTGTATTTGGGACACTGTTTTCGGTATCGGTGGTATGAATCATTTCATGCTGCCTCTGAGTGACAGCGGTTCCTGGGGGGGGAGTGATCTTGTGAGCACCTCCACCCGGTACGGGAACTACGCCATGGAGCATATGATCAACGATATTTTGCGTCACGGTGGGCATCGTCCCAATCTGTCTGTGAAGATCTTTGGGGGTGGCAAGATTATCAGTGGAATGTCCGATGTTGGAGAGAAAAATATTCAGTTCATCCGCGAATATATTGAGCAGGAACAGTTAAACCTTTTGGGTGAGGATGTCGGTGATATCTACCCCAGAAAGGTTGTTTTCTATCCCGCCAGCGGCAGGGTGAGAATAAAGAAACTTAAACATATGCACAACGATACAGTAGTCAAGCGCGAGGTTGCCTATCAGCACGATATCGAAGAAGCGCCAGTGGTGGGTGAGGTGGAGCTTTTCTGATTAATAACAAACGAGAAGGTTTAGTTGTAGTGATGGAAGAAAAATCATGATCAAGGTTCTGGTGGTGGATGATTCAGCGCTGGTGCGCCAGTTGTTGACATCAATCCTGAGTGACGATCCCGGGATCGAAGTGGTCGGAAGTGCCGCCGATCCTTTTGTGGCGCGTGACAAGATAAAGAAGCTGAACCCTGACGTTTTGACGCTTGATGTTGAGATGCCGCGCATGGACGGTGTTACATTTCTCGGCAATCTGATGCGTCTTCGCCCGATGCCGGTGGTGATGGTATCCACCCTGACGGAACAGGGTGCCGACGTCACGCTGCGTGCACTCGAGGCGGGTGCGGTGGACTTTGTTTCCAAGCCGAAACTGGATGTGGCGCACGAGTTGCCCGAATATTCGGAAGAGATCATCGGCAAGGTCAAGGCGGCGGCCAAGGCCAGGGTGCGGGCACTGGAACGGCGACCGGCCAAAAAAACCGAGGTTATCAAGAAATTGAGTGCCGATGCGGTGCTTTCCAAGCCTGTGATGAAAAAACATTTCCGCACCACCGATAGAATCATCGGCATCGGTTCATCCACCGGCGGTACGGAAGCGATCAAGGACGTGGTGCGCGATCTGCCGCCGGATATGCCTGGCATCGTGATATCACAGCATATCCCCGAGGCCTTCAGTGGTCCGTTTGCCCAGCGGGTCAACAGTCTTACTGCCCTGACCGTGCTTGAGGCGCGTGATGGTCAGCAGGTTCTGCCTGGCCATGTCTATATCGCTCCGGGTAACCGTCATCTCATCATACAGCGGGATGGTGCGCGATATATCTGCAAGCTGAACGATGGTCCTCCGGTCAATCGTCACAAGCCATCGGTGGATGTCATGTTTCGCTCTCTTTCCCAGAATGCGGGCGCCAATGCCATTGCCGTTATGTTGACCGGTATGGGGGATGACGGAGCCGCAGGGATGGGAGAGATGAGGCAGGCAGGTTCTCCAACCATCGCACAGGATGAGAGGACGAGCGTTGTTTGGGGTATGCCTGGGGAGGCGGTGAAGCGGGGTTTTGTGGAGGAAGTCCTTTCGTTAAACAAGATCGGCAAACGCTTGCAGGAGTTGAGTTCCGAGTAGTGTCCGGGACGATATTTTCCGACCATTTTCAAAAAGAGGCTAAGGTTTTTTCCGGTCTCGCCGATAAGTGGTGAAGAGCCCGGCAAGTCAAACCAGCTGCAACGGGTTGCATTTTTCGAAACTGGACGTTGTAGAGTGAAAGCCGAATATCTGAAAACCCATTGGATACCCTATCTGGCCAGCGTAGTGCTGTTTGTCGCCGTGCTGGTGCTGGGTTCAGCCTGGTTTGAAGCGGGTGCTCTTCTGACGCTGACTGTCTTATGGGGAGTACAGCACCACCGACTCTATCAAGCGGATCGGGACAAGGCGCAAACCCTGAGTGCAACCGAAGGTGGATCAGCACTTGCCTCCGAAATGCAGGGGTTGGCAGATGATCTGCAAACCGGTGTCGGGGGTTTGACTGGGTCTCTGGAGAGTGAGTTGAGCCAGATTCGAGCACTGGTTGGCGATGCTGTCGGTACCCTGCAAGGCAGTTTCAATGGCATAAACGATCAATCCCAGGCCCAGTTGGACATGGTTCAAGCGATGCTGGCTAATGTCGCGGACAATATCGAAAATGAGAGTGGGCAGGTGTCCTTTGCGGAGTTTGCCCAGGAGACAGACAAGGTTCTGCGTTTTTTTGTCACTCATGTTGTGGAGATCAGCCAAAACACCATGTATATGGTGGAAACCATCGAGGATATGGCATCCCAGATGGATAAGGCCGATGCGCTGCTGAACGATGTCAAGATGATTGCCGATCAGACCAACTTGCTGGCGCTGAATGCGGCCATAGAAGCGGCTCGTGCCGGAGAGGCAGGGCGGGGGTTTGCGGTGGTGGCTGATGAGGTGCGCAAGCTCTCGCAGCGTTCGAACCGTTTCAACGACGAGATACGTGAGGTCATTGTCGGTTCCCGCGATAGTATTTCCGAGGCCAAGGATTCGGTGGCAAAGCTTGCCTCCAAGGATATGACTTTTGCGATTCAGTCCAAATCCAAGGTTGATGAGATGATGGAGCAGATCGGCCAGATGAATGAAAGCACTGCCTTGCATCTCTCTCAGGTCTCTGAGATGTCCGGTCGGATCAATTACCTGGTGGGCGACGCGGTACGCTCGTTGCAGTTTGAAGACATTGTCCGGCAATTGGCGGGTTATAGCGAACACCATATTGGGCGCCTGAATGAGATTTTCAGGCGTGTGCAGTCGGACATTGATGGCATGATGCTGGATCCGGCTGGCAGTGCCGAAACATTCGCAGTGAAAATGGGGCAGTTGCGGGTCATGATTCAGGAAGAATTCTCGCAGGAACAGGCGCACAAGCCGGTGGATCAGACATCCATGGACGAGGGTGATGTGGAGTTATTTTAGTGTTGACGGGGCCGGGTAGTGGGGCCGTCAGCTCACAGATGTATTTGTTGGAAAGTTATGTCGATTATTGCAAAAACTTCAGGTGATGGACGGCTTGTCCGGATATCGATCAATGGGCGGTTTGATTTTTCGCAGCATGCGAATTTCCGCAATACCTATACGATAGAGGATGCCCCTTACCGTTGCTATGAGATCGATCTGTCGAATGTCCCTTATATGGATAGTTCCGCCTTGGGTATGTTGCTGGTGCTGCGCGAGCGAGCGGGTGGAGATAAAGCGGATATTACGCTCGTTGGCTTCAATGATGAGATCGGACAGATTCTGAACATCTCGCATTTTGAAAATCTTTTTAAACTAGAAAGACCCCAGGCAGCTTAGGCTGGGTTACAGGAGGACATATGTCGATTAACAAGTCTCTTTCAAGTGACGGTTCAAAGGTGACGATTGCCGTTACCGGAAGGTTTGATTTTTCAACTCACCAGGATTTCATCAAGGCCTACAAGGAACAGCCAAAAGGTGAGAAGGAATATATCGTGGATCTCTCCCATGCAGAATATATGGACAGCTCCGCGATGGGGATGTTGCTGCAGTTGCGGGAGCATAGCAGTAAAAAGCCGGGCAGTGTGGTGCTGGTAAATGGTAATGAAGCGATCCAGGATATCCTGAGAATTGCCAATTTTTCCGCCTTGTTTACTATCCAGTAATTTCAATTCGACTGGAAACCCGTTGAATCTTTCCGGTATCCTTGCCGCTAATTTTTAGCGGGATATCAGACCATGGGATTTAAATGCGGCATCGTGGGCCTGCCGAATGTCGGCAAATCCACCCTTTTCAATGCACTGACCAAAGCGACTATTGCGGCGGAAAACTATCCGTTCTGCACTATCGATCCCAATGTAGGGGTGGTTCCCCTGCCTGATCCCCGACTCGATGTGATTGCCGAAATCGTCAAGCCGCAGAATATTCTTCCCACCACAATGCAATTCGTCGATATTGCCGGCTTGGTTGCCGGGGCCTCCAAAGGTGAAGGGCTGGGAAATAAATTCCTGGCAAATATCCGCGAGACCGATGCAGTTGCCCAAGTCGTGCGCTGTTTTGAGAATGACGACGTGGTCCATGTCGCCGGTAAGATCAACCCATTGGCAGATATTGAGGTGATCAATACGGAGTTGGCGCTGGCTGATCTCGAATCCGTTGAGAAGGCACTGGACAAGACTGCCCGCCAGGCGAAGACCGGAGATAAAAAAATACTGGCGCGTAAGGTTCTGTTGGAGCGCGTTCGTGATCACCTGGATGAAGGCCATGCGGTACGCTCCATGGCGCTTTCGGACGATGAGTCACTGGAACTGCGGGATCTGTTTCTGCTCACCCTCAAGCCGGTGTTCTACATCGCCAACGTCGATGAAGAGGGCTTCGAGAACAATCCGCATCTGGACAGTGTTCGTGAGATTGCAGAAGCTGAGGGTGCCGATGTGGTGCCGGTCTGTGCTGCTATCGAGGCGGAGATCGTAGAGCTGGACGAGGAAGATCGGGAGGCGTTTCTGACGGATTTGGGTTTGGATGAGCCGGGACTGAATCGGGTGGTGCGGGCTGGCTATCATCTCCTGGGTCTGGAGACCTACTTCACCGCAGGTGAAAAAGAGGTGCGAGCCTGGACTATCTCTGCCAGCGCGACGGCGCCCCAGGCGGCCGGCGTGATTCACACTGACTTTGAGCGGGGTTTCATACGCGCCGAGGTCGTTGCTTACGACGATTTTGTCGAGTTCAGGGGCGAACAGGGCGCCAGAGATGCCGGGCGGCTGCGCTCGGAAGGCAAGGAGTATGTGGTCAAGGATGGGGATGTCATCCACTTCCGTTTTAATGTCTGAAAAATGCCAGGCAGTTGACATGATTTGGTTGCATCAGTATTCTTCCGGGCCTTCGCAGTGTTCTGCGGCAATAACATTGGCAAGGTAGCTCAGTTGGTTAGAGCACCGCACTCATAATGCGGGGGTCGGCAGTTCAAATCTGCCCCTTGCTACCATATATTCAAAGACTTACGGTCGCTTCGGCGGCCGTTATCTTTTTTTTGTGACGTTTTGTGTGACGGGCCGAAGAATCGGCGTCGTTTCGCGTCTCACTTTCTTGGCTTCTTCGAGCAATTTTGCCAGGCCTGGGGCACTGGCGAAGGTTATGAACTCCTTTCTTCATTCCTCCGTGGGTAAACCTGCCTTCTTCCATGATGTCTGCCATCCGCTGGTATTCAGCCGACCGATCCGTTTACCCTTTGGGCCTGTAAAGACCAGGTCTGACCCGTTGTCGCGCTGGCCATCAATGACTGGTCTGGCGATTGCGTTGCAAACCATGTGACGCGATCGCTTTTAGCCTAGTGCTTTGGTGAGCTGATCCTGTTCGACCCAGTCGCGGCGGTAGGGCGGTCGCTGGTCGTTTCAGTCCGGTGCGTCGATCTTTGGGCCTGCAGTCGCCAGCCAGGGCGAATTCCTGTCACGCAATACCAAGCCGCATAGTTCAGAGCAGCGATCACGGTGCGAGAAGCGCGCCCGACGGTACTGGATAGCCATGACACCCTGCTGATCTCTTTCGAATGCCGTCAGCGTGCTCTGGTGGACGTGTGACAGCGCTGGCTTTATGGATGGCGTTGTGACGGTACCTGGGTTGCTCAGCGAGTGACTCACGCGCTCAAGGGTGGATATACCACCACTGTTTCCCTGGAAACTAAGAAATAAAGAGAAAGGCGCCCGGACCCTTGAGGGACTGGTGCTGAGCTTAGGCTTCCATTCAGGTTGTGCCGTCTTGGCGCAATGCCTACCACACAGTATCCAAATTACATCTTTCCTGGGAAGGAGAATCACGCATGTTTACTTTTCTTGGATCGCTTTTTGGCTCTTCAAAAGCGGGAGAAGCTATCGTCGACGGCATTTCCAGCGCTGCCGACAAATTGTTCTACACCGATGAAGAGAAGGCCGTTGATGCAGCGAAGGTGCGCTCTGAAGGATTTCGAGTCTACATGACCTGGCTTGAATCGATATCGGGAAGCCGCCTGGCGCGCCGTGTCATCGCCTTGATGGTGACAGGTATCTGGGCAACCGAACACCTGGCATCAGTGGTGCTGGGCGCTTATGCCGCATTGGCCGGTGATCCTGCGAAGTGGGAACGTGTAAGTGCCATGCTGGCGGGTCATGCGGCTGAAAATAATGCGTTGGTTGGTGTCGTATTGCTGTTCTAATTCGGTGGTCCGGCTGCAACGGAAGGGGTAAAGGGGCTGGTCGAGCGTTGGGTGACGAAGTATTGGGTAATCTGACTTCTCATATCAGCCGTCATGAGCTTGCATGCCGTTGCGGCTGCGGGTTTGATACTGTCGATCTGGAGCTTGCCGGTGTGATCGAAGACTGCGTTTCGCATTTTGAAGCGGTTGTCGGTCATCGTTTGGTAGTCCATTTCAATTCCGGCAACCGCTGTTCTGGATACAACGGTACCGTTAATGGTGCTGCTGCAGGGTCGAAGCACACCAAGGGCATCGCCTGTGATTTCTGGATTAGCGGGGTGCCTGCGGATACTGTCGCCGACTACCTTGAGGGTCGCTTCCCAGATCGCTACGGCATTGGTCGGTATATGGGGCGCACGCACATCGATGTTCGGTTGGGAATGGCGCGGTGGGATAAGCGAAAATAGCGCCTGGAAAACCTCGAAAATAAACAACGCCAAATTATTGAAACTATTAATCTGTCCGTATAACTCTTAATCCATTGGTCGAAGGTTTGAATTCTTCATGGCCCACCAATAAAATCAAGGGGTTACGATAAATCGTAACCCTTTTTTCTTAGACCCCCGAAAAAACCCGAAAATAAACTGCGTTTTCTTGCTCATTTGCTGCTTCTTCTCGTCCCATTTTTCCGTGTTACAGCCGCCACCAATTTGTTACCAACGTGCTATCCTTACTCCTATTGTGGTTTTCGCTAAAGGGCGTTACAGGGGACAGACCACTGCCTTGCGAAAAGGAGAATGAACTCATAATGGATACGGCGAAATGTACAATATCCACATTCCTACTACTGGTGTTGGCCGGATGTGCAACGGTAGATACCCGTTGGCAGAAGGCAGTGTCGACCGACAAAGCCCAAGCCTACGAAGCGTTCCTCAAGAAGCATCCTGACAGTGACTATACAGTCAGGGCCAGGGAGAGTATTGAGTCGCTGCACTGGCAAGAGGCAATGTCAACCGACAAAATCCAGGCCTACAACGCGTTCCTAAAGAGGCATCCTGACAGTGAGCATGCAGTCAGTGCGAGGTTGAAGGTCGAGTCGCTGCACTGGAAGGAAGCCGTAGCCCGAAACAGTCTTCTGGGATTCAAGCAATACGTGGAACACAACAGCGACGGTAGGCACGTCGACGAAGCCAAGCAGAGGATTGAAGAGTTTCGTTGGAAAGAGGCAACGTTATTCGACATGATCCACTCTTATGAAGAGTTCCTCAGCGCGTATCCAAGCAGCAGACACAGCTCGGACGCAGCAGCCCGGCTTAAGGTACTTGAATGGGAAAAAGTGAAAAGAATAAACACCAGAGCTGTTTACGATGCTCTTCTCCTGAAGTACCCGAGTGGCCCCCTCTCTGCGAAAGTACTGGCGGAACTTGAAACATGTGCGAAGATCGTTCCTTCGATGACGAACCCTATTACATATCACCCGTGGGACAATGACGGTTGGGAGTATGACTACACTGTAAGGTTTGCCGGGAACAATAAGGGACAGACCACGGTTTTTCATCTGCCATCCATAATAAACGGTGGTCTGTCCCTATTATTTCAATCCGGCTTTTAGCCGGTGGAGTATTTACATATTAGAGAATATGTGATTTTTGCGTGGAAGAGTGGCTTGAATGACTAATAATGAAAGACTTTTTGAAGCATGTGAATCGGGGCATCTTAATGAAGTGATGAGTCTGATAGCGCCGAGATTCTTATTTTTCAGCCTCTCGCCAACGGTCCAGATAAATATAACTGATAAGGATGGTAATGCTCCGCTGCACATCGCCTCAAAGAATGGCCACAATACAATCGTTAAGATACTCATTGATAAAGGCGCCGATGTAAATCACACGAACAAGAATGGAGACACCCCACTGAATTGGGCATTAATCAAAGGCCATAATGATATTGCTGAGTTTATCATTGGAAAAGGTGCTGATATAAATGCCGTAAATAAACATGCTAATCCCCCACTGCACAAGGCTCTGGAGTTTAAACGCAGAAACATTGCAGAACTGCTTATTATCAAAGGCGCTGATGTGAACGCGGTGGATAGTCTTGGAAAGACTGCGCTTCTGTGGGCGTCGATGCAAGGCTTTGAAAATATTGTAAAACTTATTATACAAGAAGGCGCAGATTTAAATATATCTGACAAGTATGGTAATACTCCGGTGCATATGGCATTGAAGGGTGGCCACAAAAATATCGAAAATTTTCTCGTTAGCAAAGGTGCAGTTGTATCGAGTCATATTAAAGACACGGTGAAAGACGAGATGCCTCAGCCTAACGAGCGAAACTCTGGCGGAGACGTGTTTATGATGCCTATTGAAGATGGTCTCTTTGGTGCGTGTCGAGTGATTCGTAGAGGCGATCCAGCCAAACGACATCTGAATGATTGGATGGAAGTAACGGAAAATGGCGTTCTCGTTACCCTGACAGCTTGGATGGGAACATCACAACCAGATATTTCCGAACCAAAACTGAGAGAGCCGTTGCGCAAGACCTTCGGGAATTGGAATGGTGAAACCGAATTAATTTGGGTTACAAAACCACTTCCCGCTGAGTTCAAATGCATCGGAAAGCTACAGCCAACCGCTGAAGAATTGAAGCTGAACAGTAACGAAAATTCAGGCTGGTATTGGCTTTTGGATATGGTTACAGAACAATGCAAGTGGGAAAAAGAAAGCAAAAAAGGAGATGCAGCTGAAATCGATCTTAACATAAAAGAAACAATGATTAATGAGTATTTAGATGAAACACTTTTTTACGCATCAGAAGGTGGAAATCTTGCAGAAATCACTGCTGCAATCCATAAGGGAGCAAATTCCAATGCTCATAATGGAATAAATACCGCACTTATGATGGCTGCACGAAATGGCCATATAGAAGCATTAAAGCTTCTTCTTGAAGCAGGTGCTGACCCAAACATTATCAATAGTGCTGGAGATACTGCACTCCGATGGGCAGGCGAGAACTCCGATATTATAGAAATACTTCAGGAAGTTACTGATTTAACAAAGGGAAAATCTATTTTTGAATTTCCTCTTATGAATCAACGTGAATGAAGAACTCTGAACGCTTTGATTGGTTGCTTTTTAAATAGGGTGTAATTAACAATAAGGAGAAACTCATGAAAATAATTAGAAATATATTCGTGTTTTTCTTTGTCATGACGCCAATTACCTGTTTATTTGCATTGTATGGGTGTCAGCAAATGCCTACTGTGGAATCTATAGAAAGGATAAGCGATCAGGCACGGCTAAAAGAAATTGTAGATCGCGATGTCAAGGATGGCGCAATCACTGTCATGCAGAAAATTGCTGCTGCGAAACACATAAAAGACCAAGAGTTCCTGCGCCGAAGAGTACTATCAAGCAAAGACAAATATCTCCAGTTGTTGAAGATCTATATTGTCGAGAATTTACTTGACCAGGATAATCTGTCTGTGGTCGCTGGGTATAGGTATTTGGTTGCGGACGATTTAATAAAGGCGGCACTGAATGGGATTGAGGATCCGGTTCTTCTGGAAAAAGTAATCGATAACTTGTTCGACAAGCCATCAGTGCGTATGGGCGAGTGCTTTTCATTCAGATTGGATGTCATCACTGGACGATATGTATGGGTGATTGATCGTCTTTTGGAAGTTGTCCGCAGCAAACAAGAGGTTCAAGCGCTTGCGTTGAGGTCAGAATATCCTGAGGTTCGCTTGGCCGCTACAAAACTGATAGATGATGAAGATGTGTTGCGGGAGGTTGCACTCAAGGATAATCACCACGAGGTGAGCAAAGCCGCTACGGAAAGGCTGACTAACCAAGCTTATTTGGCGGAGATAATATCGGGCAAGGCCTGTAGTTCTGGTCTTGCGTTCGAAAAGCTTACTGATCCTAATTATCTTTTTGCACTTGTCATGTCGGGTTCCTATTTCAACGCTAATGGCTTCGAGGATCGGTCGCGCCTGGCCTCTGTCATTTCCAAAATCAGCGATGTTGGACTATTGAAGAAAATCGTAATGCAGAATGAAAGTTCCAATGCGAGAATGTATGCGCTTGGCCAAATTGAGGATCAGAATACCCTGATAAAGATTGCTCTTGAGGATCCTGACTTACCTGTCAAGCTAACGGCGATTCGTAAAATTACAGACGACGGTACTTTAATAAAGATAGCCAAGTCACAGTCGGGAGGTAAGTCATGGGCCTGGGAAGACGAGCAGATAGCAATAAATGCCTATGTTGCTGTTCAGAATAAAAGCAAACTTGTTATCTATATAAACGAATCGCAAGACTATTTTCAGCAGAGAGCTGCTTTTTCGGCGATTAAAAATCGCCAACTACTGGAAGACTTGGCTGCAAATTCTTTTAGCGACTATGTCCGCAACGCTGCGCAGTTGCGCCTGAAGAGCGCCGATAGAGACAAGTACCTGGATAGCCTGGGATACGCTCAAGCTCTCCAGGCCGTAGGATTCTGTAAGCATATCTATCATGGTATCGATCCAGATAAGATTGCGGGTATCAGCCTTGGATATTTTAAAAAAAATATTTGAAATATTTGGGGTCAGAGTAGAATGGCACTTACTTAAGCGCAACATCATGAAATGATTGAAAAAGATGACCGGTGTAATGTTAGGCTTTTCATCGCCAAACAATCCACCCACATCAGGGACCGGTCATCATGCATCATACCGCCAGTTCAGTTCATGCCCAACATCGTTTTATCCAGCAACAGCGGAGCGAAAGTAACTGCGAAAGCACTTTTAACCTACTCACCAGCGATATTTTGTTCGATGAGGTCGAAAAGCGACTACCCGACCACCGGGAAAGGCTCTTTCCGCCGACGGAAACCCTCGCCATGTTTGTCACCCAGGCGCTCAGTGCAGACAGATCCTGCCAGCATGCCGTCAACCAGGCCGCGGTTTACCGTCTGATAACCGGTCTTCCTACCTGTAGCACACATACTGGTGCCTATTGTCGGGCAAGACAACGGTTGCCGCTGGAAATGGTCGCTGGCTTAACGCGTTATCTGGGTCAACAAATTGAACAACATCTGCCGGATGAGTGGCATTGGCAGGGGCGTCGAGTTCGACTGGTTGATGGCACTACAGTGACGATGCCGGACACCCCCAAGAATCAAGCGGCCTACCCTCAACAGCGAGGACAAAAAACGGGTCTGGGTTTTCCCATTTGCCGCGTGGTCGGGATTACCTCCCTCGCCAGTGGAGCCTTACTGAATGCCGCCGTTGGCCGTTTCAATGGCAAGGGAGGAGATGAGCAAACGCTTTTGCGGTCTATCCAAGGAACCCTGGAGTCGGGGGACATTCTCATGGGCGACGCCTTCTTTCCAACTTTCTTCTTCATTGTTGCCATGCGAGAGCAAGGCGTAGATATCTTGATGGAGCAGTTGGGTGCCAGAAAGCGCGTAACTGACTTTCGTTGTGGTAAGCGGCTTGGAAAACGGGACCATCTGATCACGATCAAAAAACCGAAACGAAAACCTGATTGGATGAGTGAAGCCGCCTACCAGGCCGCGCCAGAGACCCTTACGGTGCGGGAATTCAAGACTGGCGGTAAAATCATGGTGACCACGATGCTTTGCCCGAAAACCGCCTGTAAAACAGAGCTGAAAACACTCTACAAGCGACGCTGGGATGTCGAGTTGGATATTCGCCACATCAAGGAGACGATGGGGATGAATATCCTCAGCTGTAAGACTCCGGAAATGGCTCTAAAGGAAATTTGGATCTATTTACTGGCTTACAACCTGATCCGTCTTCTCATGGTGCAAGCGGCCTTTTACGCCCGAATTATGCCGCGGGAAATCAGCTTCAAGCATTGCCTGCAATTGTGGTTAGTATGGAGCCAAAAGGCAGATTCATCGAGTGATGAACAGATAGGCGCACTATGTTTGTTGATGGCGCAGCAACGAGTTGGGAATCGATCCGGGAGAATCGAGCCAAGGGCAGTGAAAAGAAGGCCAAAAGCATACCCTTTGCTCACCGTTCCAAGGCCACAGGCACGTGAAAAAGTGAGAAAATACGGGCATCCGAAGAAGCTTAAGTAAGTGCCATTCGAGTCTGACCCTATTGATCCCAAGATAAAACTGATGATCTGCAGCCTGACAGAAGATCGGTTCTTTGTTGTTACCTCGCTGGATAACATGCTGTGGATGTCCGGGCAGTACAAAGCGGGGCAGTCGGGCCATTGGTAGAGTATAGGCTTTCTCATATTATCATTCGAGTCTGACCCTATTGCTTAATCGAGTCTGACCCTATTGATTGCATAATCAAGCGAAATCTCTTACTTGCTGCACCTAGTATAATTAATAATGGCATTGGTAAATATATCACTATCATGGAAAAGAAAACCATCGGCATGGCATCGAAAATCGGCATAGTACCTATAAAAGTCACATAACCAAGAAAAGCACTAATAAGTCCAGCAATTAGTAATGGAACACGTAATGACATCCATAAATAATTAATTAATATAAGTACTGCGATTATATTTAAGAACCAAACTCCTGCAGCATCTAATGTCACTTCATCTATTGCAATATTTGAAACAATCTGAAGCAATAAAACCCCGATATAAAGAAGCAGGTATCCTATTATCAATTTTCTCAACGTTCCCATGCCTGCTTTCCACAAGTATTTCTACACACTTCTAAGTTGTTTCTATATCGAATACTCCAAGTACCAATGTACTTCAATGGTTTGTAATACCAGCTTTTAGATACCCCATTTTCAACAACTTCATCATAAAATCCTTCAACAGCTCCTACTGATTCAATTACTTCTGTTGAAACATCATCACCAGCCCCAAGGATAGTCGCTGTCACAGCACAGCCTTGTACACCTCCCTCTGCGCACGAATGTGTAGATGTAGATGGATTTAACCCGGCAGCATCATTTGCCGCACTATCAATAACTTGCCAATGGCCATCTTTGTTTTTTGTCATTGAGGTAATAGCCCCTTCACTATTAAACAAATGCACCATAGCTGCATGATACGCTCCATCCGAAAAACTACCACCCGTTGCCGCTGATGCAAGCCCTCCGAGCACGGCGGCAGTCATAGTGCGAATTGGCATTGGTACCGCATTGGTCTTTGCCCACCTTGTCGCAGGTGACATGTGTGCTATAAACGCTCCTACAAACCCACTCTTAAATTTACCACCACGCATTTCGCTGATGGCACCTTGTGAGATTCCATGAGCCAATGCCGTGACTTCTTTGCTATTGAATAGAGCATCTCCTCCATTACCATGCCCGATATACCCCGCAGCGGCACCGCTGATTGCACCAAACGCAGCCCCTTTCAACGCACCTGTCAGCGTTCCTGTCGTTGCGCCGCCCACTACAGCACCTATAGCAGCTCCATTTAACGCTCCTGCAATTATCCCATTTGCAGTGGCATTTCCGGTTGCAACAACAAAAGAACCACTGGCTGCCGCTCCATTAGCACTAGCAGTAAAGAGTTGTGCTCCTCCAAATGCTCCCCCCATCATCGCCATTCCTACAACCATGCCTATCATCCGGATGTAGGGATTGTCGATGAACTGCGAGACGATCATGATGATCGCACCGATGATGAAGTTGATGAAGTGGCCACTGGGGTCGTTGTACTTCAGCGGGTTGTTCATCACGTAGATGTAGCGGTTGAAGTTCTGTGACAGACCCGATTCCTGGATGTAGATGTCCGCTGATAGGAACCTCCCTATCTCGGGGTCGTAGAGCCGGGCGTTCATGTGGACCAAGCCGATGTTGTCGATCTGTTCGTGGCCGGTGTAGCCCCGGTTGGTCAGTTTGCGCTGGAACGACTGGTCGATTTCCTGGCCATTGACCGCTTGACGTTGGCCGAAGGGTGTATAGCCCATTCGTGCTATGACTGCGCCGTGTGAGTCGGTAATGGTATCGACGCTGCCCAATGCATCTTTATGCAGGTAGCGAGTCTGGTCTGCCTGCTTCTGACCGTTTTCGATGGTTCTGACCTGGATCGCAATGACCTCTCCATCGGCGTAGATGAAGTGTTTCTTACGTTCTATGTGATTGCCATCCATGTCCACTGCAGTGATTATCTCGTAGCCTTTTCCGACATACCAGGTGGTTTCTTGCCCCTGTTTGTCGAGGCTCTGTTTGCTTACACGGTTGTTGTCTGAACCGTATTCAAAACTGACATCAGCGTCTTTTGTTTTTATCCGCGATGGCTTGTTGAATGAGGTCCATTCGATCTCACGTCCACTGCCGGAGACCATGTTTCCATTGGCGTCATAGGCGTAGTCTTCATAGGTACCGTTGTTGCGGTTGAGTGTGAGGATGCGGTTGCCCTGATCGTACGACATGGTTCCTGTGTTGGATTTGTGCAGGATGTTGCCGTTTACGTCGTAGCTGTAGCTGAGGCTTTCACTCACGCTGGTACCGGCGTCGTAATAGCTTGCCTGTTGAAGCCGGTCTAGAGTGTCGTACTGATAGCTCTCTGTAATACCGTTGATTCCATCGTCACGCTGGGTGACGTTGTCGGCGTTGTCGTAGCTGTAGTGCAGATTGCGGATCGGGTCGTTCTCTGCGACGCCGGTTTGGATCTCCTTGAGACGGCCGCTGTAGGGATCGAAGATGCGCTGGGTCAGGTAGCCGTTACCGGTGAATTCTCCTTTCAGATGGCCTGATGCATCACGGCTGGTAGCTGACCAGAGGGTGACATACTCATCGCTGTTGTTGTGTTCGTCGAGTTGACGTTCGATGGTGTCCATCGAAGCCTGATAATCTTCGATCTTATCCATGAATTCTCGGGCAATGCTTGCCTGCTCCCTAGCCTGCAGATAGAGTTCTTTTGCCTGTCTGGCATACAGCTCAGCATCCCGACGGGAGTTCTGTTCAATGGTGCGATAGATTTCAGCCTCTTGGTTTTTTTCGGCGGCCAGTTTTGACAACCTTTCTGATTGGGCTTTAGTGCTCTTCGCATGTTTTGAATAGAGACTCGAGAGCCTGATCTGCTTGGGTGGCCCAGATTCACACCATTTCGCTTCATGGACCTGGACGAGGCCAAACATCTCAGGGTCTTTATTTTGGACCCACCTCGTTCGGGTATTCCCGGTCCGCTTTGCCTCCTGAACCTTTATCTCAAATCGGCTGATTCCGGAGACATTCCACGGATCGTACTCCTTCCAACCACAATCTTGCGGTTTTGGCAGCCAGGATGAACTCACTGTTTCAGTCGTTGATCCATAACTCGCACACTTTCCTTTCCTCCCGTATGCACTGCAATAGGAATACTTGTAGTAGGCTTTCCCTCCCGATGATTTCGAATAGTTAAAATAGGCATTGCCAAACACGCGCCAGAGTCTGCTGGCTTCCTTGGCATAATAATCTGATTGGCTCTGGAAATGACTGGCTTTTGTCAATAACTTGCTTGCTGTCGCTTCAAGCCGAACCAAGTCGTTCTCAGCCTGTTTTTCAGCCTTAAGCGCAGCCAATTCAAGCGCCCTGATCGTTTCAGATTTTTCGACAAGTGCTGCAGCCTGGCGTTGAGAGGAGGCCTTGTGTCCCTCAAGCTTATAGATCTCCTTCAAGAAAGCGCTCAACGACTCTTCAAGCCGTATATAATCGTAATCCCACACCTGATTTTTCGGCATGCGCACGGTTTTTAGATAGCCGTCTTGATTGTAGACCCGTTCGATCTCTATACCATCAGGGAAGGTCTCTTTGACGGGGCGGGACTGGTTATCGTAGGCAACCTGTTTGGTAAAGCTTTTCTCTCCTATTTTTGTCTCGGTGGATACCGCTCGACCAAGTGCGTCGTATTCAACCGAACGGCTGTTGCCGGGGGATGTGGTTCGGGCGAGTTTTCCGATACCGTTTTCGGCTGTATCGTACTCCCAGGTTGCAACCCCCTCTGCGGTCTCACGCCTGACCAAACGACCAAGCAAATCGTGGGATTGTTTGACCACCTGCCCCTTGGCATCCTGCTGACGTAATAATTCACCATAGGCGTTGTAGCGATACGTCCAGTGTCCCATTGAGGGATCGTCCATAGAGATCTTGTTGCCACGGTTGTCATAGCGATTGCGGATGATGAGTCCGTTGGTGTCTGTTCCAATCAGGTTGCCAATCGGATCGTAGGAGTAGGTAATAGTCGAGATCCCCGCTTCCACGACCTCCGCATCCTTGCCCAATAGGTTTTTCGTTACCACCCTTGCGCGGCCCTCCGGGTCGATCACTGTGGTGGTCAATCCCTGGTAGCTGTAGTAGGTGGGGATATGGCCAGTCTCGGAGGGTTTGTTCTGCACCACCACCCGGCCCATCTCGTCGTACTCGCTCGTGACCCAGTATGAGTTCGCGCCGGGGAACTCACCCTCATAGTATGGCAAGGTGGCGGCTATGATCTGTCCCTTTGCGTTGTACTGCTTGTCCTGGTAGACATTCTTGCCGTTAAAACCACGGGTGACGGTTCTCACCTCACGATTCAGGGCGTCATAGTAGACCGTCTTTGGGGGTGCGCCGGTAGCACGCTCTGTGATCTTGTAGACGCTGAAGTCATCAAAGATAAGACCGGCGTTGGCGCCGTCACTCCATTCGTAGGCCCAGCGGGTCTCTGTGCCGTCTGCGCGGCGCTCCGTTATTTTACGGCAGAGAGTGTCGTAACCCCAGTGTGTGCTTATGCCGTTGGGGCCGGTCTGTTTGACCGGCAGACCACAGCGCAGATCGTATTCGATGGTTTCCCGGTGGCCCAGGGCATTGGCGCCCCGGATAGGAAAACGTCCTGAGCTGTCATAGGTTGCAGATGAGTGGCGCGGTTGCACGCCCTGCCCGTTCAGAAAAGTGCCGGTACGGTTGCCATATTCGTCGTATTCAAACTCACTGGACAGGCTGAGGCTGCTGCCCGGTTCAATAACCTCACTTCGCAAAACACCGCTTACGTGATCATAATCAAAACTGGTCGAGCGAGTCAGCGTACCATCACGAGTGGAGTGGGTAACCTCCACGTTGAGCGGCTTGCCGATCAGCCAGGCAAACTCATCGTTGCGGTAGACACTACTGGTCTCCTTTCTGACAAAGTCGCCATTTGCCCCGTTGATCTCCACCACCATACGTAGCGCATTGCCATATTCATCGTACTCCGCATGGTTGGTCTGTTCGGTTTTGATGCGGCTGCCATCCAGTTCATAGTGTTCCAGCACTTGGGTATGGGGTTGCACACTGACGACATTGTCGTAGACCATCTGCATTTCGCGATAGGTCAGCCTGTTCCTGAGAATGACTACATCACCGACAAGCTCTTCTATCTCCCGTACCCGGCCACTGAAATCACCAAGCTGATAATAGCGGGTAATATGTTTTCTGTTGGTAGTGTGGTTATGGCTGCTGACTTCGGCAAACCCAAGACTGCCGTCATCTTTGTGGGTCTTCAGCCCGGCATAGTGGTAACTGATGCGGTTCATACCGCCAATGCCATCGGAGGAGGATATACTGCGCACCACTCTGGTGACACCCTGCATATCGAATACGGGCGCTACTGCATCCTCATAACGCTCGTAAAGATCCTCATCACTCAGGCGGCCATATTCGAATTCCGTGCGCGCACCGTAGCCGGTGGTAACCGCTGCCAGCAGGTTGGCCATGTTATCGTTGCCGATGGTACAGTTGATACCCTTGTAACTTCGGTAACATACATCCGGCGATCCATCGTTGTTGATGTCGGTCATACGCAACGGGTTCTCTTTCGGCATGACCTTGGTGCCGTCATACAAAGTCATGACGTCCACACTCGGCTTCAGGCTCGCATACTTTCGCATGACGTCGAAGTCTTCACCATTGTTCAACGCACAACTGAAGGCTTCGCTTCCTGAGCCGCTACAGACATCTGCTCGTCCATCCACGTTGATATCCAGCAGATTCAGACTGTTGTCGTTATGATTCTTCTCCAGATCCTCGTCCGTGCCCCACTCATAGGTAACGTCCGCCCATTTTTTGAGTGGCGTAAAGGCCTTTCCGGTATTGATCGCGCAGGTATAGTTGCGCGACTGACGAAAGCAGATATCCGAGAGGCCATCCGCATTGAGATCGCCATAGCGAAAGGTACCGGCAAAGCTTTTGTTCGCCCACTGGCGGCCAAATTCCGCAGACCAAATCTCTTTCTCGCCAAACAGCGGCATATTATCCGCATCGACCCCCAGGCCGAGGGCGCAACGGAAACCCTGGCTGTCTGCGCCACAGATATCGATAAGGCTGTCGCCATTGATGTCGGTAAAGTTCAGGGTGTTGTTCTTGATATCGTCACTGCCAGCGGGCCAGCCACTCTCTGAGAGCGTCACAGGAGGGCCGAACCTTTTACCTTTCTTATTCAGTACACAACTGACACCATCGTTGCCAAATTTACAGATATCCACATAGCCATCACTATTGATATCGGAAAAACGCAGGGTGTCTCTGAGATTGAACGACTTGGTCCAGTAGTGACTATTGTTGAACCTCTGACCATCACTCAATCCGCACATGATGCCGGAATTGTCCTGAATACAATAATCCGATTTCATGTCGCCGTTGAGATCCAGCAACATCAAAGTCCCAGAGATTTTGGGCTTATGCCAATGTTTTGCATCAAGCCGATCCACCCATTTCGAGTATCCGGTTGGACGATCGCCACTACTCAAACCACAATGAAGTCCCTGGTTGAGATAACAGAGATCAGTCAGTCCGTCCTGATTCAGATCTCCCAGTGCAAAAGAGGAGAAGGTATTGCCGGTCAGAATAGAGGGATCGTTGAAAAAGTCGAAACCGGTATTTTCATTCCACTCAAACCGGGTCGGAGGGCTGCACTCACCCAGGCCATCGCAAAGCTGGATGGCACTGATACGACTGAAGGGCAGTGTTTCGTCGATTTCGTAACTGAAACGATACTCCCGCAGTTTTTCCCCATCACTCAGGATATTCAGAGAAGCAAGCCGAAGTCCCAAATCACGCCTTTCTCCAAACTGATAGGCGCTGAGGTTATCGGGATGGGATTCGTATTCAAACTCGACCTGATGCACGCTGTACTCGATAAAATCCGGGACACTCAACCCACCATCTTTGCGATAATGGTATTGAATCCGGTTATCAAAACGGTCACGCCGGCTACTGAGTTTCCAGGCGGCAGGTTCATCCCGTCCGGCTGCAGAAGTTCGCGTATATGATGAGTCGCCGTACTCAAGGATATAACCCTGCTTGCTCCAAACCGTCCAGCGCTCCGGCCCACTGCCCAGTGCCCCATGAGATTCAATTCTTGCGTAACTCTCTGCAACGGTGCGGTACTCAGTACCATCTTCACCATCCTGACCTGCTATGGCGATCAGCCGCTGTCCGTCGAGGCAGTAGCGATCCCTGTTATCAAATCCCACGCCACCCCGTTCACCGTCGATCTCCTTGTTGGCCGGACAGCGGGTAATGGCGGACTCACCAGTCAGTTTAAAACCGATACCCAAGACACCATTGGGATTACGTGGGCTGTAGCTGATAGACAATCCCGGCGCCAGTCCATTCGGCCCTTCCGGCAGATCAACCGGCAATGTGTAGTCGAGGGTACCCTGATTGACTTGGGCCTCTCCCTCCAGGGAACCGACCAGCCCGCTATTGGCTGCCGCGTTTGAAAGAAAAATCAATGATGCGCAGAAAACACCAGAAAACCTGGCCGTAAGCCTCATATCCATGAGTTTAATTCCCTTAATTTTGTGTTTTTTCGTTATCAGAAACTGCCGGCGCGGCGTTCCAGTTCGATCATCTCATCATCGAGTTGTTCGAGTTTACTATTCAGTTCGATCAGTTCAGGGTCGGTTGTCTCGGGCTGTATGTTTGTCAATGCCAAGATTTCGCCTTGTGTAATGCCGTACTTCCGGCTGACCTCCGCCATCAAAAGATCCGCTTCTGCAAGCAGTTGCTCGGTCTCTTTGCTGTAAACATCCTTGCCACCCACCCGGCCTTCCGCTTCCTCCGCTTCCTGGTTGATCCGTTCAACCTCCAGCCGCATCTCTTCCACCGATGTTCGCAATGCTTCCGCTGCGGGGGGGAGTACGTCATTCACCACCAGACGGCCTCGCTCTTTTCGCAGTTCACCCACAGCAAGTTCACTGGCCTGACCTTCAGATGCATCACCCTCAATCTGCAGGAAATCCTTTACCACATTGCGTAATGTTCGTTCCGGCAGTGAAACCGTTTCGTCAACTGACACTGGCTCTATCTCTCCGGTATTCATGGCGACAGCCAACACCGTCATAACGGAGATAACACTCGCTGCAAAAATTGCGATCGGTCTCTTCATGCTCTTTTTCCATTTTTGTTTATTCATTCAACCATCGACGCAATAGGCATCGAAGTTTTATGCGTTGAAAATGACGTATATCGAATAATCCGTATCTTTGCCGCCAGTGCAAGCAACAGGGGAGTGATCGTCAATAGCAGTAGAGGCCACTCACCCCAGGCCGTATAAGGGGTCTGACCACGCCTGGGCTGGATGCTGCCGTCGAACCAGTTCTCTCCACCGCTTCGGGTCTCAACGAGTCCGCCGTGAGGACCGATAATGGCGCTAATCCCCTTATTGGTGGCATGCAGCATAGGCTTGCCACTCTCAAGCGCCCGCATTCTGGCTATCTGCAGGGCCTGCTCCGGTAACCACGTCTCTTCGAACCAACTCACATCGCTCACATGCACAAGTAGTTGCGCATCTTTCCAGTCGTGCCGTAATTCGTTGCCGAAGTGATTTTCAAAACAGATGGAACTGGCCAGCGGCACGCCTTTCACCTCCAGTAGTCCCTGCTCCGGCGGTCCACTTGTCAGAGAGTCCATCTCGACATTGGGCATATCTCCCATATCGCCCAAAAGCGGGATGTCGGGGGTAAATTCACCAAAGGGAATCAGGTGACGTTTTAAATAGCGAAGTTTTGGTTCCGCGCCGACAAACAGGGCGTTGTAGGATTTGCCGTCACGTTCGATATAGCTGCCCAGCAGCAGCTCAGTTCCCGCTTCACGCAAGCCGTCCACCTGCTCATCCAGAAAACGGTAGACGCCCTTCAGGTCGTAGGCCACTGAGGACTCATGCCACAAGACAAGATCCGGACGAGGCTCCACCCGGCTCATCGCCAGATAGCGTTCGATGGTATCGATCACCTTGTAGCGCCGAAACTTCCGCTCCTCATCCTGATTTCCATGTATCAGGCGTACTTCAAGCGGCTGGGAGATTGGCTGAGTCCATTCCAGATGACCCAAAACTGTTCCTGACACGAACAGCGACAATAGTGCGGCTGATGCTGACAGCCTCATCTTTTTCCCCTGGCCGATCAACACCAACGCCAGCAAACCACCCGCCAGTAAAACAAAAAAAGTTAGACCCAGAACGCCAATGTATGGGGCAAATCCTGCCAGCGGAGTGTCGATAAAGCCGTAACCCGCCATGTAATGAGGAAAACCGCTCATCCACCATGTTCTGACCCACTCGCCAAGTGTCCAGACCGAGGCAAACAGCAGAACAGAAATCAAAGGTGATCTTTGTCGGCTCAAGCTGACATGGATGTAACCGCAAATACCGGGAAGACAGACATTCACCAAGACCACACCAGCCATGACAACAGTGAGTATCGGCAGAAAGCTCTCATCAACCCCACCCAGGGTGCTGAAGAGCCAATGAAACCCCACACTGTAGAAGGCCAAACCGAAGAGAAAACCGCGCCATGCGGCACGTAGGGGCGTTGAACGGCTCCAGATCAGAAACAGAGCAGCAAAGGAAACCAGCGCCAGCCACGGCAGATGAAAGGGGGCAAAGGCAAAAACCAAAGCCACACCGGCAAGCAGGGCCAAAATATCCAGTCCGATATTGTTCTTTTTCATACTGTCCATGTACTGTTTTTTCACTTTGATGACACTGCATCAAATCCCTGCCTGAGCGAACGTTCCCGGTTCGCGATGGAATAGATAACACAGGAAGGGAAGAAAAATCCTATCCAACGGTGACTTTTTGTGACTCAGTTCACAATATGAAAGGTGATCCCCAAGTTTCTAATCCGCAGGGCGCAGGAGTTACCGGTTCCGCTACGCTTGAATCGGCCAACAACCGCCGGAATTCTGGAGAGGGTTGAGGTTGCAGGGACGACTAATCGACCAGAGAAATACCTTGAATCGGGCAGGCCCGTATCATCTCCCAGAGCAGATCGACGGCTTCCGGACGGGGAAAACTCTTGCGCCAGGCAAGGGCGACCCGGCGATAGGGGGGGTCTCCCTTGAAGGGGCGGGTGGTGACCAGTTCATCCGACGAAGGATTTGGGTTGATTGCTGTATCCGGCAACACGGTTATCCCGATACCACCGGCGACCATGTAGCGGATAGTCTCCAAAGAACCCCCTTCCAGATTGCGTTGCAGGCTGCCTTCACTGGAACTGGGCTGCAGACAGCCCGGACAAACCTGTAGCACCTGATCGCGAAAGCAGTGCCCATCACCCAACAAGAGCACACTCTCCTCGCTGAGATCGGCGGTGGAGATGGCATCCAACTCAGTCAGCCGATGCGCTACGGGCAGTAGCACGGAGAAGGGCTCATCATAGAGTGGCCGAGTCTGGATGCCCGGCTCATCATAAGGAAGTGAGATGATAACCACATCCAATTCACCCTGCTTCAGCTGCTCTGACAGCACTGCGGTGAAGTTTTCCCGAATGACCAGCGGCATCCTGGAGGCCCGACGGGTCAGTTCCGGAATCAGATGGGGAAAAAGGTAGGGGCCAATGGTGTAGATGGCACCGACCCGCAAGGGATCCACCAGTTGATCTTTACTCTGCATTGCCAGGGTTCGGATGAAACCAGCCTCCTCCAGCACCCTCTGAGCCTGAACAACGATGCGTTCACCCGCCGGCGTCAGTGTAACTTCTCCCAGACCACGTTCGAACAGACTGACGCCCAGATCCGCCTCCAGCTTTTTCACAGCCACACTCAAGGTAGGTTGGCTGACAAAACAGGCTTCCGCAGCACGCCCAAAGTGACGCTCACGGGCAACAGCTACGACGTAGCGGAGTTCATTTAGGGTCATGGCAAACTGGCCTTAAGGAAAAAACAGGCATACATCAGCGTTAAAACTCGCAATAAAAAGTTAAATTATGCACATTAAACAGAATCTAATGCACATTTTTCATAAAAAGCGCACTCGCTTCATTGTTTCGACAGATTTTATTAGACTACTATAATCAGACTGAAAATCTGTTTTACAAGGGTTCGCCGGGTATGCCCGGCAACCAGAACTTTCAAGGCTTGACCAACCTTCAACGATGTCCGCAGACACCAACACATTCCAAAACCTGCCTGAAGGCAGCCTGAAAGTACTACAGCTGACGGACTGTCATCTCTATGCTGACACCTCGCGACGTCTGCTCGGCCTGAATACACAGGAGACACTCAACCTGGTCTCCGCAATGGCACTGGAGCAGCTGGGGACTCCAGACATGATCCTTGCCACCGGCGATCTGGTCCATGACGCTTCTGAAACCGGCTACCGGCGGCTCAGGGAGCAGTTTGCCGGATTCGGCGCGCCAACCTTCTGCCTGCCCGGGAACCACGACATTCCCGAAATTATGGCCCGCTTGTTGAATCAGGACGGCATCTCCACCATTCCCAGCACACAGCAGGGAGGCTGGTCACTGATCTTTCTGGACTCCACCATCCCCAAGAAGCCCGGTGGCCATCTCGATGAGAGTCAGCTGGAACTGCTCGAGGATGAACTGCAAAAACACCCGGACAAGCATACGCTGATCTGCATGCATCACCATCCGATTCCGGTGGACAGCGCATGGATGGATAGCATGGCCCTGAACAATCCTGAACCGCTCTTCAAACTGCTGGCAAAACACCAACAGGTGAAAGGCATCCTATGCGGCCATATCCACCAGGAATTTGAGCGCAACTACCACAACCTGTTGCTGCTTGGTTCGCCCTCTACCTGTATCCAGTTCATCGCAGGCCAGGACAAATTCGGTCTTGCCGACACCCCCCCGGGTTATCGCTGGCTCGCCCTGTTGCCGGATGGTGAAATCCGTAGCGGCGTGGAACTACTGCCGGAAATGCCTGAGGGTGTGGAGTTCAATTCCAGCGGCTATTGAACCGAAAATCCCCGCAGATTTTCGACCCCTCAAATAATTTCAGCTCAAATCCACCGCCACCGGATCACCCACCTTCATCGCCTGCGGCAGGTGCAGAATACGCACAGCCACCACTTCAACTCCAGCCTCCACCACCCTGCGCAGCGTTATTCCATATACGGGATCGATCTCATCGGCTGGGCGGAAACACGTCCCCTCCGGCCGATTGAGCGCATAGATCATCACGCCACGATAGCCCTGGCGACAGGCCTCCGCGAGTAGCTCAAGATGCTTCAAACCCCGCGCAGTGACCGCATCCGGAAAACTGAGCGACTCATCCCCCTCCCAGAGCGTGACATTTTTGACCTCGACCCATACATCCGCCGCCGGGCCATCACTCAGGAACATATCGAAGCGGGAACGGGGAAAACCCGGTGCCTCGAAGGTCACTTCAGTCCGCACATTCCGGTACCCCTCCAGACCTGGGATCAACCCTTCACGCAACGCCTCGCTGATCACCGGATTCGTCCGGCCTGTATGTACGCCGATCCAGCCCGTGCCCATATCCACCCGTTCCAGCGTCCAGGCAAGCTTACGGCGCGGATTGTCACTGTGGCTGATCTGTACCAGCGCTCCAGATTCCCAGCATCCACGCATGCTGCCGGTATTTGGACAATGGGCGGTTACGACGGAACCATCGGCCAGTTCGACATCCGCCAGAAAGCGTTTGTAGCGTTTCAGTATATGTCCGTTGGTAAGTAGTGGAAGCAACATGAGCCTGACTCGGGAAACTCCTAGGGCAATCCCTAATTTTACACGACCACGACTGGGGCTTATATTAGGGTCTTCGCCGAATCAACGGAAAAACTCTCTAAAGAGGAGTGAATAATGAAGCGTGAACTATGGCTCACCGCCTGTATCACTACGTTCTGCCTGACATATGCGCAGGCTGACGAAGGCTATCCCACGCAGGGGGGATACTACGACAATCCATCCTCAAGGGGACAGCAGGCGCCCGCCTACAACGAACCGATTTATGGCGCTCAAGGCTACGGCACACAAACGCCTCAATACGCCGCTCCGGCATATCGCGGCGACAACCAGAACAACAACAAACAGTTCAATATAAATCCGATGAACATGATGAAGGGGGCGCCAAACCCCATGAACAACATGTTCAATTCCAATCGGCGTGAAGAACGCTACCGGGAACCCTACTATCCCGCACAACAACCAAATTATAACCAGGGATATGGATACGGGTATGGCGGTGCACCGGCCTACCAGTCCCCACCGGTCTACGGATATGGCGCCCAGCCTGGCAGCGGCTATGCCCCCTATGGCAACAGCTCCGGCTACTACAATGCCCCCCCTCAGGGCGGCTATCCGCAACAATACAGCGACTACACAACCACCCAGCCATATAGTGAGCAACAACCCGTCTACAGAGCGCCGGCCTATAACCCGCCAACCTATGACACTGCCCCTCAACAGCAATATGCGCCGAGTTACGACTACGAAACCAGCGGCAACAGCCAAACTTATCCGCAATACCCCAGCTACGCACCACCACAGCCGCCGCAAAGCGATTACACTCCACCGGCCGAATACAGTTATCGTCCGATGCCACCGGCAGCAACTGGTGAGATCCCCCCCCCACCAATGGAGATGCCAGAGCCAATGGCGCCAGTGGCATCACAACCCGCACCGATTGAGCCCCCCAAAGAGCCGTCTCCTGCTCCTGCTTTCCAGGAACCTCTAGCACCCCTCAGCTATCCGGAACCGGCCCCTATGCCTGTGGCTCAAGAATCAGCAGCGGTGCCCACCGCACCTGTCCTCAAGGAGGAGGAGCAGACAGCTACCCTGGCCAACGGGAAACCTGCGGTCTTCCGTCCGATGGAGGATACCGCAACCGATACGACCAATGGGAGTGTGGACGTCCCGGCAGCCCCTCAGCAGCAGTAACTTTCTACTCACGCTTCGGAGTTCAAACTGCCGGTAGGCCCGATCAAGCGTAGCGGATCGGGCATTCAGGTTATGGCAGAATGATACGGGTCGCCGGTTCCGCTACGCTTGAACCGGCCTACGGAAAGGAGTTGAATTCCGAAACTTGAGTTTCTGATTGAGCACAATTCCGTCCATGTGGACGGTGTACTATGCGGTTAGGTGATTGAGAAGTGGGAATACTCCTGGAAGTGGAGGTTTTCACAGGCGATACCTGAAACATCGGCATTGGCCGGCCCCTGGCGCAACCAGTCGCGTAGTTCTTTGACTGCCTCTGGATCACCGCAGGCAATCACTTCGACTCGGCCGTCATGCAGATTTTTGGCATATCCGGTGATGCCCCGTCTCTGCGCCTCGTAACGGGTGCTGGCCCGAAAGAAAACCCCCTGCACCCGGCCTGCCACAAGACAGCGAACACAGACCGGGTGTGCTGTTTGCACCGCTTTACCCATCGATTCTTACCACGGCTTTCTCACCGAGACGCAACTGCTGCCCCTTCGGGGTTTTGAAGCCGACCACTAGACGATAGTGACGCGGCGTACCGCTACCGGCCAAAGGCTCCAACCCGACGGACTGGATTACCCCCGGCAGCCATTTGCCATGAACACCGACCTTTGCAACCTGCCCCGGCTGCAGCCTTGCTGCCATTTCACTATCAACGGCAGTCACCGCTTTCATCTGCCGATCATTGACCATTACCACCAACGGCATGATCTGCAGATGGTTGACCACAGCCTGCCCCTGCTGGACATTCACCACCAGCACCCGGCCGTTGAAAGGCGCCTTGATACGGCTGTATTCACGCGCAAGTTTTATCAGAATCAGCTCCGCCTCCGCTCCACGCAGATAGGCATCCGCTTTGGCAGCATCGATCTCAGCAAGCTGCCGCTCATGGTCGGAGAGCAATGTTCGATCATAGAGTTCCAGGGAACGGTCCAACTCCCGCTTGGCCTCATCCATCTGTTGCTTGGCTGCCTCTTTCTGCGCTACTGCCTTTACCAGTCTGGCTTGCAACGGCCGTTGGTCCAACTCGACCAGCAAAGCGCCCCGGGTAACCGGCTCGCCTGCAGTCACATTGACCCGGCCCACGACCCCGTTCACGACAGTTCCCAACTCCACCCGTTGCTGCCACTCCAACTGGGCGTCCAGATCCTGGGCCTGCAGCGTGCCGCAAAATAGCATTCCACAACAGACAACCACACGAATCATTCTCTTCATTTCCCCTCCCCCTTACTTCCCACTGTGATATCAAATTCATCCAACAGCACTCCGGCCAATGCATCGAGCCGTGCATGCGCCAGCGCAATTTCAAAATCGGTCTCAGCCTGCTGCAGGCGCCAGTCGGAGATTCTTACCATGGAATCACCCAGATCGGTGGAGACCTCCAAGTCGTATAGGGTACGGCTGCGATCAAGAGAGAGATCACGATAGTCGCCGGTCACCACCAACTCCTCCCGCCTTACCCGTAGCCGGTCGAGTTCCAGCCAGAGCTCCAACGCCGACTGCCGCAGATCAAGTTCCAGCACGGCCAGCTCCGCCCGGCGCTCCCGTAAACGGGCGCGCTCCAGGGCAACCTCGGCGCCAACCCGATTGCCGAGAAAGAGCGGCACCTCCAGCACCAGTGCCGCAGACAGCGGATTACGCCCCCCCAACTCCCGATTATAGGTGGCGGCCTCGACTTCCCCGCGGATTATCGGATTGTCACCCGCCCGGGCTGCACGCATCTGCTGTTCAGCTGCATCCATCTGTGCACGCAGCGATTTCAACCTGGGATTACTATCAATAATACGCTGGGTCAGCGCTTCCACACTCTCAGGCACCAATCGGTCAGGCAGGTCGGGAGAGACAAGATCGGCAGGCAGGTCATCGGGACGATTGAGACTGATGGCGAGACGCGAGCGGGTAATACGCTGCTTGTTCTGACTACTGATGGTACGCCGCCTTACCTTCTGAAAGAGGTTTTCGAGCCGCAGCAGCTCCAGATCGGAGATTCCGCCCAGTTCGGATCGGCTGCGAGCCTTGTCCAACCGGACGAAGGCAATCGACATCGCCTCGTTCTCCCGCGCATATTCCAGATCCGCCAGCAGTACATCGAAGAACCTGGCCATCACTTCCAGTCGCCGCTGTTGGCGTACATCCAGCAGATTCCACTCCTCGCTTCGCCGTGCCGCATCTGCTGCGGCCAGCGCACTGTCGGTGCGGCCAAAATCATACAACCGTTTGCTCAGTTTCAGTTTCGCCCAGCTATCATTGCTGGATTGATCGACGGCGTTGTACGAAGGATTGACCACCTTCAGAGCCGCTTCGAAACCAAACTGCAGGTCATCGCTGGCATCGACACCGGACTGCTCCGCCTGGGCGCGCTGGAGCGCCGCGTCAGCCAGCTCCCGGTCGGGATGCACGCCATCGGCCAGTTTCAGTGCCTGTTGCAGCGTCAGGGGAGATGGGAGTGGCTCAGATAGGCTGTCGGTTGCCCGGACCGGCGCGAAACAGATCCATCCAGCCAGAGTAAAAATCAAGGTTATCGGGATTCGAAGGCGGGTCACCGCGCTCTTTTTTCCTTTCTCTTTTGTCGTTTATAGCGGGAAAAACTGATCTTTTTATACTCGCCATTCACCACATACTCTCCGAGCCAGAGAAACTCCTGGGCATCGCGGGTGGCACCTGTAAAACGACTGATCAGTTTACCCTCCAGATCGAAAAAACCGAATACCGGCGTGGCTCGCACACGAAACTGTTTAAAGGCAAAATCCTTCTGCGAGACTTGCTCACCCTGGAAGTCGGTAATCGCCACGTCACCCTCGATATCCACGGTGAAGATCAGAAAGTGCTGTTTATAGTACTCCTGAACCTCGGACTGATTCAGCACAGTGCCTTTCATACGATGACAAAATGGACACTCATCCATCTCGAACATGATGAGGATACCCGCTTTACCCTCCTCGCGGGCAAGCTCCAACTCCTCACTGAAATCCCCCAGCGACTGATCAAAAAAGTGATCAGCCGGGTCTCTGCTCACCGCCCCGGCAGAGAGCATGAACAGCAGCAGGACAATGGAGAGGAAAATCCTCACATCGAGCCACCTATTCTGCATTATTGGCAATAAAACTTTCCAGATCCTGTGCGGTTAACGGTCCCACCTGCCGAGCCACTACTTCACCACTTGGCGAGATTAAAAAAGAGGTCGGCAGGCCGGGGATTTTCCCTAACTCCGAGTCGGCGGCAGGTTTGCCCAACAGGATCGGATAGCTGAGAAACTGCTCTTTGACAAAGCGGCTCAGGCGTTTTTTATCAATGCGCTCAAAGGCAACGCCCAACACCACAGCATCTTTGTCCTTGTGGTTGGAGTGAAAGACCTCCAGCTCCGGCAACTCCTCCCTGCAGGGAGGACACCAGGTCGCCCAGTAGTTGACCAACACCCACTTGCCCCGGTAGTCGGAAAGCTTGTGAGTCTTGCCATCGAGTCCCGGCAACTCAAAGTCCACGGGCTCTGAGAACGATGCCGTGCTGAACAGGGCCAAACAGCCCAATAGTAGTAGCCGCCACACTGGGGGTGGATTGCGCATAGGGTGCCTCTGGTACTTGTTGATTCTTCTGGAGAGAAGCGCCGGCAACGGCACCCTCAATTATCCGACCCCCATTGTCGGGATAAATTCCGGGGATTTCAATCATGAAAGATATACCACAGCCCGATTTTTCAAGATTTAACGGTGACCGCCGATAACCATCCTAGAGACGTCAACTGCATCAATCAGCAGAAACTTATAAAGGGTGAACCCGCCACGGAATATCGATACTATCAATATGTTTCAGATTTTCAGCAGACCAAATGATTCGATGCGGCGTCCCAAGTTTACTGTTCCTGCACCCGATTCCATCGAAAACCCGAATGTGGAGACACATCCCGGATCCCTGCGCCAATGGATCGCTTCCCTCCCTTACGCCAGTCCAGCGCGCGTGACTGAGGCGATCATCACCAATCTTTCACAACTCAACCGTTTTCCTGGACGGGTCCCTGACCGCATAGAGTTGATGGAACTCTACCGATTGCCCACAACCCGGCTCTGCCGGATCGCCTCAAACAAACCCGGCGCACCCAGCGTGAAGCAGATCCGCCAGCTGATGCAGGAGATGGCCTACGGTCACAAACATATCGTCAATGAATGCCTGCGCCAGAAATCATGGCTCAAACACCGCAAAAGACTGTTGGGGGGGATCTACTACGCCATCAAATTCCTCTCTCTTGACCAGCTGACCACTTTCGAAGGTTATGACTGTCAGGCCATCAATGCCTGGCGTGAAATTCTCCAGCTCTACAATCTGGCAGAACAGCAGAACCAACAACACGATCTGGTTGACGACCGTGACCAAGCCGTACCAAAGAACGCCTCTGTCGCCCACCAACTGAAACGTCTCCTGCTGCTGGCGCTACTCGACCCCTGCCATCTGAAGGCAGGGGAGGCACGACTCTGCTACGGCTTTCTGAACCAATTTGCAGGCAAAGCACGCTTTGAAGAACTGAAATTAGGTGCGGACCCGGCCGGTCGCTATATCATCGATATGCTGGGCGAGGTGCCACCACGGCTTTTCGATCCGGATACCTCCGGCACATTGGCATCTCCCCGCTTCCGCCTGCTCAACATCAATCCAGTCAGCAAACGCCTGCACCAGAGTCTGCGAAAGATCGAGTTACGTGGCGAAGCCCCTCCAATGGGACTGCAGCACCTCAGTTCGGAAGATGCTGCAGTGACGCTGCGGGACATGCTGAAATCCTGGCATATCCGCATGGAACGCAACAGCAAAAGACAGGATACCTATGGCCAGGTTACCGTTGCCATCGGCATCAGTTCGATCCACCACTTTCTTGGTATTGCCACTCCTGCAGTCAGCAGACCCGATGAGGAGGAAGGCGAGTCGGTGACTCTGGCATCCGGCAATCTGGGCGGAGGTTTCAAACCCCGCCACCAACGTTTCACCTGCAAACTGACCAACTGCAGCAAAACCGGTGTAGCGATTCATCTGCCGCTACAAAGCTCGAGTCTTAAACTGGTCGGTCAACTGGTATTGATCACTGAAAAACATCCCGGCCAGCCGGACAGCCTGAAAATCGGTGAAGTAAGACGCGCACTCAAGAGAGGCAGCGATATGTTGGAGTTGGGGATACAGTTTCTAAAGGGGCACGTAATGCCGGTTACTCTCAACCCCATCGGAGGGAGTGATGGCGACCTCTGCACACAGCCTTGTCTCTACGTCGACCGGGGAGTCCCGAAAAAAAACACGCTGCTCTCTACCAAAGGGCAGCTCAAAACCGGGCGCGAATATCTTGTGGCGGAACAGATACCGGCACCGATTATAGTGCCGACGGAACAGGCTTCATCGAGTCCCTATTACGAGCGGCTTAAGGTCAGATACAAATAGCATCGCTTCAGCAATTCCGAGTCTAAACCTGACGATAGAGCGCTTCCAGCGGGCAATTCATACCCTTTTCAATATCTCTCTCGAGAGTCTGCAGAATACTCGACAACACCACTGACCCCTCATCCAGCTTATCTGCATCCGGCAGCACAAAAGGCGCTGCACGGTAGAGATCACTGAGTTTCACCTCCTGCAGGTTCCTGGCTAGCGCCCAATTCTTCTCCTCTGTACGCAACACCAGCTTCGCCCCTTGCAGGATATACAGCGATGCCTCCAGGTGCTCTTCAGAGACTTCCGGTTCCCGCTTTGACAGATCCTGGCATGAACGCTGCTCCCCCAGCATCTGCGCCTCCCGCAGATGGCCAATCAGACGAAGCGCCAACAGAAAGTTGCTGCCGCGAGTGTTTAACCGCTCGTGCCAGTCATCCCGAAAGATGCCGAGACAGTAGGTAAACTCCGCCCCCAGCAGTGTCACCAACCAGGAGAGGTAGATCCAGATCAGAAATATCGGGATCACTGCCATCGCACCGTAGATTGCCTCGTAGGTGGGAAAATGGGTGACATATAATGCAAAACCCCGCTTTGCACTCTCAAACAGCAGGGCAGCGAGAATACCTCCTGCAAGGGCATGGCGTAGCGACACCTTCCGATTCGGCACCACGGCATAGAGCAGGGTAAAAGCAAAGGCGGAGATAAGGACCGGGCTCATACTCAAAAAGCGCGAACGCAACTGCTGCACCGTCTCATCATCATTGAGAATCGGTATTGAGACCAGATAGGAAGTCACACCCACACTGACCACGATCAACACGGGTCCCAAAGAGAGGATTGCCCAGTAGACGATAAAGGTCGACATGGCCCCACGTTTCTTGCGCACATGCCAGATGGTGTTGAACGCCTTGTCGATATTGCCCATCAACATCAACGCCACCACCAGCAGAAAGACAAATCCCACACCGGAGAGTTTTGCCGCCTTGCTGCTGAAATTACTCAGATGCTCATGCACCACTTCTCCCGCTGCCGGAACAAAGTTCTTGAAGACAAAGTCCTCGATCTCCACTGCCACCCGTTCCGAAGCGGGAAAGACCGAAAACAGCGCCAACATGACAGTCATCAGGGGAACCAGCGAAAGCAGCGTGGTATAGGTCAGGGCCGCAGTATTCTGCACCCCCCCATCCTTGACGAAATGGTGCAACAGCAATGCACTGAACTGCCTGATGCGGTTCAGATAGAAACGGCCTCTGGCCGCAGGATCCATGCTCATGTCATTACCTTGCAAAGAGTAGATGAACAGTATGCCACCAACCAACGGCCGTGGGGAGACGTCGTCCTGAACGATGGTTACAATAGGCCTTTTTCAGCCAGAGAATAATCCAATGAGTGTGGAGATCTTTCACAACCCCCGCTGCAGCAAATCCCGCCAGACCCTCCAGTTGCTGAAGGATAACGGCGTTGAACCTGAGATCGTGGAGTATCTGAAGACCCCGCCGAACCGGGATACCCTGGAACAGGTCCTCGACATGCTCGGCATGGAACCCAGGGATCTGATGCGCAAGAAAGAGAACGAGTACAAAGAGAACAATCTCAATGACGCTTCGTTGACCCGGGATCAGTTGATCGACGCCATGATCGCCCACCCCAAACTGATCGAACGCCCCATCGTCATCAAGAACGGCAAGGCGGCCCTCGGCCGTCCCCTGGAACAGGTACTGGAGATTATCTGAGATGGCCGAGATTCTGATTCTCTACTACAGCCGCCACGGCGCCACCGCAGAGATGGCACGGCAGATCGCCCGCGGCGTGGAGGATGTCACCGGCATGACAGCCCGCCTGCGCACCGTACCGGAGGTTTCCAGCATCTGTGAGGCAACCGCCGAGGCCATTCCTGAGTCGGGGGCACCCTACGCCACTGACGCTGATCTGCAGACGTGTGCTGGATTGATCCTCGGCAGTCCCACCCGTTTCGGTAATATGGCGGCACCACTGAAATACTTTCTCGACCAGACCAGTCGTCTCTGGATGACCGGCTCGCTGATCGACAAACCCGCAGCCGTTTTTACCTCCACATCGAGCATGCATGGTGGACAGGAGAGCACGCTGCTCTCGATGATGCTGCCCCTGATGCACCACGGCATGATCCTCATGGGACTGCCTTACAGTGAAACCGATCTGCTGCACACGAGAACCGGCGGCACTCCTTACGGTGCCAGCCACCTGGCCGGTGGAGAGAGCAATCTGCCCCTCAGCGATGAAGAGAAAACGCTCTGCCTTGCCTTGGGCAAACGGGTCGCGGCCAAGGCAGTGCAGCTCACATCCAACGATTGACCACGCCAGAATCATGTCCAACCAGCTGGCCCTAGGGATAGGGTTAAAACCTACAGTCAACTTCAGCGGCTTTATTCCCGGCCGTAATGGTGAGGCACTTTCGCGTCTGCTGACGGGAACCGATCCGTTCATCTATCTTTGGGGGGAGTGCGGTTCCGGCAAAACCCATCTGTTGCAGGCATCCTGTCATCAACAGGATGAATCCGGCGGCACCTGCGCCTATATTCCGCTGGCACAAATCAACGAGTTGGAGCCCGGCATTCTGGAAGGACTGGAGACACTGGATCTGGTCTGCTTGGACGATCTGGGAAAAGTGGCCGGCAACCCGGCATGGGAGATCGCCCTCTTCAACCTCTTCAACCAGCTTCGGGAGCGTGATGCCCGGCTGCTGATAACGGCAAACTCTGCGCCTGCCGGAGTGGACATCCATCTACCGGATCTCGCCTCCCGCCTCACCTGGGGCCCCTGTTACCACCTGCTGCCCCTGGACGACGATGGCCGCCTGATACTGCTGACCCAGCTCTCGCAGCAACGTGGCCTGGAACTTTCGAAAGACACCGCCAGCTACCTGCTGCACCGAATCCCCCGGGACATCAGTTCGATAACCAGTCTATTGGAACAGCTCGATCAGGCATCGCTCGCCGCGAAAAGAAAACTGACCATCCCGTTTGTCCGGGAAGTGCTTGGGTTATAGGGCCAACACCAAATACCCTGCACATCAGAAAGCCAATGTGGGTGCCAGCCATCAACTCCGCAACCCTTTCTCCTTCGCCTTGCGCGACCAGACCCAGACATAACCCACTCCGCTGGCTACCGTAGTGGCCAGCGTGCTCCAAACCAGGACTGAAACCAGCACTGCAGGAAGTGGATAGGGGCCTGCATCCGTCACCACGAGGATGACCAGCAATATCTGCAGCAGGGTGTTGAGTTTGCTGATCAGACTTGGATCGGCCTGCAGATCTTCGATACTGAAGTGGTAATAGAGCGCACCGCCAATAATCAGCAGGTCCCGAAATATCACCAGGATTACCAACCAGACAGGGAGCAGTCCCAATGCACCGAGCACCAGGAATGAACTCATCAACAGCGCCTTGTCCGCCAGGGGGTCGAGCATCCCGCCGAGGCGGCTCTCCCAGCCGTAGTGTTTGGCCAGGAAACCATCCAGGCCATCGGAGATACCGGCGATGGCAAATAACATCAGTGCCGCAGAAAACTCCCGCTCAAAGAGCAGCCAGACGACTGGCACCGAGAGCAGTATGCGTAAAAAGCTGATGAGGTTGGGTATGTCTCTGGGCTGCATTTTTTACAAATTATCAGGTGATGCCGGACAGGTTAATCGGTGCTATACAATCCAAAACGGCTCACTGCCGCAAACGGTAGTCGAGACTCTGCACATCGAAGTCTTCCGGTGGCGATGCCTCTGCTTCCACCACCTCATCAGGGGTAACCATCGACTCCAACACACCGCCGAGTAGGATACCCCGCTCCAGTGCTTCACGCCCCCCCTGCACTCTGGCCAGAAAACTGACTTGTTCCGGACCCGCCGCCAGCAGGTCCAGCTGCTCTATCATCACCAGTGATCGCAGATAGTCTTTGACCAGAACATAGTCAGCCAGATTGAGCATACTTGAAACCCTTATCCGTAGTGCCTCGACACCCTGAGAAGCACTCTGGGGCGCAAACCTGGCAGCCAATAGATCCACCGCCCGCTGCACTCCCTCGCGAGCCAGCGCCAGATCACTCTTGCCCTGAATCTGCCACTGCTCCACTCCATCCGGCAGATAGAGCGTCCAGTCACCACTCCAGGCTTGACGACCTTGCCGGTGCAGACGACCGGCCAGGATCACATCGGGCAGATAGCGCTGGGAGGCACGACGAATGTTCTCTTCAAAACCGCCCCAGAGGTCACTTACCTGGAGGGCGTTTCTATCTTCGAGATCCATCAGCGGCATCACCACCGGCAGACCTCGCTGGTCTGCCGTTTCAGTCACCGTAGTTGCCAGTTCCGGCTCCATATCCTGCTGATAGAGGGTGCGACGGCCTTTGGCATCACGAGTCAGCCAGACCAGCGTGGATGGCCGGGTGCCACCCCAGACCGGCACGCCGGCCTCACGCAGCAGGCGATTCACGGCTTTTTCATCGAAACGCACCCAAAGCAGCCGATCCGGCAGTGGGTTTTCCGGATCCACCACAGGTGCAGGATCATCCGATAGCGGCTGTTCCAGCATGCGGTAGCGGTACTGCTGAACATACCTGGGAGCCCTTTTCAGCCTCTTGGCAAGGTCTTCCTGTTGTAACAGGTCGCGGTTGCCGGAGATCTTGATCAGCACCTGACCAAAGGCCTCCCGCATGGCCGGTGCACGGGCTTCAGCACCCTGCCCCACCACCGGCACCGCCGCTTCATAGAGTCCGGACACACGCTCCGCCACCGCTCCGGCACACCAGAGCAGAAGCAGTAATATCAGCCATGTCTGTTTAAAGATCATTGAAATATGAGTCCAGTTAAATTCATCTCAGTCGTCTTGACCGCTGGGATTCTAGCGCGGCGCAGAAAGCCTGTCTAAGCAGTTAGTCTTCATCCGGAAACGGAAAAGCCGGACAAATCCTCCAACAGCAACTCTATCACGGTGTAGCGGAAGATCTGCTAAAATCCCACGCCAACAGTAACCGCCCACCAGGGAGTCAACCTGTGGCCCAAGACAGCACTCGCAACAGCGAAACCCAACTCAGTTACCGGGATGCCGGTGTAGACATCGATGCCGGCAACAGCCTGATAGAACGCATCAAGCCTATCGTCAAAAAGACCTTCAGGCCCGGCGTGCTGTCCGGCCTCGGAGGATTTGGCGCGCTGTTCGAACTGCCCCTCGACCGCTATTCCGAGCCGGTACTGGTCTCCGGCACCGACGGGGTGGGCACCAAGCTGAAACTGGCGCTGAAACTCAAGCGCCACGACACCATCGGCATCGATCTGGTGGCCATGTGTGTCAACGACATCGTGGTGGCAGGCGCTGAGCCGCTCTTCTTTCTCGACTACTACGCTACCGGCAAGCTGGAGCTGGACGTGGCCACCGATGTGGTCAGTGGCATCGCCAAAGGGTGCGAACTGGCGGGTGCAGCCCTCACCGGCGGCGAGACCGCCGAGATGCCCGGCATGTATAGCGAAGGAGATTACGATCTGGCCGGTTTCTGCGTCGGCATCGTCGAGAAGCGCAAGCTGATCCAGGGCGAACGGGTAAAGCCCGGCGACGTGCTGATCGGACTTGCCGCTTCCGGCCCCCACTCCAACGGCTATTCCCTGATCCGCAAGATCCTCGAAGTGAGCGGCGCCGATCTTGCCGAGCCCATGGGTGAAGGGACGCTGGGCGAAGCACTGCTGGCGCCGACCCACATCTACGTCAAATCCCTGCTGGCGCTGATGGCTGAGGTTGAGGTCCACGCCCTCGCCCATATCACCGGCGGCGGCCTGCCGGAGAACCTGCCCCGCGTCCTGCCAACCGGAAGCAAGGCAGTCATCGACAGTGACTCCTGGCAACTGCCGGAGGTCTTCAGCTGGCTGCAGTCGAAAGGCAACGTGGTCCAGTCGGAAATGCTGCGCACCTTCAACTGTGGCGTGGGTATGGTAGTCTGCATCGCTGCCGAAGATTCAGAACGTGCGATGCAGATGCTGAACGATGCCGGCGAGACCGCCTGGCGACTGGGACAGATCGAAACCAGCGATAGCGATGAACCGGTGGTCGAGATCAGCGGAAGTCTGGGTGCATGAGCGATAACAATAAACTGCCGCTGGTCGCCTTGATCTCCGGTGGCGGCACCAACCTGCAGGCGATCATCGACGGCGCAGTGGGCGATCTGCCGGTGGAGATCCGCGCCGTCATCAGCAACCGGCCCGATGTGTTTGGCCTGACCCGTGCAGAAAACGCCGGCATCCCTACCCGGGTACTGAACCACAAGACCTTTCCTGACCGGGAGAGTTACGATCAGGCGCTGATCGAACTCATCGACGAGTATCAGCCAGGGCTGGTAGTGCTGGCGGGTTTCATGCGCATCCTCACCCCCGGATTCGTGCGCCACTACGCCGGCCGGATGTTCAATATCCACCCTTCACTGCTACCGAAGTTCCGTGGCCTCAACACCCATCAGCAGGCCCTGGATGAAGGAGAGACCCTACATGGCGCCAGTGTGCACTTCGTCACCGAGGAGCTGGATGGCGGCCCATTGATCGTGCAGGCCCAGGTACCCGTCCGGGATGGTGACGATGCCGGGACTTTAGCCAACCGTGTACTGCAACGCGAGCACCTCATCTACCCGCTGGCAATACGCTGGTTTGCCCAGCAGAGACTGCGATTGGCGGATAATGGCCAGGTCTATCTGGACAACCAACCGTTACAACAGCCGGTCCTATTCACGCCGGATCAGGAGATCGCCTGATCCATGAAGGCTACCGGATTCCTCCGCTACTGGCTGGCTGGTATCCCACTACTGCTCTGCAGTTCGCTACTCAGTGCGGAATCCCCCTTCCAGCTCAGATCCTTCGATGCCGGTTTTCAGGTCACCAACTACGGTGTACCCCTGGGAAGTCTGACGCTCCAACTCACCCTCACTGAGGGTGGCGAATACCTCTATTATGCACACACCCGTCCCGAACGACTGGTCGATTGGTTTCAAGCCGACGAGGTTCAGGAGACCAGCGAAGGCGTGCTGCAAAACAGCAGCATCGTACCCCACGCCTACGAATACCGCCTCGGCAACGGAGAGACCAGGAACCTGACCCGGCTCCAGTTCGACTGGCCCGACCAGCGGGTCTGGACAGAGAGTGGTGGCACCCGCTGGTCGCAGGAGATCTCACCAGGCGTGCAGGACAAGTTCAGTCAACAGTTGGCGATCCGTTTCGATCTGGCCAATGGTCGGCAGCAGGTCAGTTACCAGGTGGCGGACGGCGGGCGTCTGAAGCGCTATCAGTTCCGGGTGGTTGGCAGAGAGTGGATTCAGACCCCTCTGGGTCGGCTGAAGTGTCTCAAGGTCAACCGCAGCAAAGAGGGCCTGGCCCCCGACTACACCATCTGGTTCGCCCCTTCACTCGACTACCTGCCGGTGCGTATCGAGCGGGATCGGGTCTTGGGCCGCTATCGCATGGAGTTGAAACATTTAACGCTGAAATAGCAACCCGGTAGGATTCACTCCCCCTCCAATTCCCAGGGGAAAAGGTCGGAATCAATTTGAGTCCGCCCCCCATGATTGAAGAGGGCCTACAACCGCAGCAACCGACTCAATATCTTGGTGAAGAAGCCGCCAGGCGCCACGGTTATCTGCGCATCCTCAACATTGACCTGATCCACCTCGTAACCTGTCATTTCGACTCCGGCTTCACCGTACATCTGCTGCGACAACTCGATATCATCGGCCCAGCGTGAAAGAAAATCCTGACTCGGATTGATATACACCACACGGCCGATCTCCTCCTGGATCAGCTTCGAGGCGCAGCGGGGACAGGGGGGATGCGTCACATAAACCGTACAGCCGCGCAGATCACGCTTGGCGAAGATCATGGCGTTCTCTTCCGCATGAATGGTGAGGTTCAGTTTGCACTCTCTGTTGGTGAGGCGGCTCTCCGCATCCTCCACCCCGGCCGCAAAGCCGTTGTAGCCCAGCGAGATAATACGATTGCCGTCCGTAATGACGGCACCCACCTGGGATGAAGGGTCTTTACTCCATCCGGAGATGTGAGCCGCCAGCCCGAGAAAACGGGTATCCCACTTCATGCTCATGGATCATTTCTCCTGTTTTCTGTTGCTGTTTGGGAAGGAGTATCACTCTCCGGACTCTTTCTTCTCCAGATATGCGACATTGTCCGGCACCGATTTTTCAGTCTGCCTATCTTCCTCCTGTTTGAAACGGCGGGCCACCCCCTCCTCCTCGCGCAGCATCTCCAGCAACTCAGCGCCCGGCATGGGCCGGTAGAGCAGATATCCCTGCACCATGTGGCACCCCCGCTGCTGCAGGAATGTCAGCTGCTCAAAGGTTTCCACCCCCTCGGCGATGACGATTAGCTGCAGACTGTGTCCCATAGCGATAATGGTTTCAACGATGCTCTCATCATTGCGGTCGCGTCCCAGGTCCTGCACGAAGCTGCGATCGATCTTGAGACTGTTGACCGGCATCTCCCGCAGCCGGGAGAGAGATGAGTGGCCAGTGCCAAAATCATCGATGGCGATCTCAATCCCCATTGCAGACAACTCAGCCAATTGACCCGAGGATTCACCATGACGGTCCATCACCGTGGATTCGGTAATCTCCAGCACCAGGCGATCCGCCGGGAAATCACAGGCCTGTAACTCCGCGCGCACCATCTGCACCAGTTCACGATGCCTGAATTGCCCCAGGGAAAGATTCACCGCCAGCTGAGGGCCGGAACCCTCTGGACTCAGCCACTCTTTTGCCTGCTGCAATGCGGTTTTCAGCGCCCATGCGCCGAGGGGAATCACCAGCCCGGTCTCCTCTGCCAAGGAGACAAACTCATCTGGCGGGATCTCACCCGAGGCCAGATGCGGCCAACGCAACAGCGCCTCCACCACCTCAACCGAACGGTTCGCCAGATCGATGCAGGGCTGGTAGTGCAGTGTCAGTTCATCCTGCTCCAGCGCCTTGCGCAGATCCCGCTCCATACGCAGACGCCGGTCCACCTCCGCATTCATGTGAGGTTCGTAGAATGCGACACGTCCTCGCCCCTCCCCTTTGGCATGGTACATGGCAATATCGACATTGCTCATGAGCTGAACCGGATCGGTGCCGTCCTGCGGATACGCAGCCACGCCCACGCTCGCTGAGACATAGACTTCATAGCCCTCCAGGTCGAATGGCTGGCTCAGCTTGTCGATAATATTCCCTGCCACCTGGCTACCAAGGTTCATCACTTCAGCCCGGGAGGGCACGTCTTCGAGCAGTACAGTGAATTCGTCCCCACTCATCCGCGCAACCGTGTCCTCTTCGCGCAGACAGCCACGCAACCGCTCTCCCACTTGCTGCAGCAGCAGGTCACCCATCGCATGGCCGAGAGAATCATTCACCGGTTTGAATCGATCCAGATCGAGATAGAGCACCACCAGCTGCAGGTTCTTGCGCCCGGCGCTCTCCAGGGCCTTGTCAAGACGCTCATAGAACAGTACACGATTGGGCAGGCTGGTCAGCGCATCGTAATGGGCGAGATGGTAGATGCGCTCATCAAACAGTTTCTTATCACTGACATCGTTACCGATGGAGAGGACCTCCACCACCCTCCCCTGCTTATTGCGGACCGCCCGATTCGCCCAGGAGACCCACACCCTGCGTCCATCCTTGCAGACATTCTCATTAATATTGCTGATATAGAAATCAGGATGCAGTGCGATATCCCGGATCAGGGCGGACAGATCCCGTCCCGACCCCGACTCGGTCTCAGGCACAATGCAATCCATTAAATGCCGGCCCACTACCTCCTGTTCGGAATAGCCAAAGAAACGCAGGGCAAACTGATTGAAAAAGGTGATTTTCCCTTGGATATTCCAACGCAGAATGATGCTGTTGGCCGATTCAACCAGTTCACGATAGTTCTCCTCACTGCGGCGCAACTCTTCGGTACGTTCCAGGAAACGCCACTCGAGTTTTTCATTGAGTTTTTCCAGTGCCTGTTGTGAAACCACAAGTTGAGTACGGGTTCGTCGAGACTGATTTGTGAGAATCAACATCAACAAAACACTAATCAGCAGCCCGGAAGCCGCCACAATCCAGGCTTGTCTCCTTGCCTGCCCGAACAAGGAGGTCACATCGACGAAAAGGATGATCTCACCGATCTGCTGCGCCAGGTTATCTCGCAGAGAGAGCCGCCGCAAATGATGGTTTCTGCCGGACCAAACGATATGTTCCGCATCGCTTCCCCAATCGGCAACCCGTTCCAGGCTGGGGATCAGGGTCCCGGCAGCAGCCGAATTAAAGGAGAGGATTTGAGGCACATGGAAAAACCGATCATCCGGGTTTGGGATATCCACATCTGCGTCCATCCCGCCATCCCGATTGATACCAACCAACAACGTTTCCTGAAACGCCTTTCCGGTGTTGATCAGGACAGGCTCGATATTCCAAGTGAGTCTTCGACCTCGTGAAAGATTTTGGGACATCCCAGTCCCCAAAATCGACTCGGCCTTCGACAGCCTGTTTGTGCCCCGGCCGTCCCGGTCACTGGCA
>JAESPE010000169.1 GCA_016756835.1 gamma proteobacterium endosymbiont of Lamellibrachia anaximandri | reverse complement strand
CCGGGACGGCCGGGGCACAAACAGGCTGTCGAAGGCCGAGTCGATTTTGGGGACTGGGATGTCCCAAAATCTTTCACGAGGTCGAAGACTCACTTGGAGACCTGCCGGGAATGTGGCGGGGCAGTCAAGGTGATCGCCTGTATTGAAGACCCCGTGGTCATCGAGAAGATACTCACCCACCTGAATGAAAAAGCTGCCTCAGTTAAGTCAATGATGCTTAACTGGGGTGTACAAGTCCATTAGACCACTTCAGTTTGATCGAAAGTGCCGAGCGGTACATTCAGGAGATGTCAGATTTCGGCTACCGTCTCTCGAATGACATCCTGAAAAAGATCAGGTCTGAGTAACTGTGTTTCAATTTGACAGGTCGGTCTTGTGGTATTACCTTTTAGTATGAATGTCTATTTTAGTAAGGAGCAAGAGGATGTCGATAACAACTTTGACAGTGAAAGGGCAGGTAACCATTCCCAAACCTGTCCGAGATGCCTTGCATCTGATGGCTGGCAGCAAGGTTGAGTTCATTATGGGTGCGAACAATGAGGTTACGCTTCGCCCTGTTACCAAAAGAGTGGATGAGGTGTTTGGTCGCTTGTCGCAATATGGTAAGCAAGAACCCGTATCTGTTGAAGAGATGAATGCGGCTGTTAAAGCGCATATGAAAGACCGTTGCCATGAAGGCAGTTGATACGAATGTCCTGGTTCGCTTTTTGGTGAAGGATGACGAGCAGCAAGCAGCCATTGTCCATCGCCTGTTGAATCAGTATGAAGAACGAAAAGAGTCGCTTTTTGTACCGGTGCTGGTTGTTTTGGAATTGTTATGGGTGCTTGAGGCGGTGTACGGAGTTGAGCGTGAGGAAATGGTCCGTTCGGTCAACGATTTGATGGTGATGCCAGTCTTTGAGTTTGAGCAACAGTCCGCCATTCGTGCATTCCTGTCATCGGCCGACCAATCGAGCTGTGACCTGTCAGACTTGCTTATCGCGCATTCGGCTGCAGCAGCAGGTTGTGATACCACTTATACCTTTGACAAAAAGGCGTCGAAGTTTGATTTGTTCGAAGCGATGACGGGTTGACCGCGATTGATGCGATTCATCTCATCCGACATGACCGAGACTGAGTAAAGGATGCACTCCGTATGATCCCAAGCCTCCTGGCAAAAGAGGTCATTCAGGGTCTTCAAGCCTACATCACTACTTGTTTTGCCGCCGAACATGACCTAGAACTATGAAGCCCATTGTCTGTGCGCTGCTCGCATTTGTGTTCACTCAGTTTCGATCGCGGCGCTCGCTGCAATTGGAGATCGTCGCGTTACGACATCAGCTCACTGTGTATCAGCGAGCAGCCCAGCGCCGACGAATTAATCCCGGGGACCGCGTACTCTGGTCCTGGATTGCACGTCACTGGTCAGGGTGGCGGGATGCCCTGATTTTTGTCCAGACGGGGACCGTGATTGCCTGGCAGCGTAAACGCTTCGCGATCATTGGGCCAAATTGAGTAAGCAGGGCGGCCCCGGTAGACCGACGGTATCAGAGGAAATCAAAGCATTGATACGCAAGATGTCAGCAGCTAATCTCGGCTGGGGTTCGCCACGTATTGTCGGGGAGTTACGAAAACTCGGTATTGATGTTGCTAAATCAACCGTGGAGAAGTATCGGGTGCAATCCAGAAAACCACCGTCACCGACGTGGAAGGCTTTTCTGAATAATCATGTCAAAGATCTGGTATCTATCGATTTCTTCGTGGTGCCAACTGTGAGAAACAAAGTGCTGTTCGTTTTGCTGGTCCTCGCACATCAACGACGCAGGGTTGTGCACTTCAATGTCACGGAGCGCCCTACCGCCCAGTGGACCGGTCAGCAGATCATCGAAGCATTTCCCTGGGATACGGCACCGAAATATCTACTGCGAGATCGAGATGCTATCTATGGAAGCCAATTCCAGAAGCGCATCAAAAGCATGGGTATCGAAGAAGTGATCTCAGCGCCGCGAAGCCCTTGGCAGAATGCATTTGTTGAACGCATGATTGGCAGCATCCGGCGGGAATGCCTGGATCATATCGTCGTGTTGAACGACCGGCATTTGAAACGAATCCTGACGAGTTATTTCAACTATTATCACTGTTGGCGCACGCATCTGTCGCTGGGGATGGATAGTCCTGAATCACGATCAGTGCAGCCGCCAGAACTTGGAAAGGTTGTGCAATTTCCGGAAGTCGGTAGTTTACATCACCATTATGAATGGGTGGCGGCGTGATAGTGTGTGATATGAGTTTTCGGGAAGGGCACCACCGAAATCCCTGAAAACCTTCAATACTACATCGACTACCAGGCAATCGCCCGTGACATGAAAATCAACGGTGAGATCATTGAGATCGAACGTGATCTGATTGTCACTAACGCGCATGAGTTCTAAATCATGCCTTGATCTTCCAGGCTACGCCGATGGTGTAGCCTTTTTATTTTGGCTTTTTGCTGGTGAGGCGCGCCAGAAAATCGGCAAAGGGAGCAATGTTTTGCCTCACGCTGGCATCTTCAAGAGCGGCCATATAGGCGTTGCGCTCTTCTACTGGCACCACAGTCCAGGGGTAGCCTCCGGCTGCCAGCATGACATTCATCAAAAATCGCCCCATGCGGCCATTGCCATCCATGTAAGGGTGGATATACACAAATGTAAAATGCCCCAGCACAACGCGAGCGGATGCGTCCGGCTCTTCGGCAAGCAAATCAAAAAATGCAGGCATGAGGTCACGGACCGTTTCGCGACTTGGCGGGACATGCATGGAGCGTCGAATATAGACAGGCCCATTGCGGTACCCGGCCAGATCGGCAGGTTTTAACAAACCTGCGGCTACGCCCGGTGCAAACATCTCCCGGTACCATGTGCCGTGCTCTTCATCAATAACGGTGCCGGGGTTTTCGCCGTCTAATACCCTGTGAATGCTTGTCTTTACCGCCTGGAAAGCCTGCCAGTAACCACGAGCAGCCAAGGCGTTGCGGTGTTCCCGGTCGCCTTCATCTGCATCCGGGTTCCACGTACCCTCACGAACCCGTTCAATAAGTGCGGGGCTGACTTGATAGCCCTCAATCGATAACGAATGATAGGCATCTGTGACATAAACGTCCTCAACATGTTTTAAGTACAAGTCGATATCAACAGGTTGCCCCGGTGCCTCGGGGAACCGTTCCATCACCGGCCCCCGCATCTCCTGCCACATCAAACGAATTCGATTGACGTAGGGTGAGGTTTTACGGGCAACTAGAATTGCCGGGAGATGAGCCTCGAACGGGTCATGTTCGCGCACGTCATAACCGGCGGCACGCATGGCTTTTACAATGTTATCAGCAATCCTGTCGCGACCGATATTGCGAAATGCTCCTGCAAGACGTCCGGCAACGGTGCTGTGTCCGCCCTCCAAAAGCTTGGCCAAAACCTCGGAGGCATCCCGTACCATGGCAAGAGCGGCACGTGTATCGGTTGGATTTTGCGCGAAAAAACGGGGAGAGCAGGTAATCAAAGCGGAAGACAGTGCAAAAAGATGCAAGCCTTCTTCCTCTTCAATGTCCTTTGTTTCGGGCAGCGTAGAGCGCACGTCAAGTAATGACGTGTTATACGGCAATGCAGTGACCTTGTTGCCTCCTTTGCGGCACCGGACAAGGAGCTGTCCGGGGACAGCGCGATTGCCGACATGCAGTGACAAGGACTGCTCGGGCGAAAGACACCAGTCCGAACCGAAGCGCTCATTAAGGTAGGCTACGCAAAATCCCCAGAACGAGGCATACCAGACCGTGCTGTCACCAGCGGCCTCATCTGGCCGGGATGGGATGTACCAGCCTTTCATGACCTCTTGCATGAAGCCGTTGGTGATGAGGCGCTCCCGGTGCGTGCGTGTCAGGTTGCTGGAACGGATGGCCACTATGCCGCGCTTTTGAAGATCGCTCAGGACTTCCAGGGATTGGGCTAGTTTTTCTGATGGTGTTGCCATGCTTGGCCGTCTTTCTTATCGGTTATCGTGCCGTGCGCTAATTAGGTAATTAAGTTGTACTGTATTTAGGTTATTCTGTCGAGCGTTAATTAGATTATTCTGCCGTCTGCCCAGAGTGATCAGACAGCTTTTCGGATTTTGTCAGCCCTGGTGTGGGTGTCCCTACCAATAACCTAATCCGATGACTGTATTGAGGAACTGATCAGCGCAATGTGGAGATTAGCAAAATAGATAAGTCAGTGAGTAGGGAATCAGGCTGATCGAAAGAGGCAAATAAATAGGCTTGTGTGCTGGATGTGAGACCATGAGGACAATCGGAAGTACGGTGGGCAAACCGCTGCCTGCTGTAGCACACGGAATTCGGAGCGTTGCGACCGTGTCTCAGGCGGCGCGGCGGTACTCATGATGCAGACCGCCAACGTGAGGGAAGGCGATGACAGTACCTTGGCCAGGTAGCTCGACGGGGCGTGGTTCTGGGCACTGTTTGTCCAAAGCAAGATGCGTTCGCGCCTTGTGATAGTAAGAAAAGTAGGTGCGAAGAGTGCGTTTCAGGTGCAACTCATTGAAGATGATGATGTGGTTGAGGCACTCGCGACGTATTGATCCGATGAGCCGTTCAACGAATGGGTTTTGCCAGACACCGTCATGTCTGTGTTACGAGTTTTCAGGAAACACAGTGGCGGCCAAGGCCCATGAGCGGAAAAAGCTGGAGCGTCTGTGCCGCTACATCAGCCGACCAGCGGTCTCGGAAAAACGTCTGGCGCTCACCCCCCAGTGGCAATATCCATTACCAGCTCAAGACGCCTTATAAGGATGGGACGACGCATGTCATCTTCGAAGCTTTGGACTTCATTGCCAGGCTTACCGCCCTGGTCCCCATGCCCAGGGTCAACCTGATCCGCTTCCATGGTGCGTTTGCGCCCAACAGTAAACCCCGTGCTTTGGTGACACCTGCCAGACGGGGCAAAGGGCATAAACCAGGTTCGGGGGCGGGCGAGGGCGAGGAAGAGAAAACACCCGCCGAACGCCGGGAATCAATGACTTGGGCAGCGCTTGAAACGGGTGTTCAACATCGACATCCGCTGCCAGCCATGGAGAGCGAAGCGAAGGCTGGTAGTCCCCGGTAGCCGCGAGGCCGCACTGCTTACCCGGCGTGCCTTGCGCCAGAGGGGAAGCAAAGTAGGCATCC
>JAESPE010000168.1 GCA_016756835.1 gamma proteobacterium endosymbiont of Lamellibrachia anaximandri | reverse complement strand
GAACGGGGGCAGGATGCTCTACCCTCAAATCCCAGACAAATTTCCTCTATCGCAATGAATCCGCTATATTTCTACCCACAAATTTTCCTGAAGAGCCAATCTTTAAGCAGCCGATAAGGATTGAGGCATGAGCAAAATCTTTGTGAGCTATCGACAGCAAGGCACGCTGATGCGTAATAATAGGGGGACAGACCACGTTTTCTAGGGTGAAACTAGCTGCGAAGATGTAGATACCCACAACACTCAGAAGGGGAATGCCGACGTGGCTATCCCTTCAGAAGTAATAACTCGCCTGGATAAGAACTTAACTGAAATTGATAATTTACAGGAAAGATGTGTTGAAAAATGAACAATATAGCGGTGGATATTCAAAGCATATCCTGAACGAGTTTTCAAAAAGAAGTCTGGATAAAGAGGGTTGTTTTTTTCAAGACCATATTGAACAAGGGAACATTGTGCTTGATGTTGGGTGTGGGCCGGGTTCATTGAGTCTACAGATTGCAGAACGTGTTGGCCCTCATGGGTATGTACATGCAGTGGATATTCAGTCAGAGCAGTTTCCTGCTGATCATAGCCAAAATATCCATTTCCAGCAGGCATCTATCTTTGATCTTCCATTTCAAGATAATACTTTTGACGCTATTTTGGCGCATGCGGTTTTATACCATTTAAGTGTTCAGGACTCGGCTTTGGCAGAATTAAAGCGAGTACTGAAACCAGGTGGCTTGCTTGGCATACGTGATGCAGAATTTGGTGGTGATGTCTGTTATCCGTCAGTTGATGACCTGGATAAGGCATGGGAAATTATTGAAGCCTGCTTCAATGTGGCGGGTTCTGATATTTTCTATGGTAGAAAGCAAGCTAGTAGTTTGATTCAAGCAGGTTTCGATGTGATCGCCTTGTCTGCCAGTTATGATGTATTTTGCCATTCATCGGGCTATAACCCGAAAGACTATGCACTGTTTTGGCAGGATTATATTCAAAGGCATGCCTCTAAGGCGGGTTACACAGACGATGAAATAGCACGAGCTCAGAATGCAGTACTAAACTGGAGTAATCATCCGGATGCCTATTATGGCCGTACGCGTTGTGAGGCGGTTGCGCGTAAGCCCCTATGAATTCAGGAAGTTTAGGGGTTGTTTTCCAGTTTACCGACTGCCATGTCCATGATCCTGAATCAGATGGGTATTTTCACGGCATCGATACCAACGCTAGTTTGTTAGCCTGCCTGGCTGGGGCGCAGGCGTCAGGCGCAGTGGATTTACTGGTGTTTAGCGGTGATTTATCGAATGATGAAAGCCGCGCCTCCTATCAGTTTTTAGCTGAGTCGGTTGATCACTATTTCCCCGACATAACTTGTCTGATTCAGGCTGGAAATCATGATGATTTGCAAGTTATGCAGCAGGTTTTCCCCTATTGTAATTGCCAAATGGCAAAGCAGTTTCAGATTGGGCGATGGTGTGTGTATCTGCTGGAAACACGAGCGCTCGATGGAACCTGGTTTCACGCCAGGATTTTACCTGAAGTTTATCAGGAGTTACAGGATTTACAGCTCAGAGAAGACATCAGCGACCTACTGGTGTTCATGCATTACAACTTGGTTGATCTGAAATTTCGCGGCATACAATGTGGTGTCGGGGAAACGGATCAACTTCGTCAGGCTATGTTAAGTAACGGTAAAGTTCGATGCGTATCATCCGGCCATATCCATCAAGAATATCACTGGCTGGATCGAGGTATCATTTATACTTCGACCCCGACCACTGGTGCGCAATCACGATTGCCTGATGGCCGGGAGAGTCAGGAATGGGCGGGTTTTAAACGTTTTGAACTGTTCTCTGATGGCACTATCAGTCTTGATACCATGCGTATCTGTGAGCCTGTGAAAAGGTGAAGCCCACAGTGACAGACACGGGTGACAGAATAAAATAGCCTGCATTCCGCAAAGACCTATACTGCTTAACTAATCAATTGGGGACTGATGACCATGGTCCTGCGTAGAAAGCCAGCTCTATCCACCCGCACCGGTTTTTTACCAACTGGCCTTCCTGGGTAATTGGCCTATTCAGGAAAGCAATGCATCGATATCCACCTTGTCGATTTGTTCAGGTAATAGATACTCTTCTGCATAGCGGGAATAGACGCCTGTTGTCAGAAATAAATCATACAAGTGAGGACATATTTTATTCTCCTGACTCATTTGACTCATGATTTTAAGCGCTGTGCTGACCGACTTTGATTTTTTATAGGGTCTGTCTGATGCTGTCAGAGCCTCAAAGATGTCAGCAATCGTCATTATGCGTTCTGGGATTGAAAGGGAGTCTGCGAAACGATGGCGCGGGTATCCGCTTCCGTCAAGCTTTTCATGATGACTGCCAGCCCAATCAGGGACATGCCGCAGTGCTTTTGGAAACGGAAGTTGCTTTAGCATGATGATGGTTTGTGTGATGTGCTCATTGATCTTAAAACGTTCTTCTTTTGTAAGCGTGCCGTGTTCTGTACTGAGGTTGTAAAGCTCACCCAGGTTAAAGGCATGTTCTGGCGCCTCCATTTGAAAGCCATAGGGGTTGTCTGCAAAGGGGTCGAGCTCGTCTCTGTGAGGAATAATGTGTTCGGCTTTATTTGCCAGAAGAGGTTCGTGGGTAGGAAGCGTGGGTGGAGCCCCTTGTATGGATGCCTTTCGAGACAGCTCCTTCTGTGAAATGCCAAGACGATCATCCAGGTTACGTCGCCATGTTTGTGTTGCTATTTCGTTCAATCGTGAAATCTTTTCAGCCGCCATGCGTTCTTCCCCGATATTGCATTCAGCTACAAAAGCATAGTCTTCACGGATTTTCTTTGTCTGAGTATTAAATCTCTCTTGCAGTACCTGTTTACTACTGTCTCCTTCTGAAACTGCCTTGAGATAGTTAATCTCAGCATCCCGCCAAAGGAGTTCAAAGCGTAATCGTATCTCATGGATACGGTTATAGATGGTCTCTAATTTCGTTGCTTTATCTACAACGTATTCCGGTGTGGTGACTTTGCCACAATCATGCAGCCAACTTGCAAGATAGAGCTCATACCACTGTTCTTCTGAAAGGGTGAATTCCCTGAATGGAGCCGCTGTTGATAGGGTCGCCTCAATAGCCAGTCCATGCGCAAGGATTGGTACTCGTTGACAATGCCCGCTGGTGTAGTGCGACTTGGCATCAATAGCCCCTGCCAACATCTGTACGACGGCATCAAGCAGGTCTTTTTGTTCTTTTAGCAGACGCCGGTTGTCGAGAGCAATTGCAGCGCTTGATGAGAGGGCCTCCACAAAAGAGATTACCGCTGGGCTGAAGCCGATCAACTCGTCAGTGGTTGGCTGGCGGGCATTGATCAATTCGAGGACTCCGATGATTTCAGAGCGTTGATTGATTAACGGGAGGGCCAGCATGGTAATGCACTGGTAGTCTTTTCTCTCGAATCGTTGTCTAATCTCACTACTGTCTTCAAGGACAGACAGACCTTCAAGGGCTAGAGTTTTACCAGAACGCACAACACTTTCAGTAACTGTAACGCGGCCCTTTGTCTTTTTATTGGATAGGAAGATCGGTTGAAATGGGGGTTTGTTCGCTGTTGATCCACCATAAAACTCATTTGTTTCGTCATTCCTGAAAATTGAAAATTCAAGCTTTTCTTCATTATCATTTAAAAGACAAATAGACCCCGCATCTGCATTGCAAACTTGTTGAGCCTCAAGCAGAATCTTCTCCAGGAGATGATCCATATTCTTCTCAGTTGAAAGCGCCTTGCCGATTTCAATAAATTGTTGGATGGAAGTCTTCATGACTGACATGGTTTCAGACAGAGTGTGAATCTCGTTGATATGAGAATGCACATCAATGGGAGTATCCAGCTTCAGCTTTCGAATTTCCCGTGCCTCTTGAGCAAGAAGATGAATTGGAAGAGAGATACGCCGGGATATCCACCAGCCAATCAAAATGGATATAGAAAGCAGCGCCAAGGAGATCTGTACGCTCTCTGCCCGAATCTTTTCCAGCGGAGCCAGAAGTTCATCATGTGGGGAGAGAATTGCAAGATAGGCAGTTTCGCCACTTTGCAATGGTAACGGTGACAGGGTTCCTATCCATTCCTGTGCCTCAGTTGAAATGTTTAACCGCCTGTCTCGGCTGTCTGAAGCCAGTGTCTTTAATAGCTGATGGAAAACAGGATTGTGGAGATCAGACAAATGCGCAGTAATTAAGGATTCATGACCTCCCTCTCCAGCATGGCGGCTTACTTGTTCAACATCTGAGTAAGCGATTACAGTCCCATCAGAATTAAATACGACAACCTCTGTTGAAGGTGTAATTAGATGGCTCGATAATTCCGTCGAAATCTCATTCAGTCTGAGATCCACGGCTACAACTCCTGAGGCTTGCGGTAGACGCCTGGCCAGTGTAATGCCTACATCACGGGTAGTGAAAAAGATATACGGTGCAGTCTGTATTAGGTTTTCGCTGTTAATTGCTGTCTGATACCAGCTCCGTTGCCTGGGGTCATAGTTTGAATCAACGCCTTCCTGACGACCAACAGGTTTGAGATCCGAATCATAATAGACATAACTGATCTCCTGTTGGCTGTCTTCACGTTGCGCTCCGTACTGAACCATGAATGCAGTGTCAACAGGCAGGTTTGCGTTAGACCATTCATCTTTGCCATCGCGTATAGTCCTTACAAGATAGTGTTTTCCATCCGCATACCCAATATAGATGGATGCCAAATAGGGATTCCCTCTCAATGCGGCAATGAATGCATGAAACAGATTTTGGTGTTGTGCGGTTTCTGTATTTTGTGCCTGTTTAAGCTCAGCAGTGATACTGACCAACATCGCCGCAGGTGAATAGATGCCTTGAATGCGTTCAGCTGTCTGCCGTTCAATGCGGTTGAACAGTGCTTGGGTGGCGGAGAGGGTGATGGTCTTGTTCTTTTCGAAGTTATACCAGGATATTGAAAGGCTAACAGAGCTGAGTAGTAAAGTAATAAGAAACCCAATGATTATCTGGAGCGGGAACCGCACACGCTCGCTGCCAGCCATGGAGAGCGAAGCGAAGGCTGGTAGTCCCCGGTAGCCGCGAGGCCGCACTGCTTACCCGGCGTGCCTTGCGCCAGAGGGGAAGCAAAGTAGGCATCCGAGCGCGGCGTCC
>JAESPE010000167.1 GCA_016756835.1 gamma proteobacterium endosymbiont of Lamellibrachia anaximandri | reverse complement strand
TTTTGGGGACTGGGATGTCCCAAAATCTTTCACGAGGTCGAAGACTCACTTGGGCCAGTTGTTTGCCGGTGTAGAAGTTGCCGTCTTGTTCAATCAGGAAATCATTGGCTTCGTCGGTGATTTGCCGCGGTTCGTCTTCCCATGGCTCAGCTTGATACACCTGTTCTATCCAGTCGCGGTAGGAAGCGGGGAATTCGATCTGTGGTTGGTCTTCCAATAGCATCTGCGTTCGCCAGAGGATCCGGCGGTAGCCGTAGATGAGCTCATGCAGTTCGTAATCAGTACCTTCGGGGATCAGGATGGTGCATCGTGGCACCTTGTGACCCGGCGGGCGTAGCTCGCGTTCGTGCCGGTGCAGCCTTCCTATGCGTTGAAACAGCAGATCGACGGGGCTGAGTTGGGTGATCATCCAGTCAAAATCCAGATCGAGACTTTGCTCTATGACTTGGGTGGCGACCAGAATTCTACCCAACCTGTGGTCTGCGTCGTGCCCATAGTGGTGGAGTATCTCAAGTTCGATTTGCTGGCGGTCTGTAAAGCGGAAGCGGGAGTGGAATAGGTCAACAGTGGCTGTTTTGCATTGACCTTGCAGGTGTTTTGCGAGTTGCTGGGCATCTGCAACTAGATTACAGATTACGGCCACGAGTGCACCTGATTCAGCCGCATGGATGATATCGGATACCAGTGCATTATCGGGGAGCATGTCGGCCGTGGAGCGACATGTGGTCTCAACCAGCCGAAGGGGGGGATATTGGGTCTCATCTTCGATGGGATAGGTTTCTGGCTGCTTACCTGATTCGCAGTAGATGATGAGCGGATAGGGTTGCTGTTCAGACTTGTTGTCCGATTCATATCCCAGTAGTAATGCTTTCTGCCAAGCGGGTAGCGTCGCCGAAAGGAGAATGGCACTGCCGCCGTTCTGCTGCTGCCCTTGTAGCACCGAGACCAGCAGGCCATACATGTAGGCATCGTAGGCGTGAACCTCATCGATGATAAGTACCGCCTTGCGGACGCCGAAGGCGCGGACGAATTGGTGGCGTACTGGCAGCACGGACAGAAAAACTTGATCGATGGTGCAAACTCCAATCTGACCTAGGAAGGCGCGTTTGCGGCTGGCACCAAGCCATTCAACGCATTGGGTAACGGCTTCCTCATCGCCTTGGGCGGTCTTTCCCGCCGCATCTTTCAGAGCACTGAAGCCGGGGTGATATTTGGCTCTGCCATGGGCCAGCAACAGGTTGTTGCCACTGGGGAACAGGATCTTCGCTATGTTCTGAAGGCGCTTGAACATGGCGTTGGCCGTCGCCTGGGTGGGAAGAGCAAAGATGATTGCCTCCCCCGTGCCATTTGCCAGAAGATTTGCTGCGTATGCCAACGCTGCCTCGGTCTTGCCCGAACCGGTGGGAGCTTCAATCAAGGTGATGCCAGGTTTACAGGGAATCTTCTCTATCAGTGTCTGGACTTGGCGGGGGTGATAATTGGGGTAAAGCGCTGCCATTCCTCCCTTCGAAAGCGGCTTCCCGATCAGGCCGCTGTCGTGGATGGCTGAATGAGCTCTTTTGAGTCGCCTCTGCCAATATTGCTTGAGCGTATGCTGTTGCTGGCAATAGGGGAATTTTTCCTCATCTGATCCCAACCAGTCCGAGATAGAACAAAAACCAGCCAGAAAATCAGGGGCGAGAGGTGGGGTGTCTTTCAATGACAGCCCAGCTGGGGTCAGAAAGAACTCTGCCATATCTGTGATGAATTCAAGGCGCGCTTTTACATCTTGCTCAATGATTGCTTTTTCCGCATCTGGAGTGGTATCGCTGATCCCTCGTGGTAGGGAGCCGTGGTGCCCTGTTACGGCCTGCAGCCAGGGTTTCCATTGATCGAGTCTTTCCGGTGTGAGCTTCCAATGTCCGGCATCTCTTACAAACCAGCTGTAACCTTCCTGGCCGTGGTAATAGCTTGGATCGGTATCGGCGTCATCGGGATTAAATCCGGGTTGCAAAACTTGAAGTGTGGCAGGTGATTTTAGCTGGAAACGAATATCCAATTTGCCAAAATCGTGCAGGGTGATGAAGTAGAGTACCCAAGCTTGGGTTGTGGACTCATCCCGATCTGTTGCTTTGCAGAGTAGATGCCTGAGGGCGGGACTGGCTGCCCACCATTCTGCAGCCACCGCCGCCACGTCCAGGCAGTGATATGGCAGCAAGTGAAAAGATGCCTCCTTCGCGTACTCTTTTGATGCCTTTCCCCAATAGCGATAATTAGAGCGCCAGGGCACCCGTCTGTTTGTCATTCCGCTCATCCATGTGTGAAATACCTTACTCCAGCCATGCATATTTATGTCAGTCTAGCCTGTTTCAAATGGCCAGAAAAACACTGAACCGTATCCGCCGCCAGGGATTGTCGCCTTCCAATAACCGAACGATGCGCCCTTCCAACTGCTCGCCCCGGTCCATCATCTGGGCGAGGGTGCGATTCTCGCTGCGCGGGACGTAGCCCAGGTGTTCGTTTTTGAACCAGACGGCGATGGCGTTGCGGTCGTATCGGTTGGCAGGCTCGCGGCGCAGTTTCAGGGTCTCTCCGAGCTGAAGAAACTGCCAGATGCCCGGGGCGCGGTGGTATTGGTAACCGGCCAGGGGTGACTCTTGCAGCAGTACCCGGCGTTTCGGTTCCAGAGTTTGGGTGTTGGCATTGATCCGTCCACTCAGCCCGATGCCCAGGCTGCCAAACAGGGTGTGCAGGAAGGTTCGGCGTAACATGATCTGTTGCTCCTTTTGTTAGAGGCTACAGTCACCATAACAAGGGGGGTGGCTCAAACCGTGAGTCCGCGAGTAAAAAATTTCCCGCTTTTTGGGTAGATTGGGTGCTAAGTTAAATGATGCTCATGTAAGGTTGATGATGAGGTCGAAGTCAATTTTGACTCCGATCTCTATGGAATCAGGGGAGAGGAAAGTTGCTGGAGTATATCTTTTTCGATGAGCGCCCCTGGCGGCGTTTTATTGAGTTTTTGCAGGATCAGGAGATGGTACCGGAGACCTCAAAAGGCGACGAGGGCTGGTTGGTGATGTTGCCGGAGGATATCGACGACGATCTCAATGATCGGGTTGAGGCCTTTTATGACCAGATGCTGGACTTCAATGAGATCTTGTTTGCGGAAGCCGAGGGAGAGGATCACGTGCACGCGGCCGGGGTCAATATCACCTTGAAGGACGGCCGTACCGTACAGGCGGCTATCGATCCGAAGGTCATGCGGCGTCTGTTGGAGGTTGTGACTGCAGAAGAGTTGGGGGATGTGGTCAACGCTATCGCCGATGCGGTGGAAAACCCTGATCAGCGCTCGATCTGTCAGCGCTGATTCGCTTCCTCCCGCGCCTGCTTCAGTTTTTCTTCGGAACGCTGCATGGACGCCTCCAGCTTTGAGGCAGCGAGGCGGGCCGCCTTTTTTCGCTCTACCAGTTCGATGTACTCCTTGGGGGTCAGGGTGACGTCCTGCTCCAGTGGGGCGTTGGAGGTTTTGAGTACATAATAGATGCCGCCGATCAGGACGATCAAGACGGCGAAAAAGACGGTTCTGTTCATGCTTTGCGGTCTGCCTGGATAAGCTGATGCACTTTGAGGAAACTCTGGATGAATAGAGAAGCCTGTCATTCAGCGCTTCCCTAAGTATGGCCTAATTTTCGTCATGCAGCCTTAGAATGGGCCAATCCTTTTCCCCGGCATGGCGGAGCAGTGTCTCATCCGGGTCGACTGCCACGGGATGGTCGACGCATTCCAGCAGGGGGATATCGTTGTGGGAGTCGCTGTAGAACCAGCTGTCCCGCAGATCCATACCCTTTTTCTCAAGCCACTGGGTGAGTCGGTTGACCTTGCCAATCTGAAAACAGGGTTCTCCTGCCACTTCTCCGGTATATCGGCCGTCGATTTTTTCAGGTTCGGTGGCGATCAGGTTCTCCACGCCAAACCGTTCGGCGATGGGAGTGGTGACGAAGGCATTGGTGGCAGTGATGATCATCAGCTCATCTCCTGCGTCCCGATGTTTTTGCAGCAGTTGTCGGGCGCTTAGGCTGATGATCGGGTCGATTTTATCGGTCAGGAACGCTGCCCGCCATTTCAGCAACTGATCCGGTTCATGGTCACGCAACGGTCGCAGGGAAAAACGCAGAAACTCAAGGATATCGAGCCGGCCCTCTTTGTACTCCTGGTAGAATCGCTCGTTTTCGCGTTCGTAGAATTCGCCATCTACAACCCCGTTCTCCACCAGCCAGGTCCCCCAGAGATAGTCGGAGTCCCCGGCCAGCAATGTGTTATCGAGGTCGAAGAGGGCAAGGGCCATGGGTTAAATCCTGTTGGTTGCTGAGATCTTCCTGCGAAGGGTCCCAAAAGACAAAGGTACCGGATTTTTCTTTATAAGCAAAGTCTTATGTTGTCTGGTTTGCTTGCCGATAAACTGGGTTTATGGAAAAATCAGAGTACCCTGTTAATTTGGACTAAGAGTTGAACCTTTGATCGATTCTGATGGTTTTCGACCCAATGTCGGCATCATTCTCTGCAACAACCATCGACAGTTGTTCTGGGGGCGCCGTGTGGGTCAGAATGCCTGGCAGTTTCCTCAGGGCGGAATCAATAGCGATGAGACGCCTGAACAGGCGATGTACCGGGAACTGGAAGAGGAGGTCGGCCTGAAGCCCCACCAGGTCGAGATCATGGGCTCAACGCGGAACTGGTTGCGATATCGTCTCCCGGCGCGTTATATCCGCAAGAACTGCCAGCCCCTCTGTATTGGGCAGAAGCAGGTCTGGTTCCTGCTGAAGACAAAATGCCCAGAAGATTCGTTCTGCTTCGACGGCACCGACACACCGGAATTTGATGAGTGGCGCTGGGTGAAATACTGGCTGCCGGTGCGGGAAGTGATCTATTTCAAACGCAGTGTTTATGCCCGTGCCCTGGAGGAGTTGGCGCCACTGCTCTATCCCGAAGGTATGCCGGCGCGTTCGCATTCGAACTATTTGCGGCAAAACCGGCGCTGAAAGGCGTGAGTAGGAGCGGCGCCTCGCCGCGATTAACCCGTCTATGGAGTCATCGCGGCGAGGCGCCGCTCCTACAATCGCTGCCAGCCATGGAGAGCGAAGCGAAGGCTGGTAGTCCCCGGTAGCCGCGAGGCCGCACTGCTTACCCGGCGTGCCTTGCGCCAGAGGGGAA
>JAESPE010000166.1 GCA_016756835.1 gamma proteobacterium endosymbiont of Lamellibrachia anaximandri | reverse complement strand
AGCCGAGGCAGGATGATGGATTCAAGGTGGAGCCAGAATAGGACGCGTCGTTTAGCCGACGCGTATCAGGACTTTCAGTCCGTAACAAAAACCCACCAGCTTTTAGCTGGTGGTTGTTGAGTCCAGAACTGCTCCCCCTTTTCTGCCGATACCCACGAGTACAACATGTTCTCATTTACCAACAGTCACCCAATCAGATTGTGATCAGATTCCTAAAATACCTCAGATTAGTATCGATAATACAAACGCATTCGGTTTCTCTGGATTAGAATCATATGATCATTGAAGCTTAGACACTTGTTTTTTTTACTGCGTTTCTTGCCATCGAAGTGAACGCGGACAGTTCGACCCTAGAGGCGGCAATTGGTGGCGCCATCTAATTCCGTCCACACTAAATATCTCGAAGGAGAAGTAGAATGAAATATCAAATTTGGAGGATCGTGTGCGCCACTCTGCTTGCGTTTTTTGCAGTTGTCGTCCAAGCCGAAGGGCATGAACCCAGTGCTTGGGAGAAGAGCAAGCAGTTTAGTTCAGAGGCATGGGATGCCACTAAGAAAGCCTCAGGAAATGCCTGGAAGGCGACTAAAGAGACATCGGGCGAGGTTTGGGACGCCACCAGGGTGACCTCTGCGAAAGCCTGGAAGGCGACCAAGCAGAAGTCGGGTGTGGTCTGGCATGCTACCAAGAAGATGAGTAAGGAAGTGTGGGATGATTCCAAGAGGATGGTCGGCAGCATGGATAAACCTGATAGTGAAAAACAGGTACAGGGTGCTCCGGTCAGTGAAATCTGAGTCACTGATTCAGAACAACTAATCGTTCTTCCGAATCTCCCTCAAACCCCTGTTATGTCCTTGTTCCAGGGCATTCAGGGGTTTTTTATGTGCTCCAGCTTTTCAGGGTCGGCTAACCTTTCGGTAACATTAGGGTCGATAGTGGACAAAGGACGGTTCTGCTGAATTGCACTGCTGGGCAACTAAACCACTAAGGGCGCTCACGCGGGGCGGCGGATCGTCTCTATTTTCTGTAGAGTAAGCCATCAGACTCTGTCTGCCTGAGTCTTTTCTCATTACTATTTCCGGGGTATGGGATGCACCGCTTTCTTCCAATGCTTTTGTTCCTGCTGATACTTGGGTTTCTGTCGGGTCCCGCGCCGGTGCAGGCGCTGGAGGCGGCAAAGATGGAGGAGAGGATCTCCCTTCTGGAAAAGCTGGAAGAGCCCAGGGAAGAGGCGGTCCAGATGGAGCTGAATCTCTATCGGGAGGCGGTCGCTTCGTTGAAGTCGGCGAAGGCGTTTGCCGAAAAGGCAGCAGCCTATAAGCAGACAGTGGTGGATACGCCGCCCGAGATCAAGCGGCTGTCTGCTGAGATCGAGGGAGTGGCGAGTCAATCCACGGAAGAGGCGGTTTCTTCGCTTGGTCAACTGTCGGACACCGTGCTGGAGGCCCGGGTGAGGGAGGAGAGTGCCGCAATCGTCAGTCTTGGTGGGAGACTGGCATTACTCGCCCAATCCATCAGTGCACTACAGGCTCGTCCCGAATCAAATCGGCAGATGCTCTCTCAGGCTAATGTCCGCCTGGAAGAGGTGGATGAGACACTGCGCAAGACACCATCGGTCGATAAGACCCCAAAATCATCCGAGGCCGTGCTGGTTAACGCCCAAGCTGTGCGCATGGCGCTGTTGGCAGAAATAGAGATGCTCAACAATGAGCGCTTGAGTCACGATCTCCGTTTGCAACAACTGCAGGCCAAACGCCAGTTGCTTGAAAAACGGCTTATTATGGCCAAACGAAATGAGCAGGAGGGCAGGGACGAGATCAACCGACGGCAAGCCAGCGAGGCGAAGGCGGCGGAAGCGGAAGCTGCCCAGGCAAGGCAGGAGGCGGTCGGTAAGCATATCCTCATCACTGCTGCGGCGGAGATGAATTCGGAGTTGAGTCGCCTGCTCAGTGAGTTGAGCCGGACCAATGAGGAAGAGACCGCACAGTTGAAATTGACTCGGGCTCAATATCAGCGGATCGATCGCAACTACCAACGCTCCCTGCAACAATTGGAAATCACCCGGCTGGATCAACAGTTGGGGGATTTTCTTCGCAGCCAACAGATCAAATTGCCCAAGGTTGCAGCGTATGAGAAAAAACGCTCGCAGAAACAGCTTGAACTGGATGAATCCCGGTTGGCCCAATTCCGGCTTCAGGAGTCGCTGAACGAGTTGCAGGATATCGCACCGGTGGTAGCGACGCTGCTCACCAGCGAAAAGTGGGAGACGGAAATCCTATCCACCAGTCAACGGGAACAGTTGACTGGTGGGCTGCACCGATTGATGGAAGATCGGAAGGCGCTTCTCAACAAGCTCGATGATGCCTATACACTCAAAATACAGTTGTTGGGGGAGTCGATCCAGGAGCAGCAGAACCTTATCGATCGTGTAGACAGGTACGACGAGCTTCTGGATGAGAATCTACTGTGGATCGCAAATGCGGAACCGGTGGATCTCCAGTGGATCGGGGGTTTCGGCAAACCATTACTGGTTCTGTTCTCCCCTGCAAATTGGTTTTCCGTCTTGCAGGCAGTGGTAAAAGCTGCCATGCAGTCTGCGCCATTCACCTTGATTGTGTTGCTCTTGTCATCAGCGTTGCTGCTGGGCAGGCGCCGATTGAAAAAACGTTTGGGGGATATTGCCGCCAAGGTGGGGCTGGTCAAACGGGATCGATTCAGTTACACACTGGTCGCATTGGTTATCACGTTACTGCTGACCATGCCCTGGCCGATGTTGATGGCCTATACAGCGTGGTCGCTGGGTCACGTAGAGGTGGGTGCCTTTGCCGAGGCGGCGGGTCTTGGTCTCAGACGCAGTGCCCTTATCCTGGCAGTCTTCCTCTTTCTGCAGGCACTATTTGTCTCCAACGGCCTGGCGGAGGTCCATTTTCGCTGGAAAGCGAGAACCCGTCAGCGTGTGTCCGGCAACCTGACCTGGTTGATCCCAATCATGGTATGGGCCGCATTTTTGATCGCAATGACGGAATCGTCCAACGCAGGCCTCTATCGGGATACTATCGGCAGGCTGGTGTTCAGTCTCGCCATGCTGGCTCTATTGCTCTTTATCTGGCGAGTGCTTCGGATAAAAGAGAGTAACGCTGAACGCCGCACCACGAGCCTCGTCTGGCGCAGCCGATATATCTGGTATCCGCTGCTGTTATTGATCCCCTTTGCCTTGGTTATGTTGGCAGCACAAGGTTATCACTACACCAGTCTGCGGCTGGCCGGACTGATATTCAGCTCTCTCATTGTCCTTCTGATGGCGTTGTTGATCTATTTTCTTGCTGTACGCTGGTTGTTGGTGGCGCAGCGTCGTCTTGCTCTCGCCAGGGCGCTGGCCAAACGTCAGGCAGATATTGATTCACGGGCCAGCAGGGGGGCTGTGGAGCAGACAGGAGAGATTACACCGGAAGCGATCGAGATCCCTGAGATCGGCCTTGCCACCATCAATGACCAGACCCGTCGCTTGTTGCGGTTGTCGCTTACTGTTTTGGTAGGTTTGATTCTCTGGACATACTGGTCTGCGATTACCCCTGCCTTGGGGGTATTGGATAGCGTTACCATTTGGGAGCATATGACAACCACAGAAGCGGGTGGCCAACTTTTACCGATTACGCTTGCGGACGTTGGCTTGGCTGCTCTGGTTCTGTTGTTGACCTTCGTTGCCGAGCGCAATCTGCCAGGGTTGTTGGAGATTGCGTTACTGCAGCCTCTCCATGTGGAGCAGGGCAATCGCTACGCAGTTTCCGGTCTGATTCGTTACCTCATACTGGCGGTCGGCATTGTCACGTCGATCAACCTGATTGGTGTCGGTTGGGGTGAGGTGCAGTGGCTGATTGCGGCCATCGGCGTTGGCTTGGGGTTTGGCCTGAAGGAGATCTTCGCCAACTTCATGTCTGGAATAATCGTCTTGTTTGAGCGGCCGGTTCGGGTTGGCGATACCGTTACTCTCGGTGATGTCAGTGGTGTGGTGAAGCGGATACGGATGCGAGCAACGACCATTACGGATTTCGATAACAAGGAGTTGATCATCCCCAATCAGAATCTTATCGTCGAGCCGTTGGTGAACTGGACCCTCAGCGATCAGATCACCCGTGTTACCTTTATGGTGGGCATTGCCTATGGATCCGATACTGAACTGGCCCATCGCATTATGCTCAAAACGATAGCCGAACATTCGTTGGTGCTGGATGAACCCAAGCCGACGGTCTTTTTTACGGGCTTCGGCGACAGCTCCCTCGACTTCCAGGTGGCAGTGCATGTCAAGGAGCGAATCCAGCGTCGTCTCTTGACCCATGATCTCCACATGGCGCTGGAAAAAGCGTTGCGTGAAAATAACGTTGAGATCCCCTATCCTCAGCGTGATCTACACTTGCGTAGTGTTGATGAGAACATTCAGTCTCTGGGCAATGGCAAGGAAAATTAGCCGTTCGTTCAATTCAGGAACGTATCTGTTTGTCTGATGGTGGTGTATCGATCATGATGGATTAGTGCTTGGCGGGCTCGTAGAGTCACCAGGGATGGGATTTAGGGACTTGCAAATAATGAACAATAATGGATTCTACTGGCGCATTTTATCTCCGCCGATACTGGCCGTGTTCCTGCTTGGCGCGGCTGCCATAGGGGCCGTCTATCTCCACCTCCAGAACGGCTTGTCTATCCATGTCAATGGGCAGACGGCACTGTTCCAACAGCTCTATGACACACGGCTATCTGAGCTCCGTCTGGCCATGTTTCACAGATGGGAAGCGTTGAGCCGCACTCCAGCACCGCTGAAACTCCCAGTTGAAACTCAAAAAGAGAAAGAGGATTTTCAGGCCTGGTATTTTGATGCATCCGGCACACTGCTGTTTCCTGACCAGCAGCCCCGTCCGGCGCAAAGTGAATCCCTCAAGCTGCTACTGTATGACGCCCTGGCCAGTGAGTTTCCTGTGCATGGACTGATCGCGGGGGCGCGAGGCAGTCTGTCGATGGGGGTTGCCGGGGTGAGGCGTAAAGCGGGGCAGGTTGTTGGTGGCATCCTGTTGACCGCCGCTGCCAGCCATGGAGAGCGAAGCGAAGGCTGGTAGTCCCCGGTAGCCGCGAGGCCGCACTGCTTACCCGGCGTGCCTTGCGCCAGAGGGGAAGCAAAGTAGGCATCCGAGCGCGGCGTCC
>JAESPE010000165.1 GCA_016756835.1 gamma proteobacterium endosymbiont of Lamellibrachia anaximandri | reverse complement strand
ACCGGGACGGCCGGGGCACAAACAGGCTGTCGAAGGCCGAGTCGATTTTGGGGACTGGGATGTCCCAAAATCTTTCACGAGGTCGAAGACTCACTTGTTCTTGCGGAGGGGATCAATGTGCTGGCCGGTCATCGTGCGACCGAATTCAAGGTGGTGGATGGTGAGAAACGACTGCTTTGCGACCACGATGGAGAAACCGTCGAGGTGGCCTTCGATCAGGTATTGGTCGCGGTGGGACGTCGCCCCAATACCCAGGGTTTTGGTCTGAAAGCGTTGGATATTCCTCTGAATCCGAACGGTACCATCGAGACGAACGAGTATCTGGAGACCCGTATCCCCACCATCTATGCCTGCGGCGATGTGGCTGGCCCCTACCAGTTTACCCACACCGCTGGTCACCAGGCTTGGTATGTTGCAGTCAATTCCCTCTTCGGCAGCTTCAAAAAGTTCAAGGTCGACTATTCAGTGATTCCCTTTGCCACCTTTACCGATCCCGAGGTGGGAAGGGTCGGTCTGAATGAGCAGGAGGCCAAGCAGCAGGGTATCGACTATGAAGTCTCCCGCTTCGATCTCTCTGAACTTGATCGGGCGATCGCCGAAGGAGAGGCCCATGGCATGGTCAAGGTACTCACAGTGCCGGGCAAGGACAAGATCCTCGGTGCCACCATCGTCGGCGAAAATGCGGGGGAGTTGATCGGCGAATTTACCGCCGCCATGCGCCATGGGTTTGGGCTCAACAAGATTCTCGGCACCATCCATATCTACCCGACCCTGTTCGAGGCCAACAAGTACGCTGCAGGGGTCTGGAAGAGGAATCACAAACCCGAAAAATTGCTGAACTGGGTCGAACGATTTCACGCCTGGCGGCGGTGAATCAGTAAAGTGTGCAGAGGGGAGAGAGGTGACGCAACCCCCCCTTTTTCTTGTATTCTTAACGATAGGAACTAAAATAATCTAAAGAATAAGAAGTTATAGATACAAGCGGGCAGCAGAAGAAAAAGAAGAAAAGGATATTACATGTTGATTCCTGTGCCGAATGCAACCTTCGGTTCTATTTCCGCTACAGATGAAGTTCCCCCCGGCTACTCTCCAGCCTCGTTCCCCGTCCCCGCTCTTCTGGGAGAAGATTCATGAAAAAAGGCACTCGTTTTTCACTGCGTGGATGTGCCGCTGTGCTCGGCGCCATCGTGTTCCTGTCGCAAATGAGCGGCTGCGCGACAGACGCACAAAGCATTGCGTTGGGTGCGGCGGTGGTGACGGCTTATGCTGGGCGGACGCCGAGTAACGAGATTGAGCAGACCTACTATCTCGGTGTCTTCGATCCGCAGGACCAGATTCCACCCACCGTCTACCGGGTACGGGTGCATGGTCAGGCCAGTGCTCTCAGCGGGGTAAAATTCGCTTCGGGTTGGGTGCCGGCACAGGTGATGGACGCCTTGGGCAGCACCACAGCATTCCAGAAAGGAAGCGACAAGGTCACTATCGAAAAATCGGACGAAACCTTCAGCAGTTTTGAAACCGGCAGACGGTTGATGCTCTTCGGCCCCGAGGGATTCCGCGAAGCCCCGGCCAGCCACCGGCTGGTAATTGCCATGGGCTCTTCACCTGAGGCATTTTTCAACGCCATGAATGAATCCCTCAGCGTACTGGCCCAGGTTACTCAGAGTCAGGGCAGCAATGAGTTGAGTAATCTGCTCTTCGAGGCGTTGATCACCACGCGCAGTCAGCGTGAGCAGGTGGATGATCTGATCGCCGATGCCAAACAGGACATGCCGGAGGCCGCCAAATGAACGGCAGCAGAAGAATACACACAACCCTGCTGCTTATCCTCCTGCTGACTGCCGGTTGCGCCACCATGCGCGTGGATGTGGATGTCTACAAAGGTCCCATGTCCAACCACGAGGATGTACAGATCGAACAGATGGCAGTGATGGCGATTGGGGCCAAGCCGGTGCTGTTACAGCTGCGTGATGAGTTTCTTGTTGTCGATGAGGGATGTGTGCGGCCGGACAGCAGTAACTGGGACAAACTAAAGAGAGATGCAAAAGCGCGGAGAGTCAATGCGATTCTCTGTCTCTATGAAAATCGGGCTGAATCCCTGATGGGTAGATACCTTTCCCAGGCTGAGCGGCTTCTGGAGCGGCTTGAAAAGACTGATTCTGATAAAGACCGGCAAGCATATAGAAGGCTGATGTCAGAAATGCTCTCACTGGCACTGAAGGTGATTATCGAGGTCAATCAGCCTGATTTCAACAAATTGGTAGATCAGCAGGAGGTCACCAGACTTGCGACAGATGTGGCTGTCTCGATCATCAAGGTAGGGGGGATTGAAAAGGCGTTGAAAGACGCGAAAAAGGGAGGCGGTCATCGAAAGCAACTATTCGCCCTTACTGCTGAGCTTAAGAATGCACCGGAATTTTTCAGTAAAAAAGAGGTATTGCGCGTATGGCTTGAGGAGAATCCCTTCGACACAGTTAGTATGATCCGTGACGTACAACGCAGGGTAAAAATTGAAGACCTGGTTCTGACGAACCCAGATGGACGCCCCTTGATCCCTATGATGAAACGGCGTTTGGTGCAGCTCGCCACGACTGTCTCAGGCCTCGATTTTGAAAAAGGCCGACTTGATGATGGTCTGGAAACCCTGGTTGAAAATTATATCGACTCAAGAGACGGGAAAGATTGTATCGGTGTGGCCTGTGAAGAAAAACTGCAACGGCGACGGCTGCGGGATGCACTGATAAGATTTGCTGAAAAGATACTGTTCATTGCCAACCACCGGGAGCTTTTCGAGAGGTCGGAATCCGCACCCGATAGCCTGGATCGCTACACACTGGTGCTACAGGCCATCGGCAACTCCATTCTTAATCAGGCTGATGAGCTCACTCATTCTAAAGCCCACCAGCGCCGACTTGAGCATCAGCAGGAGTCTGAATACCAAGCACTGGAACAGGCGGCAAAGGTCGATACTGGTTATGCCGTCCCTGCCAAGGGTGAGAAGAACCAGCGCGAGGTCCTGGACGATCTGATTGCCTTCCTGCGCTATGATCTGGTGCTTGCTACCCGTAAAGGTGGTGATGCCGACCGGATTGTGCAGATCGAAAAGGCCCTCAAAGTGGCTTTGAAACACAGGGCTTCCATGATCCATATTCGCCCCCCTTCAGCCTATCTGCGTTCCAGCTTTGCCGCTACCGGTCTGCAGGACGAATCACGTATCCGCTGGAAAAACATGCTCGACGAGAGAGGTTTTAAAGCTTCTCTCCCCTTTGGTGGTGGTGAAAAACTGGTCAACAAAGACGATAAAGACAGAATTCCGACCCTCGAAAGCATCGACAAACAGTACTGGCAGAACATCAACAGTGTCCGGGTCAGTGGCGGCGGCGATACCAACTACGCCATTGCAAAGGACGATATCGGCAACTGGTATGTCAAATCCTTCTCCGCCGACCCGACACCCATTATCCGGGGCGCCCAGCGCATGGCCCTGTTTGCAGCAGGCGGCGATTCAGTCAATCTGCTGAGCCGGCTTGATCGTCAACAGGCTTTGCAGAAGCAGATTGATAACAAACTGGCGAACGGACAGGATGTTACCGATGATCTGGAAATGCAGAGGCAGTTGGAGGCGGAGGAGCCTGCAGGCGGCAGCCCTGCGCTTCAACGGGTGTTTGAGCGCAACAGAGAGGCCTATATCGCGGCAACTCAAGAGGAGTTTAACGATCTGCGTGTGAAAGTCGGGCAGGGTGCCGGTTCGCTCGATAAGGCACTCTCGGCAGCCTGGGAGGCTGAAATCTCCTTTACTGGGGATGTCGATGGTTCCCGGAAGGTCGATTTTGTGAAGAAACTCAACGAGAAACTGGCTGCTTCCAATAGCTTCCTTGTCAATGCGCGCCAGGCTCTCCATCTCTCGGATGATGGCAGTAAGAGTGCTGAAAAGGATAAACAAGTCACTGATGCACAGAGAGAAAAGGGGATTGTCGCAGCGCTCAAGCAACTCAGGCGCATGCACAATGCCCTCTATGCCAAAGTCGGGGCGATTGATCTGACTGCTGCTGAATCCGCACATGCCGAAGCTGTCAACAACCGCACCCAAGCGGCGCTGGATGTCTCCAGAATCATTCTCGGAGAGGTGTTGGCTGCTGCTGAAAAACGCCGGGACAACCTGAAACACTACGAGGATGCGGTGCTCATCATCGGCGATGCCGGCGAATAGCGGTTGAGCAGAGAGCCTGCCTACGCCGGGTTTGGCGGAGACAGGCTGCCCGTCACGGGTATCGGAAACCGGCTACAGGTGACGCACCGCCACTTCCAGCATTAGTAATCTATGTTATTCTTCATGAACACGACCCGAAACATTTCAAGCGCTTATTCAGGGTGATTTTCATGCTGTCACATCGGCCCCTTTTCTTTTTGTTGCTTTTTCTGCCATTTATACTCAACGCTGCCGGGACGGCTTGGGAAGGTGGATTGGTTGACGGCAGTCGCATTACTATCGATCCAATTACCAACAAGGCTACCCGCTCATCCGAGGGGGTGAGTTCCCAGTTGTGGGATGGTGTGCATCGGCTTGATAACGGCGCGGTGATCATCGTGAGGGATGGAGTCGTGGTGAGGGATGCGATACTGCTGGAGTCCCAACAACAGCAGCAGATGGAGGAGCAGAGAGAGGCATGTACCCTGTTGGTCCGAAAGGTCTGCGGCCAGCATGATGAGTGTCGTGGCCATCCTGCCTGTAATCCTGCCCGGCAGTTGTTGGCGCTGGAGCAGGAGGAAGCGCAACAGCAATGGGACGGGCGTGCCCGTGAAAGTTCACGTCTCTGTCTCGACGCGCTGACACAAAATGACTATTTTCAGACCTGCACCAAGCGTCCCACAGGCGCACCGAGCACATCTTGCGAAGTACTACGCCAAAAGGTGTGTGGAACGCGGCTGCAGTGTGCCGGTTCTGAGGCCTGTGATCTTGCCAATCAATTGTTGCTGATGGAGATGGATGAACAGGTGTTGTCTCCAGACATCTTCACCCAAACCGGGGCGCAATGCCGGGAAGCACTGGGAAATACCGATCTGTTCAGTCGCTGCGATTAGTCAGTATTTTTCCGGCGCTGCCAGCCATGGAGAGCGAAGCGAAGGCTGGTAGTCCCCGGTAGCCGCGAGGCCGCACTGCTTACCCGGCGTGCCTTGCGCCAGAGGGGAAGCAAAGTAGGCAT
>JAESPE010000164.1 GCA_016756835.1 gamma proteobacterium endosymbiont of Lamellibrachia anaximandri | reverse complement strand
ACGGATTTCGGACCTACCATGCTGCTGAAATTGCTTTATATCACGCGCTTGGGGCGTTACCCGTACCGGAAACTACCCACGAATTTTTCTGAGGAGGCATCAATTCTAGTAACGCTACCAATTGCACCTAGTTCACCAATTTGGTTTCCAGCTTCTGGGTAATACCAACGATAAACTAGTTCAGTAGCTGATTGATCTGTGAGTTCCATATAGCCGTCCAGGCATGGACCATAGGTAATGTCTTCCCAGAATAATAACTGTGCTTCTGATTCTTCCAGCAAGGACAAGGTTCCACCACAATCCAACGAAGGATAACTAATCAATTGCTCATTTGCTTGAATTTCAATTCTTATAGTCCATGAAATGCCTGATTGCTGCCCTTCACCCTCCCAGATTCCAACTTTTCCAGCTAAACCATTCCCAATGGGTGGGGTTGCTTGGTTATTCAAGCTATCCAGTGTCTCTTGAAGGTGAGCCACTGCCTGAGATGCATTAATTAGTACTTGGCATGAAGAGTTTTGCTGTCCACCATTAGCTACCAAATTAACTACCTCTGAGTCAAAGTCCGGGCTTTCAAAATCCAATGACATGCCAGTTGCAGCCAACAGTGCTTCTCCGCCAATAGTTATACCATTGCTTGGATCACAATCCTGGTCAAGTGACTGTAAGAGTCTTGCCATATTCACAACACCAGTATCATTTATATCTGTAACACCAGCTAATTCTAAAGGAGTAAGAATTTGAGCTGCTGTAACTGCCGGGAATTCTAGATCACCAAGCCCAAATACAACTGTTTCACCTGCTAGATATGTGAACTCTCCATTCGCATTTGTAGTGCCGCTTCTTGTTTCTGTTCGGTATGAAATTCCACCTACAGCACTGTCTACAAGCCTACCTGTTAATACATTTTCAGTATTAGTGCCACCACCACTAGACCCATCATTACACCCACTTACTGCAACTAATATTACAAACGTGCAAAGTGTTGAAATAATTTCTTTTATCTTCATCATTATTCTCTCGTTATTTTTGTTGGTTAATTGTAATCACATAATGAGGGTGTAGAAAAATCCTGGAAATGAGGATTTCAGTGATTCTAAAAAAATGTATCATTTCCTATGTTTCGCCGAACATCATGCCTACCAAGGCCATAATGCTTTGGCGGCGTCGACTGCATTAGAAATACCGAGATCTGGAGCCAGTGACGTACTGGTACCAGATTCCTGCAAATCCGAGTCATTCTGCTTGTCGGCAAGCTTGATCTGGTCTTTGTCCGAAGGAAGTCCGGCAAAAGACGACTTTCCTTCGATCTGCTTGGCAGCCGCAACACTCTCCTTGCGTGCTTGAATGATCGCTGCGTCACTCGTTGTATTAACGATGGCTTCCCACTCACTATCATCAATAACTTGATCTGTAGCAAGACCGGCCTGTCCGCTTTTGAATACATTACCTATTGCACCGGCAAGTCTTGGCAGCGCTTTGCTCCAGAAGTCTTCGGGAAGACCCACTCGCTTGGAATGCACTACGAGTGTCGCCAACTCCGCCTTAGGCGCGGTTACGGCATACTCCTTTAATAAGTAGATTCCGATCAACGCTTTGGCCTGGTGAAAAAAAGCACCTCGAAGATTGCCTACTGCTTTTGCAAATTCTTCTTTTGCGTCCTGCCCAAGCGGAGAGTTTTGTCGTTTGGTTATTGCCTTGGACAGTTCGATCGACCACTTTTCAACGACCTTGGAATTATTCTCGACATTACCCAGCGCCTTTTTCGTAAAACTCGTTCCAAGGTTGGCTTTTTTGATCCTCGCAAGATCGCGCAGATCCTCTTCTTTGTAATCGAGAGCAATCAGTGCAGAGTGGAGTGTTTCGGATGTTTGGACTATCGCCAGATCGGCCTCTTCTGCTGTCTGTAAAGCAATGTTAATGATGTTCTTGTCACAGTAGACGGATTCACTGAAAAACGATGAGTTGACCCGGTCTTTGAACCTTTTTAATTGGTCAACAACTCCAGCGGGAGCTGCAATATCAGATACCCTATTGGCGAGAAGGCAGAGTTCATCAGTACCTGCTTTGCCCGAGTTTTTTACTAACTCCGTAAGTGAGCCTGCGTAATCTTCCGCAGCTACCAGTCCACTGGGTGCCAGCAATACAACAGGAAGCAAACAAGAGAGGCCAATGGTTTTGAGTTTATGTGTAATGTTATTCTTTAACATAGGTATCCCCTTATGAAAATATTTATCGCATTTGTGCTTCTGGATATGGCAGGTTTGGGTGAAAAATTTAGCGCCCAAGTATGCTGTTCTTTTTTACTGCAACTTCTTTTCGTGATCATGCAGCCGGACTGCTAGTCGCTCAGCAGTCTTGCCAACGCTATTGATTGCGACACTGTGAACAGCAATATGCTGCTTACCCCCCTTTTCCAATGCGGTCTGATCTGGTGTAACCGCCAGCACTTCCCCATTGGATACGCGATAGAGTCGTATATTGGTATGTGCATCAGCTCTGTATAACAGGCCGCTGGGGTCCTGTCCCTGACGCTGGACTTTTACTTCGCCGATGGCCACCCATCCATCTTCTTCCAGTGCCTGTACATCAGGAATGTCGTAATGAAGCGCCCACCGGGTCCGGTCCAAAACGGTCTGCACGGCATCAGTGTAGCTTTCGAATGCTGTGCAATCCTTAACGGTTACTCCATCTATTGCACAGGTCTCGCCGAAGCGCTGTAGAGAAAAGTCCTCAAGTAATACTGTGAGGTTTACCGTCCGATAGCCGAATTTGTGGAACTCGCTTTCAAAGATTGAGATAACATCCTGCGGGTTGTGCACCTTTGATTTGCTGATCAGCTTGCCGTCTAGCATGTAGCGAATGACGGCGCCGACTACCAGCGGTTTCCCTTTGCGCACCCGTTCGACGTCATACTGGCGCAGCGCAGACTCGATCTTCTTGTCGCTGACGAGAACTCTTACTCGGGACTCGCACTCACCATTTTCCAGGTCTTTTGGCCGATTCAGAAACTTCCACTTATCCACGCAACAGTCGCCTGCCTGCTTAACGACACTGTCTGTTTTCTCACTACGGCCACCACTCAACTCTTCCGCCAAGTGGCGTACTACTCTCTGTGCAGCAGTTTTCCTGGTTTCCTCTCCACACGTCTGCAGACCTTGAGCCATGCTTCCCCTCACCTTCAGATTAAAGGGAATCGATTCTGCAAACGCAGGAATAGTGGTTATGAGCAGGACAAACACGAGTCCAAGCGCTTGGGTGGAACGTCCAATACATTTCAATCGCCCCCACTTTTCTTCCCTCATTTATAGTTCTCCAAGGCATTCCAGATGCTGATGATTTTGAATGCGCGCTCAACATCCGGCGGATTAGGCAGCTCTCCTACGACCCGCAATTCTTGGTTTTCGTGCTCGATATTGTTGACTGGTCCAATTAGCTCCCTTTGAGTTACTTTTTCAGTATTTAGGGAATCAGTGCGATAATTGCAGAAACTTAGGGATGCGATGTGAAATCGGCGAAACAACTTATCCGTGCCTTTCACATCATAGTCGGCGTGTGCTACACCATTAAGAATGCTGGCAATCTTTTCATCCGCAGAGCGTTTGGATACGTTGATCTGTAGAGTATCCTCTACAGCATCGATACCGCGTGAGAGGCTGAGAGTTACTGCTGCCCGCTCTCCGGCCAAGCCACCCCATACAGCCCACCGCAGTGGTGGCAGCATGATGCGATCCTGGCGCCCCAGTACTTCTGTAGATTTGTGCGCAATTAGGCTGGCAATCTGGGCACAACCGCCTCCTTCTGACCGGCACGGAGTGGAAACACGACAACTGGTGTCTGCTGGAATGGATTTAAAATTGAAAAGCTCTCGCGAAGTTTCATCATCCATGATTACACTGGTCACCATGCTTCGCTCGCTGAGTTCGTCAATGGCGTCCATACCACGCTTTTGAGCAATGTCCAGCAGATCTTGAATCGCTGCCGCCGCAGCCTTTTCGTATGCGTTGGCAAACTGTTCAGTGAGATCTTCTGGAGCAATGTTTCTTTGCGTGCGGCGCTCCTCTATCTCGCGCAAGGCAGTGGTCGACAGCACTACGCGGGAGCTGCCCACCTCACCGCCCATTTCCACGAGCATTGCACTAGCACCTGCTATGAAGTGATGTCCATACTGTTCAAATTCCCGCGCCCGATAGGGAACCGCTGCGTGTAATTCCAATCCGGCGGTAACAACGAGTACATAAACCCTGGAAAACGCGCTTTCGATATCCTTGAACCTGACCCATTGGGGTCTTTCCCCAAGGCGATCAGCCAGAATATTCAAGACATCATCGTTTGTTAAAGCGACAGGATAGCTTGATATCGGCAAGGAAGCATTTTGAACTACGCCGATCGCTGCACGCTCCAAGCGAGCGCGAAGTGCACGGGATTTCTGACTGTTTGTCTTCCAAAGCTTTGTAAATTCAGGTTGAGCTTCAGTGTGCAGTAAACCGAAGCCACCGTAGATAATAAGCAGCTCGTCTTGTGCTGTGGGTTTCACGTTTGAAACTGAAGAATCGGAAGTCTTTTTCGAGGTGGGGCAAGGTCCACCCTGATCTGGAAAACTTTTGGCAGATGCCGTCGTCGTCTCACAGTGTTCTGAAGTCGTTTGACGCGCCCGCTCCGGTGTTGTGTTACACCCAGTTACGCCAATCAACACAACGATTATGACCACATGGCTAAATAGTCTTAACATGTTCACTCCGTGCAGATGTTAAGGTCCTCTCACTGATAGTTCCTACTATGGACGGTCTATGGGAAAAATTCCTGTGAGTTATTCTGTGCTTTGAAAAATCCATAATACGTCCTTGCTTTCCATGCTAACTGTTATTTTATGCTGGCAATAATAAAACTAGGCGCAGCTATATATGACGGCATATAGGTTCGGTCGAGTCCCACAATATTTAGGCAAGAAAACAGAAGAAACCAAAAGGGAGTTTTATTCTTGTTGGCTTGGTTTGTTTTCTCTTGCTTTAAGGCGGAAGATTTTGTTAAAAGAGGATGTCGCCCACAAGAAAGCTTTGGTGCTTCCGATGTTTCTCATGTAAGGCTTAGAAAGATAAGAAAAATGTGCATGAGGAAGGCATAGAACTTTGCTTTCACGAAACAAAGTGGGATTAGTCGCACTTCCCCAAACCATAGCCAGACTCAATTCCATCGCTGCCAGCCATGGAGAGCGAAGCGAAGGCTGGTAGTCCCCGGTAGCCGCGAGGCCGCACTGCTTACCCGGCGTGCCTTGCGCCAGAGGGGA
>JAESPE010000163.1 GCA_016756835.1 gamma proteobacterium endosymbiont of Lamellibrachia anaximandri | reverse complement strand
GCGTAGTGCCAGTGACCGGGACGGCCGGGGCACAAACAGGCTGTCGAAGGCCGAGTCGATTTTGGGGACTGGGATGTCCCAAAATCTTTCACGAGGTCGAAGACTCACTTGGACCTGGGTCAGCGCCTGACCATCGAACTGCTGGAGAGCGAAGAGGTAACCGATTACGACGCCCTGAAATCATTCATCAGTGAGGCCCGATCCCACGGCTGCCATATCGCCATTGACGACTTCGGGGCCGGTTACTCCTCTTTCAAACACATCCTGGAACTGGAAGTGGATCAGCTCAAGATCGACGCCTCCCTGATCAAGGTTCTCGACACCGACCGTGGGGCACAGCTGATGGTCAAGGCGATCGTGGATGTCGCCAGGGAGATCGGTATCAAAAGCACGGTGGCGGAGTTTGTCCACTCACGTGCTGTATTTGAAAGGGTCAATGACCTCGGCGTCGATTTCGCCCAGGGTTACTTCATCGGCAAACCAGCGGAAGATCTGCTGGCGGATGAAAGACCGGATTTGGCGGAAGAGGTTTCGTAGGCTGGTTCAAGCGTAGCGGAACCGGCAACCCAGTGCTCGGTCAATTCGAGAACGCCCGATCCGCTGCGCTTGATCGGGCCTACGCTGTCAGCAAGGTTTCCAGTTCTCTCAGACGGCTCCGGGCATCCGGCATTTCGATACCTTCGGCTTCCCTCGCTTCCAACAAGACTTTACCCTGGGCACAGAGACTCTCGATATGTACGGGATCGAAGAGGGTCACCGCCGCTTCGAAATCATCCTGTTCCTCGCTGAGCAGCACGGCGATCAACTCATCTTCCCTGATCACTGAATCCGGTGACAGGAGGTCGGCAACCAGAGGAGACTCCAACACCTCGTAGTGCAACTTGCGGGCCTCTTCCTCCTGCTCCAGTTCCTGGCGTGCCAGCGTGTCATTGCCCGCGCCTTTCCAGACCGCCTGCATGATCACCGAGATCAACTTTTTGATCGCCGCTTTGTTGTCCGACTGATTGTCGGCCAGACCACAGGCCGTTTCGTAGGATTTGTCCAGGCGCTCTTTAAGACTGAGTATTACGTCGCTCTGCTCATGAGGTCCCAGGGCTATGGCTTCACCCACCAATTTGCGCAGGTCGCCAATATAGGCCACCAGTTCCTCATGATCGAGTTTTTGCGCCTCTTCCAGGACCCCCGGGGTTAGTGAACGCTCACTCTCGGGAAACAGTAGATTTTCGTGTTTGCGCATCAGGTGCCGCTCGTGTCGGCCCGGCAGTTGACTGAACAGCAGTTGCATAGCTTTCTCAGTTAAATAGTGTAAGTACTAACATCCCTGATCCACTCCCATATCCATCTCGGGATTGATCGCCTCATAGAGGGCGGAGTAATCATCCTCACCATGACCGTTGGAGCGGCCCTTTTCAAATACCCGCAGCATCGCTTCCGGCAGCCCGGCGTCGATACCTATCTTCTCGGCTACCTGTTGAAACTGAGCCAGATCCTTGATCAGGTGTTTGAGGGGAAAGTTAGGATTCGCGTAGTCGTGTTCCAGCATCTTGGAGAGTTTTTTATCGAAGGTCGGCGCATAGAGCGCGCTCTCGCGCAGCAATTCCATGAACGCTTCCACTTCGATCCCTTCTGACCGTACCAGACCCAGGCTGAGTGAAAAGCCGGCGGTCAATGAGGCAATAAGCTGGTTCATTGCCAGCTTCATGGCCGCACCCTGTCCGAGGAAACCGACATGCTGCACCTGTTTGCCCAGACAACGCAGCAGAAGCAGTCCGCGCTGGTAGTTTTCGTCAGAGCCTCCGGCCATGACGATCAGGTTGCCCGAACGGGCTTCCGGGATGCTGCCCAGGACCGGGGCCTCCAGATAGTCACCGCTCGCAGCCTCCACGGCAGCACCGATCTCACGGCTCTCATCCGGCGCCACAGTACCCATCTGCAGTACCAGTTTCCCCGCCAGTTCCGCGCTGACACTGCTCTGCAACAAGACTTCCCGGATCGCCGGGGCATCGCTCAAGGTGAGACAAATGACGTCCGCCACTTTAATTGCCTTGAGTAGATCCGCCTCTACCTCTAGTCCGACCTCTTTGGCTGTCTCAAGGCGATCCGAGGAACGATTCCAGGCCACCACAGCGTGCCCGCAATGTTGCAGGCGCTCGGCGATAGGCTGTCCCATCAGTCCCAGACCCAATACTGTAATCTTCATCGTTATTCGCCCATCAGTATCACTTGAGCTACTGTACAGCTTCAGACTTGGTGATAAGGTTTGCTCAGTTCATGCACCGCTTCAATAAAGGCACCGGCATGCTCTGGATCTATCTCCGGGTGGATACCGTGTCCCAGATTGAAGACATGTCCTGAACCTTTTCCGTAACTCGCCAGCACCTTGCCTACCTCTTCGCGAATGCGTTCAGGTGAGGCATAGAGTGTGCAGGGGTCCATGTTGCCCTGCAGTGCAACCTTGTCGCCAACTCTGCGCCGAGCGTCCGCCAGACTGAGGGTCCAGTCGACACCCAAGGCATCACACCCGGTTGCCGCCATCTGCTCCAACCAAAGTCCACCGCCTTTGGTGAACAGGATCACCGGCACCTTGCGTCCCTCGGATTCACGGGTCAGCCCCTGGATGATCTGTTCCATATATTTCAGGGAGAAGGCGTCGTAGTGCTGCGGGGTCAAGGCACCGCCCCAGGTATCGAAGATCATGACCGCTTGGGCACCGGCTGCAATCTGGGCATTGAGATAAGCGGTCACCGACTCTGCGATTTTCCCCAGCAGGGTGTGCATCAGCTCAGGGCGATCAAACATCATCCCCTTTACCTTGGCAAAATTTTTGGTGCCGCTCCCCTCCACCATGTAGGTGGCAAGCGTCCAGGGGCTGCCACTGAAACCGATCAGCGGGACCCGGCCGTCGAGTTCCCGGCGAATGGTGCGCACAGCATCCATCACGTAACCCAGGTCATCCTCCATATCCGGCACACCCAAGGCGTTGACCGCTGCCTCATCCTGCACAGGCCTTTCAAATCTGGGGCCCTCCCCTTCCGTGAAATAGAGCCCAAGGCCCATCGCATCCGGGACGGTAAGAATATCGGAGAAGAGGATCGCCGCATCCAGCGGGTAGCGATCCAAGGGCTGGAGGGTAACTTCGCAGGCCAGTTCGGGATTTTGGCAGAGATCCATGAAACTGCCGGCTCGGGCACGAGTGGCCTTGTATTCAGGCAGATAACGCCCGGCCTGTCGCATCATCCATACAGGGGTTACATCCACCGGCTCGCGCAACAATGCACGCAGCAGTCTATCGTTTTTCAGGATACTCACGCGAAATTCCTTTGGTACATTTCATTATAGATTTGCGCGAATTGTACACGGAATGTGAACGCGGAGGGAGGTGCCATCAACGTGGTGCCGCTCCACTGCCGGATCAAGGCATGGAGCTGAGGATCAACGTATCAGGCCCTTGCTGTGCAAAATTCCCATCAATGTCTGTTTGTGTCGTAAGAACCTTTCGGGATCCGCCTCCACGCAGCCAACGCCAAACAGACCCACTGTTCCTATCGATTTCTGGCAGCCCTGCAGGGCCCAACTCCCCTCATCCAAGGCCTTTTTCCCCAGGTCCTCCTCCAGCATGCTGAATAACCGGCTGCACTTCATCAACAAGTATTTTGCGTCTTGACTGTGGCAGAGATTCTCCTGCACTGCCGAAAGACACCGTACCAGCTCTGCAGTCACCGCCTGTTGCAGTGTAAGATGAATGCGCTTTATGTCTCTTCTTTTCAATGCCCGTTCCAAGTCACTCATCAGGCCTGGCGCATGCTCACGGTCAAGGTGGCGAAAAGCATAGGCATTGCGAGCCACCACTGCGCCGGCGACTGCGAAATCATCCCGACCGAGCGCTGTTAGTACCGCTTGTCTAGCATGCAGCACCGGCTCTTTACGCCTGGACACAGTTGGTGCAAATAGAAACGGCGCTACGTTTGACATCACTCTTCGTTGTAATCCCATGCGAAATAATCTCCAACCAGCCTTCTAAAAGCACTCAGGGTCGCTGACCCAATCTCTCCATCGGCGCGTAAAATACCCGCTGTCTTTCTCGCCCATAACCAATGGGAATTAGAGTCTATCTGAATCCTAAACCCTTGAGTGTGCCAAACCGTTAAACCTTTCACTGTCATCAACGTGAAACATCAAACACTTACGCTGTTGTTTCGGTGTAAGATACTTCCAAAGTTATCAAACGCCGTACACATGTCATCGATCCAACAGAACATTCTGGAGAAAAAAGCCGCACTTGCCGGTGCAATCGGTGAACCCCTCTCAGCACTTGCGAAAGACTGCGCAGAGGCGTGGCAGGACCCTGATCAGCTCGACCAACGGCTATTGGATCATCAATCCGACATCTCCAGTTGCGATTTTCTCTACGCTTGGGATCTCGATGGCCTCGAAGTCTCGTCCCTGATCAGTGCTGGCGTTGCCGATCGCTCCTGGCGCGGACGTGACCTTTCGAATCGCCCCTATCTGAAAAACAACCTGCCGTTCAAAGGCATCATGCTCTCATCTGTCTATCGCAGCATGTACTCCAGTACTGAATGTGTTACGGCCCTGCAGGCAGTGCGCATAAATAAGGGTCTGGTGGGATTCATCGCGGCTGATTTCTCCCTCGACAAATTGCTTACCGACAGCAGATTGGACAACCCGGAGTTACGCTGGCAGCAGTTCAAGGGCGATCCAGCGGTGCGTGGCACAGTTTTTATGCAACAGCGGATTCAGAGCCGACTGGATGAACAGCTCGATTCGGTGCACGACACGGTCCATGCTCTTATGACCGCCCACGGCATCTTCCACACAAAAATCCACTACTCCAGCGGACGCTGTTCATTCTGGCTGTTGGATGATCCATACAGTTACCGGATACACGGCGTGGAAGAGATCATCGACCCCGATCTCAGCCTTGTCTATCCTCTGCACACTTACCCAGCGGAAGCCAAGGTTACACCCGCGCAGATTCGGGCCGTGCTCGATGAGTTGAAGGCGTTGCGGTTTGCAGACGAAACCATCTATCTGCGCAGCAGCTCGCTGAATATCATGAATGGCATGCTCGGACTCACCTTCTCCTGTGACGGTTCTCACTACATGCCCATGGAAGAGTTTCTGGAAAAGAATCTCGGTTTCTGGATTGGAGAGCTGGCAGGGTCGAAAGCTGACGGATAGTTCCCGTCACCCGGTAAGGGCAACGGGTTTGAGGTTGTTCTATACGATCACGGTACCTGGTAGTGACTCTGGGTCATCAGATCGATCCCACACTCGAGATTTGCGACCCAATTGATAAATTCGGAGACCGCCTTCTTGCCCACGAATGACAAGTGAGTCTTCGACCTCGTGAAAGATTTTGGGACATCCCAGTCCCCAAAATCGACTCGGCCTTCGACAGCCTGTTTGTGCCCCGGCCGTCCCGGTCACTGGCACTACGCGACAACCTCGCA
>JAESPE010000162.1 GCA_016756835.1 gamma proteobacterium endosymbiont of Lamellibrachia anaximandri | reverse complement strand
GCGAACGATAATCCATCGCCGATACCCCTATGCCATTGATAACCCACAAGTATCATAGATGAAATCTGTTCGCCTGAAAGGCGAAGGTTTAAACCTTATGCATGGAAATTAATTGCATCGTTTAGCAGCGCGGAAGATCTCGGCCTGCGCAAATCCTTCTTCCGCAGGATACTGGATTTCCTTGCCGGCAGCGATGATCGCCGTCTGTCCCGTCCCTACGCGGTCGCCGTCAATAGCGAAAAAGTCGCCGTTGCCGATCCTGATACGGCGACAGTGCACCTGTTCGAGATACAACAAAAAACCTACCAACAAATTGATCGTGCAGGAAAGCAGCTTTTCGCATCGCCTATCGGGGTGGCTCTCGGCGGTGACAAGCTGTTCGTAGCCGATTCCAACCTGAACAAGGTGTTTGTCCTGGACTCCAACTTTGAGATGCTACAGGTCCTGGAAGATTTCCAACGCCCGACCAGCCTTGCGTTTGACCCGGTACGTCAGCGTCTCTACGTAACCGACACCCTGGCACACGAGGTACACGTCTTTGATCAAGATGGTGGTCTCCTGTTCAAGATCGGCAAGCGCGGTGAACAAGATAGACAATTCAATTATCCCAGCCACTTGGCATTCGCCAATGACCGCCTGTTCGTCAACGACACGATGAATTTTCGTATCCAGGTTTTCGATGCCGCCGGCCAGCATCTGAATACCTTTGGAAAACACGGAGACGCATCCGGCTTTTTCACACAATCGAAGGGCGTGGTGGTTGATTCCGATGGTCATGTCTATATTGCCGATGCCTTGGCAAACCGGGTACAGATCTTCGATCAGAACGGTTCATTCCTGCTGGAATTTGGCAGTGGCGGTGACGCCCCCGGCGCTTTTCACATGCCGTCCGGGCTGGCAACATGGAATGATAAAATATATGTGGCCGACTCCTATAACCAGCGGATCCAGATTTTCCGATACCTGAAGGCGAGTGACTGATATGCGAAGAGTATCTGTATTGTGTATGTGTCTTCTGATTGTCTCGACTGCAACCGTGGGGGACGTGGCAACTACCGTGCACAACCTGTCGTCTTCGGGACCAGGGACGGGGGCGTTTAAGAGCCTGACTGAAGATCGGATCTGTGTTTTCTGCCATACGCCCCACGCTGCCACGCCCGACACGCCTTTATGGAACAGGCTATCCACCGGAGCTTATACCCCTTATCAAAGCAGCACCACGGATGCAGCTGCAGGAAATATGAGCTCTTCTTCAGATTTGTGCCTCTCCTGTCTTGATGGCACCATAGCTTTGGGTGACTTGGTCAACCCTGGGACTGGGGTTACCAACGACCTGAACACCACATTTCTGAGCGGCCGGGCTCTCATTGGCTCCGACCTATCCAACGACCACCCGGTCTCAATAGTCTACGGCCAAAATTTGCTGGCTACCGACCCGGACCTGCTCTCCCCCGCAGTCGTGGATCTTCCACTAAAAAATGGCGAGCTTCACTGCTCTTCCTGCCACGATCCACACAAGGACACAAATCCGCCTTTTCTTCACAAGCCGACGCTCAACGGTGAACTATGCATCACCTGTCACATACCAACGGGGCCGACTTGGGATTGGACAACCAGCTCCCATGCCACGTCCACCGCCTTACCGCCCATGGGGACCGATCCCTGGCCCGAACGCAAACCGGCTTGGGTGGGCCAAAATGTACGTGAGAACGCCTGTATGAATTGCCATACGCCGCACAATGCGGCAACACCGGTGAGACTCATCAAGGATCAGGAGGAACAAACCTGCTACCTGTGCCACGATGGCACCGTGGCACAGGACATTCTTACAGAAGAACTGAAATTTTCTCACCACCCGGTAGAGGTGACACCCAACCTGGATCACGATTCCGTTCGAGCGGAGAACCCTCTTACAATGTCACTCCACGTCGAGTGCGAAGATTGCCACAACCCACATGGCAGTTATAGCTCTCCACCAATGATCTCCTTCAATCCTATCAATCCAGCGGACACAAATCACACGACCGCGCCATTCGTCAACGGCAGCATGGTGGGTGTGACAGGAATTGACAGCGGTGGAGCTGTGAAGCCGGAGGTGGATTACGAATACGAGGTTTGCTTCAAGTGCCACGGCGTACCCGGAAAGAGTGCATGCGATAACCAGCGCTGTTCGACTGCCACTGGTTACAGCATGACCCGTCAGGACGGTGTTTACAACTTACGCGACAAGGTTGATTCCGGCAATCCGGCACTGGTTTCCTACCACCCTATCACAGCCAACGACCCTTTCAATAACGGCGAGGTCCCCAGTCTTCGCGCTGACATTCCTCTGGATACGACCAGCAGCTTAATCTACTGCAGCGATTGTCATAGCAGCAATGTTTCGCCCGCCGCTGGCGGGGTGGGGACAGCAGGTTCCCATGGCTCCACGTACGAAGGCATTCTGGCACTGCCTTATGATTTTGATCCACAAACCGCCACTTCCGCAAACAACCTCTGCTACAAATGCCATGATACCGCCAGCCTGGAGGTCTCTTTCATACACAACAAACACGTGGGTTCGAATACTACCTGCATCAACTGCCACGACCCCCATGGCTCAGCAAAATTCCCCCACCTGCTCAACTTCCTGACCTTTGCCAATGTCACAGGACCCATGGAGATAACCGGAACCGGCACCTTTACTGAACCAACCTGGGTAGACAATGGACAGTACAGTGGCACTTGCTATTTGGTCTGCCATGGAAAAAATCATGATGGATGGTCATACCCCCCCTGACGTGGTTAAGGGTTTTGTTACACCAAAGCGGTTCAATAGATTTGTATAACTCAGTTAAATACTGTTGATTTAACTGAGGTGAGAGAGATGACAACAATCAGCTGCATCATGACTGGATTGCATGAGTCCTAATGATTCTTAGCAGCAATGGATAGAACAGAAAAAAGCAGGCTGAAAAATACAACATCTTTCTTGCCAACTACCGATACGGTAGTCCACACAAATCAGCCCCCAGACTTTTACTAAATCCTTGACTGTTAGCCTCTAGTTGCTGTCGACAATTCACAACATGCGAATAGGGTTGCTTTGGCATAGAGCAGTCTAACGAGGATCTGTAGATTGGAGGCTGATTGTGAATTTATGGGTCAGTAGTTGACTAGATCAAACCCAGTTTAATCGTATCACTTCTTCGGGGGCGGACCTGGCAGCGTAGCATAATAGGCAGCAACGTCAGCCATATCCTGTTCACTCATATCCTCAGCTTCCATGTCCTCATTTTCATCTACCCGTTTACCCGATTTGTAGTCCATGAGCTCCTGGACATGTTCTTTTGGGTCCATCCCCGCAATCGGCGGATTATCCTCGTCACCCAGGCCATCGTCACCGTGGCAGTCCTCACAATCCTCTTCCGCCAGTTTCTTGCCTTTTGCGACATCACCAGCAGCCTGGACGCTGGCCACCGAAAAAATGGAGACAAACATAGTGGTAACAATCAATTTCTTGATTAACATATTACACATCCTCCTCTAGGATTATAGTTAAGCTATCGTGTGAGCCAGGCTTTATTCCGATTGTCTGCATTAGTCGCCAAGCATGCATTATTGGACACGATGCTTTATACAAAGTAGCTGCACATATACTAGCAGTCAAGTATTCATAAAAACCAAATAGACACTGTCACCTTACCAATAACCTGTTTTAAAAAAACTTAAATAGTGTCCATCCGGAAGCCTGTTTAAAGCCACGAAGATCACGAAGTACACACAACTACATAGATGCAGTAGGTAGAGCAAAACAAAGAGTAGTTACCAAAAGAAAACCAGTAACCATTTACCCTGCCTTTGTAATAAACATATAAGTATTTCTATGTATATGTAATGGAGGTCTGAAACCGACCAATCTAAATAGTTAAGAAAATTTATTCCATTAGTCCTCTTCGTGTTCTTTGTGGTTAGATATAGATTTGTGGACTGGCGCCAGTTAGTTTCATTTGTGATAGGCACATGGTCTAGAATAGTATCGAGAATAATCAATATTGCATTGGCAGCAAATAACGCACTTCATTCGTGCAGATCACATTGACACAATGTAGAGAGCAGCCAGAAAGAAATTAAGTGGGATTCGCTATCTGGAGGGCATCTTCAAATAGCGGTTAAAATCGGGGATTGTCATATCGTCAGCGTGCTATAGAACCAGATAATTTCCTGACCCGACCAGCAGTAGCGTCTCGGTCCAACAAACGCTAGACGCATGTTATAAGACCATTGAAACAATGACGCAATGAACTCACCTGAACTGCTTACTTTTATATTGGTAGTTTATAAAAACATAATCAACAATCCATTATGGGAGACAATTCATGAAAATTATTATCCAAACGCTGGTAGTGATGTCTCTACTCATAATGATGACCCCTCAAGTATTAGCCGACCTTCCACCCGCCTTTGAGGGGAGAAAGTTATATATTTCTCATTGTCAGCTATGCCATGCTGCGGATGGCAAGGGAGATGGCCCTCTCGCCAAAGCGATGCGAATCGATGCGGAAGACCTAACTACCGTAGTACGCTCTGGAAGTGACAACAACCTCATAAAGATCATCACAGGTAAGGGGCGACATGCATCCACCCATCGCATCAGCGCCAGCATGCCAAAGTGGGAAGAGGTATTCAGTGAGCATCAGATCAAGGCGCTGGTTGCATATCTACGCTTTCTCAGCAGTTCCAAACACGATCTGATAGGGGATCCTGAAATTGGCCTGCAGCTATACCAGAAATATTGCGCAATCTGCCACGGTATTGAAGGCGATGGAAAGGGCATCATGACGGAACTCCTCCGAATCAAGCCGATTGATCACACCAATCCACACAAGACTGAAAAGCTTGACAATAAAGAACTCGCGACAAGCATTCTGGATGGTAGAGGCAAATTTATGCCCGCTTTTCGCGGCGTTCTCAATCAAAGCGAAGTCGATGGGCTGGTCAGTTATATACGACTGCTTTACCAAATATGGGGCAAATTAGAGGATGGAGGATTGGTTATTTTGATGAGACCTCACACTGTTGACATGAACGAAGAAAACGGAGACTCCCTGCTTCGTGACCCATCGTGTAAAAGCAAGGAGAATCTATCAGAAAAAGGCAAGATGAATGCTGCCAGTATAGGAGAGCAATTTAAATCCAGAGGCATACCAATAGAGAGTGTATTGGCAAGCCAGGATTGCCTCGCCAAGGAAACCGCAAAAACTGCATTTGGTCAAGTTGAACCTGTGGAATTTCTCTCTTTAATGGAAACGATTCCCGAACAACAAGCAGATTCCTACACCGCACAGTTAGAGCGTCGAATAGGATCATATTCAGGCAAGGGGAATCTTGTTTTAGTCAAGTGAGTCTTCGACCTCGTGAAAGATTTTGGGACATCCCAGTCCCCAAAATCGACTCGGCCTTCGACAGCCTGTTTGTGCCCCGGCCGTCCCGGTCAC
>JAESPE010000161.1 GCA_016756835.1 gamma proteobacterium endosymbiont of Lamellibrachia anaximandri | reverse complement strand
CTTCCCCTCTGGCGCAAGGCACGCCGGGTAAGCAGTGCGGCCTCGCGGCTACCGGGGACTACCAGCCTTCGCTTCGCTCTCCATGGCTGGCAGCGGACGGATTTTTTTATCTCTTCACGCCACCACTGCAGCCGGGTTTTGGCCACGCCTGGGTCACTGCACTCCAGGGGGATGTTGGTGAGTTCGCGCTGCCAGGCAAAAAGGTGTGTCAGATCGTTGCGGTAAGGTGCAGGGGAGAAGCGGATTATATAGTAGCTGCTGGAGCCGAGGGGGACCGCTCTCTCAATGTGCTCCCGGCTCAGTCCAGCCATTGCAGAATTTCCAGCGGATGTTCAACGGTGCCTGAAGCATGCCAGTCGTCGGGTTTGTCATCTTCCGCCAGGTAGCCAAAGAGGGCCACCAGCGTCCGGGTGCCGGCGTTTTGCCCGGCTTCGATGTCACGTTTGGCATCGCCCACATAGAGACAGTGCGCCGGCTCCACGCCTGCCATACGGCAGGCATATAACATTGGGGCAGGATGAGGTTTCGGATGCTCTGCGGTATCGCCGCTGACAATGCAGGCGGCGCGCCTGTGGTAGCCGAGCGCTTCCATCAGGGGGTCGGTGAGCCAGGCGGGTTTGTTGGTGACTATGCCCCAGGGAATGTTGCGCTGTTCCAGCTCTTCCAGCAGCCTCTCCATGCCATCGAAGAGTTTTGTCTTTTTAGCAATATTTTCACGATAGATGCGCAGAAACTCTTTGCGCAGAGTCTCGAAATCGGTGTCACCGGGCTGTAGGTCAAATCCGACTTTGATCATCGCCTGGCTGCCGTGGGAGACAGCCGGTCTTACCTGTTCGAAGGGCATGGGCAGTTCGCCACGGCTGAGCAGAACCTGGTCCAGGGCGAAGTGAAGATCGGGTGCTGTATCTGCGAATGTCCCATCCAGATCGAACAGGACGCATTCAACCTTGGGGTCCAGCCCCCTATCCATCTTTCCGGGTATGCACCATGTAGTTGACATCCACGTCCGGGCCGAGCTTGTAACTACGGCTCAGCGGGTTGTATACCAGCCCGGTCATATCCTTTGTCTCAAGCTCTGCATCGCGAATCCAGCGATCCAGTTCGGACGGTCGGATGAATTTGTTGAAGTCGTGAGTGCCTCGTGGCAGCAGACGCAACAGGTACTCTGCCCCGACGATGGCGAACAGATAGGATTTAGGATTTCGATTCAGCGTCGAGAAGAAGACATGGCCGCCAGGTTTTACCAGCGTGGCGCAAGCGTTGACCACGGAAGCAGGGTCGGGTACGTGTTCCAGCATCTCCATGCAGGTCACCACATCGAAGGATGCTGGCTGTTCCGCTGCCAGGCGCTCCACTGGAATACGTTCGTAGTTGACCTCCAGTCCCGATTCCAGCAGATGCAATCGGGCAACCTGCAGTGGGGCTTCGCCCATATCGATAGCGGTGACGCCAGCCCCTTTGGCCGCCATGCTTTCCGAGAGGATTCCACCGCCGCAGCCGACGTCGAGCACGCGTTTTCCTGACAGTGAGGCGATGTCGTCAATGTAACCGAGGCGCAGCGGATTGATCTCGTGCAGTGGTTTGAACTCACTGTGAGGATCCCACCAGCGGGAGGCAAGCTCCTCGAACTTGCTGATCTCGGCGTGGTCGACGTTGAGGGTTTCCTGTCTCATATTTCAAGACCCATTACTCGATAATGCCGCCATTATACCGGATCGCTTTGAAGGAGTATCAAGCGATACGGTCATCAGCCACGTGGTAGTTCGGATCCTCCATCATATTGACTTCAACCAGATCACCGGCCTTTACCAGCAGGTTCTGGCACTCCTGATTCAGATGCCGGATATGCAGGGTTTTGCCCGCCCGCATGTAGCGCTCCGCGAGGGAGTCGATCGCTTCCAGCCCGGAGTGGTCGTAGACCCGGGTATTGGCAAAGTCGACAATGACCTCCTGGGGGTCGTTTTTGGGCTCAAAGATGTCGGCGAAGGCCTGGATCGAGCCGAAAAAGAGCGGGCCGTGTAAACTGTAATACTTGATGCCGTACCTGTCGGTGTGGGTGTCGGCGCGCATCTGCTTGGCGTGTTCCCAGGCGAATACCAGGGCGGAGACGATCACGCCAACGACTACCGCGATGGCCAGATCGGTCAAAACGGTGACCACGGCCACCAGGATGCCGACGAAGGTATCCGCGAGGGGAATACGCCCAAGCAGCCGGAAGCTGGCCCACTCGAATTTGCCCAGCACCACCATGAACATGACGCCAACCAGTGCCGCCACCGGGATTATCTCGATCAGACCGGAGGCAAACAGGATAAAACCGAGCAGGAAAAGGGCTGCGGAGATTCCTGACAGGCGGCCCCGGCCACCGGAATTGATGTTGATCATGCTCTGACCGATCATGGCGCATCCGCCCATGCCGCCAAAGAAACCGTTCACCGAATTGGCCACGCCCTGGCCGATGCACTCCTTGTTACCGCGGCCGCGCGTCTCAGTGATTTCATCGATCAGACTCATGGTGAGCAGGGATTCGATCAATCCAACGGCGGCCAGGATAAAGGCGTAAGGCAGAATGATCCGCAGGCTCTCGAACGTCAGAGGAATAGTGGGAATATGGAATGCCGGCAGGCCACCGGCAATGCTGGCTGCGGGGTCACCGCTCATATCCTGCAGTACCCCCTGTACGGTACGGGCGTCGAGTCCCAGCGTAATAGCCAGCAGGGTTACGATGATGATGGCTGCCAGCGAGGCGGGAACCGCAGAGGTAAGTTTGGGCAGAAAATGGATGATCACCATGGTCAGTGCCACGAGGCCGAGCATGGTCCAAAGTGGTGTGCCGGTCATCCATGCCATGCCACCCTCATCGCCGGGTACCTGGAACTGCTGCAACTGTGCCAGGAAGATCACGATCGCCAGACCATTCACAAAACCCAGCATGACCGGGTGCGGCACCATGCGGATGAACTTACCCAGGTGCAAAATCCCGGCGGCGATCTGAATCACACCGGCAAGGACAACGGCGGCAAACAGGTACTCTACGCCATGCTGGGCCACCAGCGCGACCATTACCACTGCCATTGCACCGGTAGCACCGGAGATCATGCCTGGCCGGCCGCCGATAACCGAGGTGATAATGCCCATCATAAAGGCGGCATAGAGACCGACCAGCGGTTCAACGCCGGCAACGAAGGCAAAAGCAACGGCCTCTGGAACCAAAGCCAGGGAGACGGTTAAGCCGGAAAGAACGTCATTCTTGACGCACTTACTGCCTGGACAGGTCAGTTGAAACATCGGATACCTCTGAGGCGTTTGGACAAAAGCCGCGCAGTATATCAGAAGGTGCTTATATATGCTACGTGGTGGGTCTATTCAACGTGCTGCATGTGTAGGTAAACCCACATTAGGAGCCTCAAGAATATTGAACCAGAGACGCTAAGGTCTGCATGACCCATAAAAATCGGCTCCCGTAAGACGGCCACGGAGAAAAATCATGGATCCCGCAAGCATATTTACAGTAAAAAACCGACTGATTATCGGCTATACGATTCTCATTGGCTTGATTCTTATCGTTGGAGGTTATTCTTTCATTCAGGAGGATGTGCTCGGCGATCAGACCGTGAAGATGTACAAACATCCGCTGGCAGTGACAAGAGCGGCCTTGCGGGCCAACGTGGGCATCATCAAGATGCATCGCAGTATGAAAGATGTTGCCCTTGCCAAAGACGAAGCAGGAATTGCGAGTGCCAAGACCAAGGCCGCTGGATACGAAAAGGAGGTCTATGACCAATACGCCATTGTGGAGGATCGCATTCTCGGCAAGGAGGGTGAGCAACTCATCGCTGAGACCATTCAGGTGTTTCGTGATTGGAAGCCCATTCGTGATGAGGTGATTACCCTGATGAGAACCGGCAAACGCGGCGAAGCTGCAGCTATCACTAAGGGTAGAGGCGCCAAACATGTTGGCCTGCTTAGCACCAAGATGGATGCATTGGTTGATTATGCGGCGGTAAAGGGCGAGGGTTTCTTTAATAAAGCGGTGAAGACCACCAGCGATACCCAAATGATGATGATGTTACTGGTGGCCGCGGCAGTAATTACTGTCATTGTTGCCGCTTTCCTGCTCATACGCAGTATTTTGGGCCCCATAGATCTCCTGCGCAGTACCATTCAGGCCATAGAAGCGGAGTCTGACCTGACACGCCGTATAGAACTCTCATCTGAAGACGAGATTGGTCGAACTGCAAGCGCCTTTAACGCCATGCTGAATAAGTTTCAATCGAGTATGAATCAGGTCTCGGATGCTACCTCGCAACTGGCGACCACGGCAGAAGAGACCTCGGTGATTACAGGGCAGACCACCCATGCCATTGAGCATCAGTTGTCAGAAACCACCCACTTAGCCACTGCCATGACGGAGATGAATGCAACGGTTCGCGAGGTAGCTTCAAATGTTACCGACACAGCCCATGCCGCCACCGATGTGAATGATCAAGCCTCAGCCGGGTTACAGGCGATGCAAGAGACCATCACACAGATTCAACAGCTTGCAGGCAATGTGGAGAGTGCCGCTGGTGTCATCCAACAGCTGGAACGGCAGAGTGAGGAGATCGGTTCTGTTATCGATGTGATCAAGAGCATTGCGGAACAGACCAACCTGCTGGCACTGAATGCCGCTATTGAGGCGGCAAGAGCCGGTGAGCAGGGTCGTGGTTTTGCCGTAGTTGCCGATGAGGTGCGCAATCTGGCCAGCAAGACTCAGGATTCTACCGAGGAGATCAACCAGATGATTGATAAGCTCCAAAATGGCTCACGCCAAGCGGTAGCTGCCATGGGACAGAGCCAGGAGAAAGCACATAGTGCAACTGAACAGGCATCGAAAACCGGAGATGCCCTGTCAACCATCGCAGAAGCTATTGGCCGCATCAATGATATGAGTGCACATATTGCGGGAGCCGCAAAAGAGCAGAGTGCCGTAGCGGATGAGGTCAACAAGAATATCGACCAGATTAACAGCATGACTGAACAGACTTCAGCGGGGGCGCAACAGACCATGGTTGCAAGCGGTGATTTGACGCGCCTTGCATCAGATCTTCAGGGTTTGGTCGCCCAGTTTAAAGTGCAGTAGTGGTGGAACTGTACAGGAGCACCCCGCCGCGAATGGGTGGCGGGGTTGCTACAAGGATAAAATCGTCTCGCAGGCACTCCAGTGTAACGCTATCAATGCCCCGAATAGAGCGTCTCGACCTCGGCGGAATGCTGCTCCAGGATACGGCTGCGACGCAGTTTCAGCGTTGGTGTAATCAGCCCGTTCTCAGGGGTCCAAGGCTCCTGGACGAGTGCGATACGACGAATCCTGGCGTAGCCGGGAAAACTGCCCAAATGGCTTGCGACGCGCGCCGTCAACAGTTCGAGTTGCTGTTCGCTGGTATCGGTTGGATCGATCGACTCCGCTTTGCAGGCCTCCTTATTGAGTACGATGAGCGCGGTGAGGAAGGATTTTGCCTCACCGACGCTGCCAGCCATGGAGAGCGAAGCGAAGGCTGGTAGTCCCCGGTAGCCGCGAGGCCGCACTGCTTACCCGGCGTGCCTTGCGCCAGAGGGGAAGC
>JAESPE010000160.1 GCA_016756835.1 gamma proteobacterium endosymbiont of Lamellibrachia anaximandri | reverse complement strand
ACCGGGACGGCCGGGGCACAAACAGGCTGTCGAAGGCCGAGTCGATTTTGGGGACTGGGATGTCCCAAAATCTTTCACGAGGTCGAAGACTCACTTGTTTTGATCTTCCCGATATAGCCATTCAGACTCTGCAGTAGTTTGGGATTGTTCTTTCTCACCGCCCAGGCAAGCTGGCTGCCGGAATGGATAGGGTGTCCTGGATATAGCTGAATATTTTTCAGCACCTGTGACCAGATCCTGGCGATGTGGTCGTCGGCGACCGTGTAGTCGACGACCCCGGCGTTGACCATTTCAAGCAGATCTTCGGTCTGCAGATATTCACTTACTTCGATGATTTTGATCGGTAGCCGATTCTCTTTGCTGAATCGGTGATTGATCTGTTTCAGATGTGTTGCATAGCTGCTGCCTTTCAGTACATGCAGGGTCTTTCCCGCCAAGTCATTGTGGGACGTTATGGGCGCAGCGGATTTTGCGGCCACGATGATCTCCTGCACGTCGGGCAGATAGGGTTTGGTAAATGCGACCATTTTTTCCCGATCCGGCGTAATGGTCAGCCCGGCTGCGGCGATGTCTCCTTTGCCTGAGAGTAGAGCAGGCAGCAACTGATCGAAAGGAACAGGGATAAATACCAGGGCGATATTGATCTGGTTTCGCTTATTGTCTTTGTTGAGGTGTTCTTTATATTTCTCCAGCAATTCGGCTTCAAACCCTTTGCGGTTACCGTTGTGGAGAAAAAAACCGGTGCGATTGTGACTGACCAGTACACGAATAGCGGCACGCGTGCGCATCTCATCAAGGTCACCGGAGAATTGCCGGGTGACGGTTTCGAGTATGGAAGTGCCATCCGCCGCAAAGAGGCCAAGAGGGAGGCAGAAGAGCAGCAACAGACTGACCAGCTGTTTTATGTCGACAGGTTTATGGTTGCGTTGGTCTGGTTCTGTTTGAGTGGGAGATTCCATTTTGTAAAAGCTCAGGTGGTTATAATTCTCAAAATCCCTGTCCAGACTATCCTTCTCTTGCGCCATAATAGATACTGTATATAATAACAGTATGGAAATAACCACAGGTCAAGCCCGATGAAGTTGACGCCCAGACAGACAGAGGTTCTTGAGTTGGTTCGCTCTCACCTGGAGGTGACAGGTTTTCCACCAACCCGTGCGGAGATTGCGGAGGCTCTGGGTTTCCGCTCTGTGAATGCGGCTGAGGAGCATCTGCGGGCACTTGCGAAAAAGGGGGCCATTGAACTGCTGAAGGGCCGCTCACGCGGGATTCGGTTATTGTTGCCGGAGGAGCAGGATGCAGGCATGCCCGTGGTTGGCCGGGTCGCGGCAGGCAGTCCGATTCTTGCAGAAGAGCATATTGAAGAGCGCTACCCTTTCTCTCCGGCGCTTTTTCATCCACCGGCAGACTATCTGCTGAGGGTGTCGGGTACGAGTATGCGGGATGTGGGCATTATGGATGGTGACCTGCTCGCAGTACATCGAACTTCTGAGGCGCACAACGGCCAGATCGTGGTTGCGCGTCTGGATGATGAGGTGACGGTAAAGCGGTTTCATCGTGATGCTCGGCATCGGCATCTGGTGGTCCTGTTGCCGGAGAATGCTGATTTCGAGCCAATCAGGATTGATCTGCGGGAACAGCACTTAGTGATAGAAGGGCTGGGTGTCGGTGTCCTGCGCCAGGGACTGGAGATTTCGAACCGTTTCAGCCGCAACTAACTGCGTCGTACCGTATATACTTAAGTTCTAGGAAGTCTTGGGCTTCCTGGGCGATAGTCGGCGCTGTGTAACAGTTGAGATCTGCACGGGTCGTTGTCGCTGCATTGTCGATTTTGTGCGGGCAGGGGAGACGATTAGGTGCTGGGCGTTCTGTTACTGGGGTTTCTGATAGGCCTGCAGCATGCGATGGAAGCGGATCATGTTGCTGCAGTCGCTTCCCTGGCAACTCAAAACCGCACCCTCGCACAGACAGCCAGGCAGGGTGTTGTCTGGGGTCTGGGGCACGCCTTGACGCTATTTCTCTTTGCTGGAGTGGTGCTGGTTTTCGACCTGGCCATGCCGGAGTCTCTGGCTCGCACCCTGGAATTGGCGGTGGGTGTGATGCTGATTCTACTGGGCGTTGATGTTTTGCGTCGTCTGATAAGTGAGCGAGTGCACTTTCACGCCCATAGTCATGGAGAACTGACCCATTTTCATGCCCACTCCCATCAGGGCGGCGGCGCGCATGATGCCGATCTTCATTTGCACAAACACGCGGAGCGGTTTCCCCTGCGTGCACTATTTGTCGGCATGATGCATGGTATGGCGGGTTCCGCCGCGCTGATCCTGCTGGCGCTGGAGACAGTGGTCTCTCCTCTTGAAGGTCTACTCTATATCCTGGTTTTCGGTTTCGGTTCAATAGCCGGCATGGGGCTTTTGGCGCTGGTGATCAGTTTGCCCTTGCGTCTCTCATCACGTTCTCTCACATGGGCGCATAACGGCCTGAAAGGGGTTGTGGGTTTTCTCACGGTGGGGCTGGGTGCTGCTGTGATCGTGTCGGTCATTTAACGTTTTTTTTCGTATCTGCTGTCGGTGCATCACACTTTGTCTGCGCGGGTAGATGGAACAAATTGCCTGATTCACCGGCTCCGGTTAAACTCGACCGTTGATAACTCCCGATTTTTTCACAAATATTCAGTTACGGAAAGACATTTGGAAGCGGTGCAAAAAACCAATCTGTTGGAGCTCGACCTTAAGTCGGTGGAGGCTTTTTTTGTCGACTTGGGCTCAAAGGCCTTTCATGGCCGCAATGTGTTCAAGTGGATTCACAAACACGGTGTGGTTGATTTTACGGCTATGACCGATATCTCCAAGCGACTGAGAGAACAGCTGGAAGCCGTGGCCGAGGTGCGTCTGCCCGAACTGGTTTTCGAACAGCCGTCCTGGGACGGCACCCGCAAGTGGGTACTGGAACTTGAGGATGGCCAGCGCATCGAGACCGTTTATATCCCGGATGATGGGCGCAGTACTATCTGTGTCTCCTCGCAGGTGGGTTGTGCTCTGGACTGCTCCTTCTGCTCTACCGCCCAGCAGGGATTCAACCGCAACCTGAGCGTGGCGGAGATCATCGGTCAGGTCTGGGTGGCGGCTCGGGAACTGGGTCACTCCCCCACCAACGTGGTGATGATGGGCATGGGCGAGCCACTGGCCAACTTCGATCCTGTGGTGACCGCGATGGACATCATGCAGGATGATCTGGCTTACATGCTCTCCAAATACCGCGTGACTATCAGTACCTCCGGGATCGTGCCTGCCCTGCGGAAGTTGAAGGAGGTGAGCGATGTCAGCCTCGCTGTCTCCCTGCACGCACCGGATAATGCACTACGTGATGAATTGGTGCCGATCAACCGGAAATATCCCCTTGAAGAACTGATTCCCGCCTGCCGTGACTTCATAGAAGGTGATAAGCGGCGCAAGGTAACCTGGGAATATGTGATGCTTGATGGGATTAACGACAGCATCAAACACGCCAAGGCGCTGATTCGCCTGCTTGAGGGGACGCCCTCCAAGGTCAACCTGATTCCGTTCAACCCGTTCCCCGGCAGCGACTATAAAACCTCACCGCCGGAACGTGTCGAAGCCTTTCGCCAGCGGCTGAAACGCTCGGGTATTATCGCAATGACCCGCAAGACCCGTGGTGACGACATCGATGCCGCCTGCGGCCAATTGGTGGGTAAAGTGCGGGATCGTAGTCGCCGAGATCTCAAACGCAGGCAATCACAGCCTTTGCAGGTAAATCCCTCATGAAAGGCGTAAGTGTGCTGCCTCTTTTTAGCGTGTTGTCAGTGGTGTTGTTGATGAGTGCCTGCGCCGGTCAGGAGACCCGGCAGGAACAGGATAATATTGGAGATCTGGGAAGGAGCACGCAAGAGAGCCCGGCCGATATATATTTACAGATGGGCATTGCTTATATGCAGGATGGCCAACCGGCGATTGCTCTGAAGAAGCTGAAGAAGGGGCTTGCTGTCGATCCTGACAATGCCGAGATCCACAATGTAATCGCCATTTTCTACGAACGTTTGGGCGAGACGCAATTGGCTGAAACGCACTATGGTACGGCTGTAAAACTGCAGCCGAAAAACCCTTATATCCATAATGCCCGCGGCAGCTTCTTTTGCAAACAGAAACGCTATCAAGAAGCGAAGGATGAGTTTGAACGCGCGGTGAGTAATCCGCTCTATCCCACTCCATGGGTCGCACTGACAAATGCAGGGCTCTGTGCCGAACGGGCTGACGACAAGACCCTGGCAGAATCCTATTACCGGCGGGCGCTCTCCAGCAAAAAAGACTATCCGCTGGCGCTCTACCAAATGGCGGAAACCAGCCTGGAGCAGGGGAACTATCTGCCGGCACGGGGTTATCTAGAACGTTACAATTCAGCGGCTCAGCCAACTGCAGGATCATTGTGGCTAGGGGTGCGGATTGAGCATGCATTGGGTGGCCGGGAGCAGGCCGCTGCATATAAAAAGCTGCTCAGGGACAAGTTTCCGGACGCCCCTGAGGTTCAGCTCCTCAATAAAATAGAACGATAATGAGTGTGCTTACCAATAATAGTGAAAGTGAGTCGGAAGCGGCGGTAGATCCCATTGAGAGTCCTGGGGCGCGTCTGCGTAAGGCGCGTCAGTCCCAGGGCCTGGATCAGGCGAAGGTCGCCGCCCAGCTCCACCTCAGTGAGACAATGATCGAGTCGTTGGAATGGGATGATTTCGATGTCCTGCCCGGTGCGGTTTTTGTACAGGGGTACTTGCGTAACTATGCACGTCTACTGCAGCTGCCCGAGGGGGAGATACTGGCAGCTTTTCAGGCACTATCACCTGCTCAACAGAGCCATGGTTTTCCCAACGGGAAGGTGGCGACAGTGGGGAAAGAGGTGCGCAGCAGTCATGGTGCCGTGCGCATGATGACTTGGCTTATTGTGCTCTCTCTGTTGGTGCTGCTGGGTATTTGGTGGCAGGGCCAGCTTGATCTGAGGTTGGGTGGTGATCCCATTGGTACACCTGCAGAGGTGGCCCCTGTCATCGAGCCATTGCCGGAAATGCAGAATGATACCGGCGTGTTAACGCTTAGCCCACCCCCCGCGCAGGAAGACGAGGCGCCAGTTGAATCTCAAGCGGTTGTTGCAGATTCTTTGGAAGGGGAGACGCCGAGTGAGGCTGAAGTGGCCGAGGTAGAGGACGTGGTGGTCGCGGACCAGGAGGCGGCGCAGGAATCCATGGCTATTCAGTTGGAGGAGAGCGAAGCGGATGCCGTTGCGAGCGTTGACGAACCGCCTCCAGCGCCAGTGGAAACCCCGGCACCAGCACCTGCCGCCCCAAGGGTTGTGTTCGAGTTTTCTGAGCGTTGTTGGGCAGAAGTGCGTGATGCCAACGGCAAGGCGCGAATTTTTGGTGAGATTGCTGCGGGTACCACGCGTTTGCTTGATAAAGGTCCCGCCCCCTATACGGTAGTGCTGGGCAATGCTTCGGGTGTAAGCATAACCGTTGATGGGGTCGCATATGACCTTAAGCGCCATGCCCGGGCGAATGTGGCCCGCTTCAGTTTCGATCCGTCAAATTTGTAGTTTGGGTTATGTGATTTCTCCCAGGGCCACCGCATTAAAACCTGTTTAAATGCAATGAACTAGGCGATCATTACGAGAAACAACATCAGGAGTTTCTCATGACCGCCAGCATAGTAG
>JAESPE010000016.1 GCA_016756835.1 gamma proteobacterium endosymbiont of Lamellibrachia anaximandri | reverse complement strand
TTGCGAGGTTGTCGCGTAGTGCCAGTGACCGGGACGGCCGGGGCACAAACAGGCTGTCGAAGGCCGAGTCGATTTTGGGGACTGGGATGTCCCAAAATCTTTCACGAGGTCGAAGACTCACTTGCGAGACCCGCGAGTGGGAAGGCCGGCAGATCTACGATATCCGCATCCTTGATAAACAGGGGCGGGTAAAACGGATGCAGATCGACGGCAGAAGTGGGCAGCAGCTTCCCAGGGGGCGTAAGCGTGCGCCTGCGGGCAATCGCCGCAGATAGAGGGAACAAAATCGTGCGTGTTTTGTTGGTAGAAGATGAAGCGGAGTTGAGAGAGCCGCTGACCGAACGGTTGAGCCGCGAAGGTTTTACCGTGGATGCCGGTGCGGATGGCCGCGAAGGGCTCTTCCTGGGACGGGAATATGCCATTGACGTGGGGATCGTGGATATCGGCCTGCCGGAGATGTCAGGTATCGAGGTGATCCGTGAACTACGGAAATTGGGTAAACATTTTCCGATCCTGATCCTTACCGCACGGGGCAACTGGCAGGACAAGGTTGAAGGTCTTGAAGCGGGTGCAGACGACTATCTGGTCAAACCTTTTCATGTCGAAGAGTTGCTGGCGCGGTTGAATGCTCTCCTGCGGCGGGCGGCAGGCTGGTCCCAGCCGGTATTGGCGTGTGGTCCGGTGGAGTTGGATACCCGCAGCCAGGGCGTCAAACTCGATGGCGCTCCCGTCGATCTCACCGCATACGAATACAAAGTGCTTGAATATATGATGATGCACGCCGGCGAGGTGGTCTCGAAGAGCGAATTGACCGAGCATCTCTACGATCAGGATTGGGATCGTGACAGCAATGTGATCGAGGTCTTTGTCCGTCGGTTGCGTAAAAAACTCGATCCCGAAGAGCATTACAAACCGATCGAGACCCTGCGGGGCAGGGGATACCGTTTTGTACTTGCCAGATCGGGATGAATTTATCGATTCACATCCGACTGCTGCTGGCTGCAAGTCTGGTGCTGACGGCCTTCCTGGGTTTGACCGGGGTGGCCTTGGACAAGGCCTTTCGATCCAGTGCAGAGAAGGCGCTGAGGGAGAGTTTGCAGGCCAGCGTCTATGCACTGCTGGCAGCGGCGGGTGAGGATGATCAGGGCCGGCTGACGATGCCGAAAATACTCTCTGACCCCCGTTTCAACCTGCCGGATTCCGGATTCTATGCAGAGGTCCATAGTCCCGATATTTCGTTCGACTGGCGTTCTGCATCAGCAGTGGGGCGTCATCTGAATATTGGGGAACCGTCGGTGGAGCCTGGTGAGCGGCGTTTCAGTCAGGTCCGCTCCGGTAATGGCGGCGAAGTGGTTGCCCTGAGCTTCGGTGTCTCCTGGGAGGATTTTGACGGTGTCGAAACCCAATATGTGCTTTCGGTCGTGGAAGACATGCAGCCGCATCAGGTTCAGATTACCACCTTCCGCAATACTCTTTTCTACTGGCTGGGTGGTGCGGCACTGGTGCTGTTACTGGCGCAGGGGGGAGTGCTGCGTTGGGGCTTGTTCCCTCTGCGCAAGGTATCCGACGAGCTGAGTGATATTGAATCCGGGGGATCGGATCAACTCAAAGGGGTCTATCCGCAGGAGTTGACTGGGCTGACAGATAACATCAATTCCCTGATTCGCCAGGCTCAGTCCAGACAGCAGCGATACCGGGACAGTCTGGGTGATCTGGCTCATAGTCTCAAAACCCCCCTGGCAATCCTGCAAGGCATGGCCGAGCTGCCGGAAACAGGTGATCGGAATGCAAGTCGTCAACTCACCGAGCAGGTCGACCGCATGAACCAGATCGTCAGTCACCAGTTGCAGCGTGCTGCGGCATCCGGGCGTTCCACATTGTCCCGCAATATTCCGGTGGCGGTTGCAGTGGAAAGGATCGCCAAAATGCTCAGTAAGGTCTACCTGGAAAAGGGAATCCGCTGGGAGCTGGATCTGCCGGACGATCTCGGGTTTCCAGGTGATGAGGGCGATCTGATGGAATTTATGGGTAATCTGATGGATAACGCCTGGAAATATGGCGGTCAGCGAGTGCGGATATCCGGCCACGTTACCGGCGATGGTATTGAATTGCATGTTGAGGATGATGGGGCAGGTATCCCTCAAACTCAGGCTGAATGTGTCTTGCAGCGAGGCAGGCGCATGGATGAGCAGCAGCCGGGACAGGGCATAGGGCTGGCGGTGGTAAGCGATATCATCAGTGCCTATGGAGGCGAGTTGATTGTCGGGAAGTCGGTGCTTGGTGGGGCTGATCTGGTTGCCCTGATACCCAATTATTAGTGAAAACCAAGCCGTTTTTTTACCATTGGTTACAAGTTGAAAATGTGAACTTCGGGACACAAATATGGTATTCGGCTCAATAATTCAGTATGTTTGCCGAGCAGAAATCAGGTTACTGCCATGCTTAAAGCAGCCGGAAGATGAATATGGATTTTGAACAAAATCGGGAGTGGGACAAGTGAAGCGATTGACCAGGATAATGATCATCGGACTGCTGGTTTTTTTCATCCCCAGCGCTTTTGCCGGCCAGGCAGGAGACCCGACAGCGTCTCCCGACTATTTTGGCCCGGGTGATTTTTCGGATGAAGGCGGAGAAGGAATCTACGCTGATGACGACCGGGCTTTTACCGACATGTTGATCTCCCCCGACAACATCGGGAAAAGCAAGGGCGGTGGTACCGGATTTGGTGACGACCCGTCGACCATCCAGGTTATGGATACCCCAAGTAAGGCCTCTGCCGGTCAGAAGTAGCCTCCAGCGCTCAACTCTGTCCGGAAGTGGCGGATTGTGCCAGATGGAGGAAGTTATCCAATCTCTGGGGGGAGACTTCCCCCGCCTCAATTGCCTGCCTGATTGCGCATCCGGGTTCATGCAGATGCGAGCAGTTATTGAAACGGCAGTGGCCGAGAAAAGGGCGGAACTCGGGAAATCCCTGTTCCAGCTGTCCCCTGCTTAACTTGGTCAGTCGAAAACTGCGCACGCCGGGAGAATCGATCAACTCTCCCCCTTCCTGCAGGTTATAGCAGGTTGCGGCCGATGTAGTGTGTCGTCCCAATCCAGAAGCTTCCGAGAGTCTGCCGGTTTCGATCTCCAGATTTGGCAGCAGTGCGTTGATCAGAGAGGATTTTCCCACCCCCGATTGCCCCACCAGGATGCTGGTCTCTCCCGCAAGGCGTTGGGTGAGGCTGTCCAGACCGTGGGCCAGTTTTGCACTCACCTCCACCAACTCATATCCAATCCTGCGATAGAGATCGTAAGCAGAGAGAAAGCGCTGTTTGTCCTCGTTTTCAAGCAGATCGATCTTGTTGATTGCGATCAGTGGCTGAATCCCAATGGTCTCGGCAGCGATCAGGTATTGGTCGAGTAGATAGCCGCTGGGTTTTGGTTCGGGCGCGAGCACCACGACCAGTTGGGTGATGTTGGCGGCCAGGGGTTTCTCACGGCCGCCGTAGTCCGGGCGGCTGAGCACACTCGCTCTGGGTTGGAGGGCGGTGACCACACCACGATGATCGTCCACCGGCTGCCAGACTACCCGGTCGCCGCAGACAGGGTGTCCAATGTTCTGGCGGATCAGGCATTGAAAGATCTGGCCATTCTCATCCACGACGCCGAGGGTGGCGCCATGGCGGATTACCACTCTGCCTTCCTGTGATGGGGTTTCACTGGCATCAGAGAGGCTCTGCTCAGCACGTTCAGCGAGTTTTGTTCGTCGCCGTTCCTGGATACTCTCTATCCTGGCTCGTTGCTGCTGGGTGAGGCGGCGTCGGGACACTATTTTAGTTTATAGAACTGTTCGTTGAGATGGGTGGCTGCATTGTCGACATCTTCGTCAAACCAGGTCAGTCCCAGCATCTGTTCGCAACGGCGTACCTGCTTGTGCAGACCCGGCAGCGTAGTGACCATTCTGTCTTTCCGTGTGTAGATTTCCGAGCCGTGGCAGCGGGTGCAGTTATTGTTGACCAGCTCTTTGCCAGCCTTGACGTCAGCTGCCTGTATGGTAGTGCTGAATGCAGCTGAGATCGAAGCGATTGTTATCAGTGTTCTAAGCATCAAGTTATCCTCATGTCCTAAGATTGTTCTGTTATGTGGGCAATGCGTACCGGCGCTGGTGGATGGCTGTCGTGAAACATGGAGTAGAGCGGGTCCGGCGTCAGGGTGCTCGCATTATCCTGATAGAGTTTGACAAGCGCCTGCACCAAATATTCCCCTTTGGTTTGTGCGATAGCATAGTCGTCTGCCTCAAACTCATGCCGGCGCGAGATATAGCTGCCGATAGGGGAGAAGAAGAGGGTGAACACCGGTGCTGCCAGCATGAACAACAGCAGTGCTGCCGCGTTGGAGGGCTGAGTCATACCCAGATTGGTATAGAACCAGGTCTGTTGTGACAACCAACCCAGCAGCGCCAGACCGGCGAGAGAGATCAGCGCCATCATCACCATCTGCTTGAGAATGTGTTTGCGGCGGAAATGGCCCAGTTCGTGGGCCAGCACCGCCTCCATTTCGTCCGGTGTGAGGGTCTCGATCAGGGTATCGAAAAAGACGATCCGCTTGTGCTTGCCGAATCCGGTGAAGTAGGCGTTGCCGTGGCTGGAGCGTTTGGAGCCATCCATCACGAAGATGCCGTCACTGGTGAAACCACAGCGTCTGAGCAGACCCTGAATTCGATCGCGCATCTCACCCGCTTCCAGCGGGGTGAATTTGTTGAACAGAGGGGCGATGATGCGGGGATAGGCCCAGGTAAGGGTCAGGGTGAAACTGATCCATACAGCCCAAGCCGCCAGCCACCAGTAGATACCCGCCGAGTCCATGAGCCAGAGAATGACCCACAATAAGGGTGCGCCTATCGCCAATCCTATAGCCGCACCCAGCAGGCGGTCTTTGAAAAAACCAACCAGGGTGGAACGGTTGAAGCCAAAAGCTGCCTCGATTTTGAAGGTGCGCCAGAGTGAAAAAGGCAGATCCAGTAAACTGGAGATAAAAAATACCGAAAAGATAAAAGCGACGCCGGTCAGGAGAGCGTCGAAACCCAGGCCATTCCAGAAACGGCTGAACATATCGAGTCCGCCGCCCAGTGTCCAGACCAGCAGAAGCAGAGTGCTGAAGATAACCTCAAGCCGCGCAATACCCGCTTTGGCTCCGGTGTAATCGGCAGCTTTCTGATGATCGTTGAGTTCTACCTTGCCGGAAAACTCCTCGGGCACTTTCTCCCGGTGGTCACCAACATGGCGCGTCTGACGGGCCAGCAGCCAGAGTTGCAGAATCGTGCCTGCGGCCAGGGCGAGCAGGAAGAGTTGAGTGAAAAACGGCATCAAGTAACGGGCTCCTTCAGCTTGGAATGGGTCGTTCGGATCAGGTCAATGGGGGAAGAATACAGTCTGCGCCCGCTTCCTGCTAGAATTCGCACTTGGGAGTCTGTCGGGTTTATCCGTTTGGGGCGAAAATCACTGGGGGCGAATCAAATCAGTTTATCGAACGAGGCGAATAGTGGACCTATTTAACGAGTTCGATAAGCTGAGTTGATCGCTATCCAGAGATTTGCAGCCAAACAGCGTTAAATCCGACAGACTCCCGTTATTAACCTGTATTTATTGAGGATTCGTGCATGACTCAAGACCCCAACAACCTGATTTGGCTCGACCTGGAGATGACGGGGCTGGATACAGTCAATGATGAGATCATCGAGATCGCAACCATTGTTACCGATGCCGACCTCAATATTCTGGCTGAAGGGCCTGCAATCGCGGTACGACAATCAGAAGCCCTGCTCGATGGCATGGATGAGTGGAATCAGAAACAGCATGGTGGCTCCGGTCTTATCGCAAGGGTCCGTGAAAGCGAACATGATGAAGCGGCGGCGGAAGCGGAGACGCTGGAGTTTCTACAGCAATACGTGCCTGCCGGAGCCTCCCCGATGTGTGGCAACAGTATCTGCCAGGACCGTCGATTCATGTCCCGTACCATGCCGAAACTGGAAGATTATTTTCATTACCGCAATCTTGATGTCAGCACGCTGAAGGAGCTTGCGAAGCGCTGGGCGCCTGATATGGCTGATGGTTTTACAAAAGAGTCGAAGCATCTGGCGATCGATGATATTCGCGACTCTATCGCCGAGCTGAAATTCTACCGTGATAATTTCCTGCGTCTTTCCTGATAGTGATGTAGGCCGGTTCAAGTTCAGCGAAACCGGCAAACACCATTTGTTGGCCCGACTCCATTGCCTGATCCACAGCGCTTGATCAAGCCCGTGAACTGGGTTGTGCTGCTGCTCGTGGCACTGACGCTGCTTTTTTTTACTTCAATTTCACCGGTCAAACCCGTCGGTCCAGAGCTGTTGATCAACCCTCTGTTCGAGCAGGGCCTGGAGGGATGGCGGCTGGGTTCAGGCAAGAGCGAAGTATCAAAGCCCGCCGCTGTGGCCGAACTGCTTGTCGACAATGCGCCGGGAAGTGAATCGAGCAGCGTGATCCAGAAACTGGATGCTCAAGGTCTGCCCAAACAACTTCTGTTGCAGGGAGAGGTCAGGACGTCGGGTGTCGGGAGTGGCAGACGCAGTTGGCATGAGGCGAGGGTGGAGTTGATCGCCTATGACAGCTTCGGGCAAGGGTTCTACCATATACCTTATATCCTTGCCGGCTTGATTGGCGATAACGAGTGGCGGGGCTATTCGCTGCTTGTCACTGTGCCTGAAGAGGCCGTTGAATTGCGTCTTGAGATCGGTCTCTACCATGTTCCGGGCAGGATCTGGGTCAGGGGGGTTGCACTGCATCAGGCGGAGCCTCAGACTCTTTTCAGTGCCGGAAAATTACTGCTGGCACTCCTATGGCTGGTCGCTGCCCTGTGGACCCTGCGACTGCTGCTACAGTACTATTGGTCTACCCCCCAAGGCTGGATGATTGCGCTGCTGTTGCTGCTGATCGTGGCGGGTATCCTGCAGCCTCAGGAGGTTAAGCAGGCCATAGAAGTGCAAATCCAGCAGTTAGGGCAGTGGCTGGGTATACATCTTGAGATAAGCCGCTACCACCACGGTTTTGACCCGTTGGCATTCTGGCCTGTGAGTTGGGACATCTCCAAACTGGGACATCTGCTCGGTTTTTTTCTGCTCTCCGCTGGGCTGTTTCTTGACTCAAAGACGCGTCTGCCCAGTGTGCTTATTGGATTGCTGTTGTTGGCAGTGTCGACAGAAGTGGTGCAGTTTTTTGTGCCCGGGCGAACGCCTCGGCTGAGTGATGTGGTGGTGGATATGCTGGGTGTACTGGCCGGATGGTTGTCGGCACGGAGTATAATGGCGGTGCAGACCCGCTTAACCCGGTGATTTGCTGCGCTGCCTGGCCAAAGCCCAGCGGACATGCTCTCTCACCAGTTCTGCCGGGTCATGTTCGCGCACCTTGAGCGCGGCTTCGATGTTCTCTGAAGGCGGTGCATTGCCCAGTGCCACTGCAATATTGCGCAGCCAGGATTGGTGGCCGATGCGGCGTATTGCAGACCCTTCGGTACGTTTCAGAAAGTTTGTCTCATCCCATTCAAAGAGCTCAGTCAGGTTGGCGCTGTCGAGGCCGTTGCGCGGGGCAAAGTCCGGCTCACGTCCGAGTTTTGCAAAGCGGTTCCAGGGACAGACCTGCTGGCAATCATCGCAGCCGTAGATGCGGTTGCCGATGCTGTTTCTCAGCGATTCCGGGATTGAGCCATGTTGTTCGATAGTCAGATAGGAGATACAACGGCGGGCATCCACGACATAGGGTTCGACAATGGCCTGGGTCGGACAGATATCGAGACAGGCTCGACAACTGCCGCAGTGGTTGGATGCAGGCTGGTCGATAGGTAACGGCAAGTCGGTATAGATCTCGCCAAGAAAGAACCAGGAGCCGGCTTGGCGATTGATCAGATTGCTGTGCTTGCCGATCCAGCCAAGGCCGGCTTTTTCCGCCAGCGGTTTCTCTAGGACCGGGGCGGAGTCGACGTAGACCCGGTAGCCGAAATCACCGATTTCCCCGCTGATCTTTTGGGCCAGCCGCTGTAGACGTTTGCGCATCAGCTTGTGGTAGTCCCGGCCAAGGGCATATCGTGAGATGAATGCCTGCGTGGGAGATTCCAGTATCTCCCGGCTCTTTTGCGTGGGTTCGGGCAGATAGTCCAAACGTACTGAGATTATCCGCCGGGTGCCGGGTTCCAATTCTGCAGGACGACTGCGCTTGTTGCCGTGGCGGGCCATATAGGACATCTCTCCGTGAAAGCCCTTTTGCAGCCAATCGTTGAATCGTGCCTCCGCTAGTGAGAGTTCAGTGTCGGTGATGCCAACCTGCTGAAAGCCCAGCTCTGCGCCCCAAATCTTGATGTTTGCGGCGAGTTGTTGCTGATTGGGAATAGGCGCTTGATCCATAAACCCGAACTATACCCCGATCGGCGATTAAACTGGTATCCGGGACCGGCTTCGCGGTATGGTTTTCGTTAATCCAAAAGGACGTTTTTTATGCGAGTATTGCCCTACAAGGAATCGCTGCCCTATGCCCTCTATCGCGCCGATCAGGTGCGGGCGTTCGATCGGATCGCAATCGAAGAATATGAGATTCCCGGTGCCGACCTGATGGAGCGGGCGGGCTCCCGTGTCTTCCAGCTTCTGCAGGCAATCTGGCCTGCGGCCCGCCACATCACTGTTATATGCGGTACGGGCAACAACGGTGGCGATGGATTTGTGGTGGCACGTCTGGCGAGGCAAGCCGGACTGGAGGTGTTGTTGCTGCAGCTTGGTGATTCAGCGCGTATCTGTGGTGATGCGCTGACAATGGCGCAGAAGTGGGAAGAGATTGGTGGTGAGACGGCCCCGTTTCCCGGCCTGCTGCGGAAGACTGACCTCATTATCGATGCCCTGTTGGGCACTGGCCTGGAGAGAGACGTGACGGGTACCTGGGCCGAAATGATCGAGTCGATCAACCGTCATCAGGCTCCGGTTCTTGCTGTGGATATCCCCTCCGGCCTCAATTCAGATACAGGTCAGGTCATGGGGATTGCCATTCGAGCGGATGCGACTCTTAGCTTTATTGGACTGAAACAGGGGATGTTTACCGCTGCAGGACCGGACTGTTGTGGGTGTATCCATTTTGATGCCCTGGAGTTGCCCGCCCGGATCTACGGCAGGCAGATTCTGGCGGCCCGCCGTATCGACTGGAAAAAGCAGTCTCAACTGCTGGCTCCCATAAGACGTACCGCCCACAAAGGGGATTTTGGCCACCTGCTGCTCATTGGGGGCGACCGGGGTTTTTCCGGTGCGATCCGCCTGGCGGCAGAGGCGGCTGCACGCACCGGCGCCGGGTTGGTTTCCGTGGCGACCCATCCCGATAATGCGCCGTTGCTCAATATCGGCCGTCCCGAGCTGATGTGTCACGCCGTGGCGAACGGTGTATCTCTTGCGCCGCTGATCGAAAGGGCGGATGCCATTGCCCTGGGTCCCGGCTTGGGCCAGGGAGAGTGGGGCAGATCGCTCTATCAACAGGCACTTGCCTCCGGTCTGCCACTGGTGGTGGATGCAGATGCCCTCAATCTGTTGGTGCAGGCACCGATAAAAAGACCTGATTGGATCTTGACGCCTCATCCTGGTGAGGCCGGGCGGCTGCTGGGAGAAAAAACCAACCAAATTCAGGCAAACCGGTTTGAGGCATTGAAGTTGCTGCAGGAGAGATTTGGGGGCACCCAGGTACTCAAGGGTGCCGGGACATTGATTTCTGACGGCAGCAGTCGCCCCCCGGCACTATGCAGTGATGGTAATCCAGGCATGGCGACCGGTGGTAGCGGTGACATACTCACAGGTATCATCGCTGCATTGCTGGCGCAGGAATTTGAGCCCGGATTGGCCGCTGAACTGGGTGTCGCACTACATGCTGCAGCGGGAGACAGGGCTGCGAAACAGGGTGAACGGGGCATGTTGGCTGGCGATCTTTTGCCCGAGCTGCGGCCGTTGCTCAATTTGGAGTGTGGTAGTTATGAGGCTTGAACTGCATGACGAGGCGGAGCAGGAATCCTTCGGCGCCCGTCTTGCCAAGCGTTGCAGACCGCCACTTACCGTCTATTTGGAAGGAAACCTGGGCACGGGAAAAACAACCCTTGCACGAGGTTTTATCCGTGCATTGGGTTTTCAGGGTGCGGTAAAGAGTCCCACCTACACACTGCTTGAACCCTACGAACTGGAGGGGGCGGCGTGTTACCATTTCGATCTCTACCGGCTGGCAGACCCGGAGGAGCTGGAGTATCTCGGCATCCAGGATCTGATGGATGAGAAGGCTATACTGCTGGTGGAGTGGCCAGATCGGGGTAAAGGTGTATTGCCTCCGGCTGATTTGCGGATCAGGCTTGAATATCAGGAAACGGGCAGAGTGCTCAAGCTCTCGTCCAACTCTGAGAAAGGAGAGCAACTTATCAAGGATTTACAAAGAGTTTAATGTGAACATTGAACTTATGGCGAGGAAGTCAGGCTATCTGGCCGAAAAGGTTGGAAAAAATGGAAGTCCGTGCTATTTTTAGTCATAGGCCTAACAGGGTCATCGGGAACATGAAAAAAATTATCACAATTCTGATTCTGGCCCTCTTATGGAGTCTGCCGCTCTATGCGGGGCAGTCTGATGTTCGCAACCTGCGCATCTGGTCTGCGCCGGATCATGTGCGGCTGGTCTTTGATGCCGATTCCCTGGTCGAACACAATATCTTCACCCTCGATAAACCGCACCGGCTTGTTCTGGATCTTAAAAATACCCGGCTCTCCACGCAACTTCCCCAGCCTGAATCCAACAACAAGTTCATCAACCAGCTGCGCAGTGCGGAGCGCAACAAGCGCGATGTGCGAGTGGTTTTCGACCTCAACAGGGCGGTTAAGCCAAAAAGCTTTCTGCTTGAGCCCAATCGTCAGTACGGTCACCGGCTGGTTGTCGATCTCTACGATAAAAAGGAGAGCAGCAAGCGCCGCGCCAGCCCGGTGAAAACGGCAAAGAAGTCGGGGAACAGAGACGTGGTGATAGCAGTCGATCCCGGTCACGGTGGAGAGGATCCCGGTGCCAGAGGGAAACGCGGTACCTATGAGAAAGACGTGGTGCTGGCGATTGGACGCAAACTGGTAAAAATGATTAATCAGAAACCGGGCATGCGAGGGGTGCTGATCAGGGACGGTGACTACTACCTCGGTTTGCGCAAACGGATGTCGAAGGCGCGCAAGCACCATGCAGATCTGTTTATTTCAATCCATGCAGACGCCTTTAAGGATTCAAGAGTAAGAGGGGCATCCGTTTACACCCTATCCCGCAGAGGCGCGTCCAACGAGGCGGCTAAATGGCTGGCGAAGCGGGAAAACAGTGCGGATCTTGTTGGCGGCGTTTTATTTGAGGGCAAGGGCAAGGGCGAGGATTTGTTCACGGTCCTGCTTGATCTCTCGCAAACTGGTACCCAGCAGGCGAGTTCCACCGCAGCGGATAGAGTCTTTCGCCAGCTGAAAAAACTGGGTAAGACACATAAAAAGCGTGTGCAACAAGCTGGATTCGTGGTGCTGAAGTCTCCGGATATTCCCTCACTGCTGGTGGAGACCGCATTTATCTCCAACCCTGATGAAGAGCGTCGTCTGAAAGATCCGGCTCACCAGAGAAAGGTAGCCAAAGCCTTGCTGGCAGGTATTTCCGACTATTTTAACTATCAGCCGCCTCCCGGCACCTGGTTGGCAGCGAAGCAGGAGAAAGAGGCTCCCCGCCGACATACAATTTCTCGTGGCGAGACATTGATCGCAATCGCAAGGCAATACGCCGTCAGCCTCAATCGCCTGCGTAGAACCAATGAACTCAAGAACGACATCATTCGTATCGGTCAGGTGCTGCAGATCCCCGGCGGTTGATTCTTCCCGATAGATAGCTGCTTACTCGAACGTGTGGTGGCACAATAGCCGTCACTATCCACGACGGCCGCGTTCTCTCCATGCACATTCAACAACTCCCCCCACAACTGGTTAATCAGATCGCTGCCGGCGAGGTGGTGGAGCGCCCTGCTTCGGTGGTCAAGGAGTTGATTGAAAACAGCCTCGATGCCGGCGCCAATCGCATTGAGATCGATGTGGAACAGGGCGGCGTCAAATTGATGCGGGTTCGCGATAACGGCGTTGGGGTCGTTGAGGATGAACTGGCTCTGGCGCTCTCCCGTCATGCCACCAGCAAAGTCAGCAGTCTCGAAGACCTGGAAGCAATCCGGAGCATGGGATTTCGTGGTGAAGCGTTGCCCAGCATCAGTTCCGTATCCCGTCTGAAAATGACCTCACGAAATCAGGAGAGTGAATCAGCTTGGGAGGTCAGTGGGGATGGCAGTGAAACAGAGATGACTCCCCGGCCTGCGGCGCATCCTCAGGGCACCACGGTTGAGGTGCGCGATCTCTTTTTCAATACGCCTGCCCGGCGCAAGTTTTTGCGCACGGAAAAGACGGAGTTCGGTCATATCGAGACGCTGGTTCGAAAGTTGGCACTGGCCCGCTTCGATGTGGGTTTTTCACTGCAGCACAATCGTCGGCAGATCCTCTCTCTGCCTCCCTGTACCCAGCAGATCGACAGAGAACGCCGCATTGCCAATCTGCTGGGAGCGGTTTTTCTCGAGAACGCACTCTTTGTGGAGCATGAGGCGGTGGGTTTGAAGCTTTTTGGTTGGGTGGCCCGTCCTACTTTCTCCCGTTCCCAGGCGGACATGCAGTTTTTCTACGTCAATCAGCGGATGGTGCGGGACAGGCTGGTAACCCACGCCGTGAGGCAGGCGTATCAGGATGTGCTCTATCATGGGCGTCATCCCGCATATCTTCTGTTTCTGGAGCTGGATCCCCGGAAGGTCGATGTGAACGTCCACCCCACCAAGCACGAGGTGCGTTTCAGGGATGGTCGGTTGGTACACGATTTTCTTTTCCGTGGCCTGCACAGCGCACTGGCGGAGACACGTCCGCAAACGGCGGATGAGTCCGATGTGGCTGCACCGGCAGGGAGTGCATTCACAGGCGGCCTTGATTCTTCCGGTAGTGGCTCTCTCCAGTCTAGTGAACCGACTGAGAGAGCGTCTCCCGGGGTTCAGCACACCATGAATTGGCGGGTTGCCGAACGTCCTTCATCCTATGGCGCGGCTTTTCATGCGCAGAAACCTCCTGCAACACCACTACCGCAGAGTGAGGATGAAACCCTGCCGCCACTGGGCTATGCACTTGGGCAGCTGCAAGGCGTCTATGTCCTGGCGCAAAATCAGGATGGGTTGGTACTGGTCGACATGCATGCTGCTCATGAACGCATCACCTACGAGCGTTTCAAACAGACTTACAACGATGTGGGCATTACCCGGCAGCCGCTGCTGGTGCCGGTGACCGTGCGGGTGAGCAGCCGTGAGGCAGATCTTGCGGAGAATCAGTCATCGATATTGGAGAGTGTTGGCCTTGAGGTCTCGCGGCTTGGTGCAGATGCCCTGGCAGTACGGGCCATCCCGGCAATCCTGCAGGGAGCGGATGCCGAGCGGTTGTTGCGTGATGTACTTTCCGATCTGGCGGAGTTTGGTGAGAGTAGCCGAATCAAAGAGGAGATCGACAAGGTACTTGCCACCATGGCGTGTCACGGCTCAGTGCGGGCAAACCGTCGTCTCACCCTGGATGAGATGAACGCACTGCTGCGGGACATGGAGCGTACCGAACGTGCTGACCAATGTAACCATGGCCGTCCGACCTGGGTTCAACTCTCCATGACCGAATTGGATAAGCTGTTTCTACGGGGTCGTTGATGGCGGAACAGAAACTACCCCCCGCTGTTTTTCTGATGGGGCCCACCGCATCCGGCAAGACGGAGCTGGCAGTGGAACTTGTGCAGAGACTGCCGATGGAGATCATCAGTGTCGATTCGGCGCTGGTTTACCGGGGGATGGATATCGGCAGCGCCAAGCCGGTACCCGAAGTGCTTGCAAAGGCGCCGCATCGTCTGATCGATATTAGGGACCCGGCCGATGCTTACTCAGCCGCAACGTTTCGGAAGGATGCCCTGGATGCGATGGCGGAGATCACTGCTGCAGGAAAAGTGCCACTGCTGGTAGGTGGCACCATGCTCTATTTTCGGGCACTGGAGAAGGGGCTTTCGAATTTGCCGGAAGCCGATCCTGCCATTCGAAAGCGGCTTGAGATGGAACGGCAGTACCTTGGATTGGAGTTGTTGCATCAACGACTGGCGGAACTCGACACAGTTGCCGCTGAACGCATCCACCCCAATGACGCACAGCGTATTCTTCGTGCCCTTGAAGTGTTCGAGATTACCGGCCGTCCCATGACTCAGCTGCAACAAAGTGGTAGCGGAGCCTCTTTGCCCTATCGAATACTTAAACTCGTCCGTTCACCAAAAGATCGAAAAATCCTGCATGAGCGCATTGAAAAACGTTTCAATCAAATGTTGGCGTCAGGTTTTGAAGAAGAGGTGCAGGCGCTACAGGTTCGGGGAGATCTGAGTCCGGATCTGCCATCCATGCGGGCTGTCGGCTATCGGCAGATGTTGAAATACCTGTTAGGTGAATACAGTCGGGAAGAGATGATTGAAAGAGGCATCATCACTACCCGGCAACTGGCCAAGAGACAGTTCACCTGGTTGAATGCCGATAAGGAAAATCATTGGTTGGATGAAGAGGGAGACGATGTATTTGAAGAGGCGTATCAGCTGATTGTCCAACTGATGAATCAATGATTCCGTTAACAATTATTAACATCCAACCGTAAATATCGGACTAATTGTCAACAAGCATGGCATGAATGTGAAGTTTTTTTTCGGCATTGTGAGAAGTTGTTACAAGACCTGATTGTAAAGATACGGAGCAATCACCTTGCTCTAAGATCGACACGGTGTTTACGAGCAGTGCTGCGCGATAGTGCAGCTGCGATAAGGTGTCCGTGTTATGAAAATCGTATCGACTTTCCTTCTGGTTTTTTTTCTACCGTTTTACATGGTGGGGTGTAACGAGCAGCTCCAGGAACCAATTGACATTCAGAAGCCTGTGGTCGAAGAATCGGTCATGTTGTCGGAAATATCTGAATCACTGGTTAAGGGTGGGTCTGGCCAACAGGATTTACAGATGCTGGATAGCTGGCAGTTGTGGTGGTCAAGTTGGCGTAGCCTCTATACCTCAACCCTGATAGTGGACTTGATCAATCCTGAATGGGCAACGGAGGGGAGGCCACTTGAACAGATCTTTCCTATTATCCACTCCCTGTATGATATAGCACCGGAATCGCTTTTTGATGCTGCACCGGCGTCACTTTTTCCCGACATCGTGCCGGAGTTCGGGATTCAGAGTGTCAATTCGCCGTCCATAGGCAATGGTGTCCACGTGCAGCAGAAACCCATGATCGAAAAAATAACGTCATATGAGAACAGTCTCTATCTGGATTTTGAAAGAAGTACTGGCGAAAAGCGTACGCGGGGCCGGAGCAGCGTGACGGGTCGGAGCGGTTATCCCCATGTTGAAATGGGCTCGTATTATGTGCAACCCGCGTCCGAGGAAGAGGAGCAATCGAAACAGGCGAGTGAGATTCAATTGAATTTCATCGAAGAGATACCCCTTACAGCTAGCGTTGGGTTTTTTATTGTCATATTTCTGACAGGCGTGGGTGTCTGGGGGATGCGGGTTTAAAACGATTTATCCAGTCTGAACTATGGCATGCCCAAGTCTGCATGGGGCGGTTAGGGTAACCGGTGGACCTACCACTGCTTGCGATGCCTGCGGTAGGAATTAATTTTGCTGTTTTGCCCGGAAATGTTCATAGTGACAGCTTGATTTATATGTCGATGTGAGCAGTCAGCAAGGCTTGGTGCGAAGGCCAACGGGCTTGCCCAACCTATGTTTCAAACTCCCGTAAAATAATGCTCAACACTTCTTCTCTCACCCTAAAAAGATTGGCCGCACTGGTTTGGTATATTGGTGTTGTGGTGCTCCTGATTAAAAGTACTGGCTTGTTCCTTGAGGCGGCTAGGAGCGGGGCTGATCCGCTTTGGGTTATGTTGGCTATTTTGTGTGGAGTGGTGATCGGGTGGATTAAGGCGAAATACCTGTTCATCAAGGTATGTAACAGAAATCTGAAGCGAATCGATGCGTTGAAGCAGCCTATGCTATGGCAGTTTTACCGGATGCGATTCTTTGTTTTTTTAGCACTTATGGTTTCACTTGGTGCTTACTTGTCCAAGTGGGCTCAAGGCGACCCTCAAATGCTCATCGCTGTAGCGGTAGTGGAACTTTCCATCGCGACTGCTCTGTTTGTAAGTAGCCATTGTTTTTGGAGGGGATAGAAGAGTTTACGGTGATCTACTTGAAGCACCAGCGGTTAAGTCCATGGATCATGATGTTCAAAACCTGGCTGGGAGGCACTGCTTAGAGAGTTACCCAGATGTTACACGGCTGTTGTTCTCTGAGCCTGTGCATCCCTCCGGTTCAGGGTCAATCACGTTGCGCAAGCACCTGCGGCAGAGCAACCTTGGCGGTGCGTTTCGCCAGGGTGTAGATACGTCGCAGCTGGTCTATAAACGACATCTCCAGCCGCACCAGCGTCAAATAATCCGGATCGTCCGCCGTCAGACGCGACGCCTTCCGGGACAACAAGAGTTCCGACTGATCCCGTATCTTCTCCTTCATCATCAACACGGATTCCGCCGCCCGCTGGTCGTTTTCACGAATCGCCTGCACCGTGAGTTCCACGGACTCGACAATCGTAGTATAGAATTCCACCAACATCTTGCGGGTCTCCTCTCCCGACTCGGAATCCAGATCGACCGCTTTGCGGGCCAGAGAGACGACATCGATCCCCACAACATCCGCCAGGCTCTGCAGGTTATCTGACGCCATCATCAGTCCCTGAAACTCCAGACTCTCCTGTTCCGTCAGCGTGCCCCCGCGAACCTTGCCCAGATAATTGAGTATCTCCTGGTCCAATATATCGACTTGATCGTTGCGGCGGACGATATCATCGAGGCGGTCCCGATCTCCATCTCTCAGTGCCGGCACGATGTCCTGCAGCATGCTAAGCGTGATTGCTCCAACCCGCCCCAGTTCCAACCGCACCTGCTGCAACGCCACGGAGGGCGCCCTCAGTGCCACTTCATCCAGAAACTTGGGTTCAATGATAATGCCTTCCGCAGGCTTGCGCTCCGGTACGATGCGCTCTGCCAGCTTCGCGAACCAGCCGGTAAAACCGATAAAAAGCAGCGTGTTGATGACGTTGAACAGTGTATTGGCGTTGGCGATTTGGCGCGGTACTTCCGCCGCGGCCTGAGCCGTGCCCTCGAACTCCGGGCTGGAAGGGGAAATCCAGACCGCCATATCCACCAGCAGCCAGATGAAGGGAAGCCATATCAGGGTGCCCAGAACATTGAACACCACATGCACTGCCGATGCCCGCACTGCGTCCGTGGACTTGGCGCTGAGGATGCCCATCAGTGCCGTTGTGGCGGCTGTGCCGATGTTGGCGCCCAGCGCCAGGGCGATGCCCGCAGGTAGGGCCAGCAGTCCCTCGCTCGCCATCGCGATGGCGATGCCGACCGTTGCTGCGGAGGACTGTACGATGGCAGTGAATGCCGCGCCGGCGAGAATACCCGCCATCGGATTTTCCAAAGCCTTGAGTATTTCCAGGAAGGGCTCGTAGCTGCGTAGAGGCGTCATTGCCACGCTCATCAGGCCCATGCCGTAAAATACCAGACCAATGCCCATGATCATCATGCCGTAGTACTTCACCTTCTCCCGCTTGGCGGTAAAGAGCATGAAAAAACCGATGGCGACCGGACCGAGGGAGTAAGCCGCAAGATCGAAAGCCAGCAACTGGGCGGTCACGGTACTGCCGATGTTGGCCCCCATGATCACCCCGACCGACTGGGTGAGGGTCATCATGCCGCCGCTTATGAAGCCTACGACGAGCAGTGTGGTTACCGTCGAGGAGTTGAGCACGCCGGTAATAAAGGCCCCGGTAAGCGCACCCTTCAAGCGGTTGGTGGTAAGCCTCGCCAGCACTGTTTTCAACGTCTGGCCGGCGGCTTTTGTCATCCCCTCCGACAACAGTTGCAATCCGGCTAGAAACAGGGCCAAGCCGCCGAAAAGGCCGAGGAACAGCTGCAGCCAGTCAGGAGATTCGATCGCGCCGCCCGACTCTGCGGCAAAGGCGAAAAAGGCAATCGCCAGTAATACCACTGCGAGGGTCGTTCGTAGCAGATGGTTGAGGATATTTGGGGATGATTGGTGTTCAGGTCGAGACGATCTCATCAGTACCCTTTGCTCGGACGCAGTGGCTGGAAAAAGGAATACGGTACTACTCGAAGGTATGCTGAATTCGGAGAATACCTATGTCCGATTGGCGTGACAACAGATTATTCCGGCAGCTTTTCATGTGGTACTGCCTGACTGTGGATAAGGTCCCAGAGGCCGGGGGAGGGATCTGATGAACAGGCTGGGTGGAATGCCGGGAGCATGAACACATCCAGAACACCGAAGGCACTTGGCAACTTGGATAGGATTGCTCGTATATTTTCAACCCGAGATTGTCGGCATCGACCAGGGCTGGCAAATCACCCGCTAGGCTTTTGACGGCACTTTCAGGAAAGCGGTATCCGTGTCAGCATGTTTGACAAAGGTAGCTTGCAAGATAACGGGCTTGTCAAACGGGTCAGGCAAAGCATTATGTTGATGTTGCCGACAGTGGAACATTGCCATGGAGGCCGTCCCCGCAATCTTTCATTGAGTAGGTCTGGTCGTGAAGGAGTTGAAAATGAAGCCACTCTCGATGGTATGTGCTTTTTCTACGTTCGTTTGTAATGAAGTGATTTCAAATATTCCAGCTGCTGAATAACACTCCTCTGTCGTACAGACGACCGAGATTCCTGAAAATACTTTGACTCTATTTTTTGGTCGCCTTCCGGGCAAGCGCCATCAGTGAATGTGGTTGTACCGTTTGCATTTTTACAAACATTCACATTTCCAGCATAGGAGGAGAAAGACACGAATAGCAGAATCAAAAGGGTTAACCTGATTTTCATAGTCACGCTCATTTATTTATCGTTTTCACTAAATTAAATTGCAGCAATATACGCGCCAACAACAATATGTCCTGTTTCTTCAATGAGTTAAGCGTGAATGTCAAAGACATTCTTTCTGAATGTGCAAAATATCCCGACAGAATATAGGAATATTATTCATAGCATGAAGCTATCCAGTGACTGACATTGATAGCCTAAGAGATTAATTGCCTTTAGTTTCAAGCAATTGGGGAGGTTTAATAGTTGAAAAAGGCCAATTGGCACTGCTGTAAAGAAATCCGACAGCGACTTATTGGAAACATAACGCTTGAGGGTGAAGACTGAGGCATTCCGCTTTGAGTTGGAAAAAATTCGACCCTGTATGCCTGCAAAATGGGTTTGTACCAACTTCAATCTTCAGGATATTTGCAGCAACCATCACCCACTGAGATTCATTCAAGTGTCCGCAGTGCAGATTCAACGACAGTACGTAACCGACTGGGTGACTTTATTGTGTGGGCTTTGAGAGTTACCCAAGTGTTACCCAGGCAATTTATTTATTTATCAGGTAAGTATTTTCTGCGCGAGAAAAGCACTATAAAACAGCAATATTTGGTGGGCGTAACAGGGATCGAACCTGTGACCTCTGCAATGTGACTGCAGCGCTCTCCCAGCTGAGCTATACGCCCGTTCAGTGAGGAGCGGCCATTCTAGAGATCGGAAGTTGTTCCGTCAATCCACTCTGCCCATTGGCGCCGGGTCTGTTAGAATTCTCTTTTTTCCCGTCAGCCAAGACAGAGCAATAATGACCGTTCGCACCCGTTTCGCCCCCAGCCCCACCGGCTATCTCCATGTCGGTGGTGCCCGTACCGCCCTTTTCTCCTGGCTCTATGCCCGCAAGCACGGAGGTCAATTCGTGCTGCGCATCGAGGATACGGATCTGGAGCGTTCCACAGAGGAATCGGTGAATGCGATTTTGGAGGGAATGACCTGGCTCGGGCTTGAGTATGATGAGGGCCCCTTTTACCAGACCCACCGCTTCGAGCGTTATAACGAGGTGATAGGGGAGCTGATGGAGAAAGGGTTGGCTTACCGCTGCAACTGTTCTCGTGAGCGTCTTGACGACCTTAGAGAGCAGGCGATGAAGCGAAAGGAGAAACCCCGTTACGATGGGCATTGCAAGAGTCTGCATGTCGATCCGGATGAGCCCCATGTGATTCGTTTCCGCAATCCTGAGAGCGGTACTGTTGTGGTAGACGACCTGATCCGCGGCCGGGTTGCCTTCAACAATGAAGAGTTGGATGACCTGATTATCCGCCGCACCGACGGATCCCCAACCTATAATCTTACAGTCGTGGTGGACGACATGGACATGGAGATAACCCATGTCATCCGGGGCGACGACCATCTCAATAATACCCCCCGCCAGATCAATATTCTGCGGGCGCTGGGTAAGAAGCCGCCGATATATGGACATGTGCCGATGATTTTGGGAGATGACGGTGCCCGGCTTTCCAAGCGCCACGGTGCCGTCAGTGTCATGCAGTATCGGAAGGAGGGCTTTCTGCCGGAAGCGTTGCTCAACTACCTGGTGCGCCTTGGCTGGTCCCACGGTGATCAGGAGATATTCTCCATCGATGAAATGATCGAACTGTTTGATATCGACCAGGTCAATAAGGCTGCCTCCAGCTTTAATACAGAAAAGCTGCTCTGGCTCAATCAGCACTATATTAAAGTGGACGACCCCAAGCGGATCGCCCATCTACTGAGTCCGCACATGGGTAACCTGGGTATCGACCCGGCAGAGGGGCCGGATCTGGCCGATGTTGCCAAAGCACAGCAGGAGCGGGCCAAGACGCTGGTGGAGATGGCGGATATCAGCGCCTTCTGCTATCTGGACTTTGAATCGTTTGATGAGAAGGCCGCAAAAAAGCACCTGCGGCCCGCTGCCCGGGAACCATTGGAAAAAATGCGTGAAGCACTGGAGGGGGTGCAGGATTGGACTCCGGAGGCGCTGCATGAGCAGGTGCAAGAGGTATCCGATGCCCTTGACGTGAAGATGGGTAAGGTTGCCCAGCCGCTGAGGGTTGCGGTGGTCGGCCGGGCCGCATCGCCGGGGATCGACGTAACCCTGCAGTTGGCTGGCAAAGCCGCGACCCTGCGGCGCATTGATATGGCGCTGGAGTTTATTCGGCAGCGTGAAGCCCAGGTATGATGGATAAAGAGAACATGAGCAGCTCAGAGACACCTACACCCACCAATTTCATCCGTCAGATTATTGATCAGGATCTGACTCAGGGAAAAAACGGGGGCAGGGTACATACCCGCTTTCCACCGGAGCCCAATGGATATCTGCATATCGGCCACGCCAAGTCGATTGCACTCAATTTCGGTATCGCCGAGGACTATCCTGGCGGCCTGTGCAATCTGCGTTTTGACGATACCAATCCCCACAAGGAGAATGTCGAATTCGTGGAGAGCATCCAGGAAGATGTGCGCTGGCTGGGTTTCGACTGGCAGGATCGACTCTTTTACGCCTCCGATTACTTCGATCGGCTCTCCGGTTTTGCAGTTGAGTTGATTAGAGCGGGCAAAGCCTATGTCTGTGATCTCGATGCTGATGAGATGCGTGCCTACCGGGGAACCCTCAAAGAACCCGGACAGGAGAGCCCCTATCGTGCCCGTCCGGTGGAGGAGAATCTGGATCTCTTCTCGCGTATGAAAGCGGGGGAGTTCGCCGACGGCGAGAAGGTGTTGCGCGCGAAGATCGATATGGCCTCGCCCAATATGAACATGCGCGATCCGACGCTCTATCGCATTCGTCACGGAGTGGTACACCACCAGACCGGTGAGGCCTGGTGCCTCTACCCCATGTATGATTTTACCCACCCGATCTCCGATGCGCTTGAAGGGATTACCCATTCACTCTGTACCCTGGAGTTCGAGGATCACCGCCCACTCTACGATTGGGTGCTGGAAAATATCACCATCTCCAGTCAGCCGCAGCAGATCGAGTTCTCACGGCTCAACCTGGAATATACAGTGATGAGCAAGCGGAAACTGACTCAACTGGCGGATGAAGGGTATGTGGAGGGCTGGAACGATCCGCGGATGCCAACGATTGCCGGGCTGCGGCGGCGGGGATATACCGCTGCCTCGATTCGGGATTTCTGCGCGCGCATCGGTGTTACCAAGTCAGACAATCTGGTCGAAATGGGGGTGTTGGAGAACTGTATCCGCGAGGATCTGGACAAAAATGCTCCGCGTCGCATGGCGGTGATGCATCCTCTGAAGATGGTGATCGAGAACTTTCCCGAAGGAGAAGAGGAGGCGTTGCAGGCGGCCAACCACCCCAAGGATGAGAGTAAGGGAACCCGCACCATCCATTTCACCCGCGAGGTATACATAGACCAGGCGGATTTTCGCGAGTCTGCCAACAAGAAGTACAAGCGCCTGGTGACTGGCGGCGAGGTGCGGCTGCGTAACGCCTATGTCGTTAAATGCGAAGAGGTGATCAAGAACAATCAGGGCGACATCGTCGAGTTACGTTGCAGCTACGACCCGGAGACGCTTGGTAAGAATCCGGAGGGACGCAAGGTCCGGGGCGTGGTCCACTGGGTATCCGCAACTCTGGGTGTCAAGGGCGAGGTGCGTCTCTACGACAGACTTTTTTCCAAGCCCAATCCTGATTCAGTGGAGGAGGGCGGCTCATTCACCGATAATCTCAATCCCGACTCCTTGCGGACCCTGACCGACTGCTATCTTGAGCCGCTCCTGGGAGAAGCCAAGCCTGGAGAGCGCTTTCAGTTTGAGCGCGAAGGTTACTTCTGTATGGATAACGGAGACTCAACAGTTGACAAGCCGGTGTTCAATCGGACCGTTACCCTCCGCGATTCCTGGGCGAAGATTGAACAGCAGGCAAAAGCAGGGAAGTCCTATGAAGACAAGATACTTTAGTCTTCATCCCGGCAATCTTTGCGCCTCTACGGTATTTGTGTCAAACAGAGGTGTTTCCAGATGGGTTCTAAGTGGTTTCCCTAATGCCTCTAAGTAATTGTCAGATAAAAAGAAACACAAAAAAGAGATACCTGTGTCTTTATCCTTGTAACCATTATGCGATTCTGCTATTTACTCTATGCAAGTGGGAGCAGTAACTACATCTTTTGCAGCCTGACTGCAAACAGCTCCTTGGTTTTGAATGCTGATTTTTGCAGCAGCGGGAGATCTGTACTGCTGTCTGCGCAAGGATTTCTGGAGGATAGTTATGAGTGAAAAAAGCTTGCAGTTATTTGGTAACGTTTGTACATCCTGTATCACAGTCGCATTGGTGGTAATGGCGGCCGTGAGTGCGGCCACTTTATTGTGGGTGATGTATCTGCAGTAAAACTTTTCCGATCGCAATAAAGTTAGAGCGTTCTCGATCTCCTTCGGTCATCGATTCGGTGGGTGACTTGAAATAGCAGATCGGAATAAAAACCGGTGGACAAACCTTAATGCTTGTCCTAACATGCGCCTCTCTTCGGGGCCATAGCTCAGCTGGGAGAGCGCAACACTGGCAGTGTTGAGGTCGGCGGTTCGATCCCGCCTGGCTCCACCAGATCAAACCCTGCTGCATTATTGCAGCAGGGTTTTTTCGTTCCGGCAAGTGACGATTTTGTGAGAGGCGGCCACTTTATCGTGGGCTTTTGAATAATTCGCAACTGTCCCATGCTTGTTGTAAAATTCGATGAATTTCCGGCGCCTCTGACTCTTTCTTGCCTATGTCCTGGATCGATATCCTCATCATCGGAATCATACTCCTCTCGTCCATCATCAGTTTGGTGCGTGGTTTTATAAGCGAGGCGCTCTCTCTTGTGACCTGGGTGGCAGGATTCTGGGTGGCTTGGTTCTTTTTTCGGCCGGTTGCCGAGTATTTAGTGCCCTGGATAGATCTCCCCTCGATACGCCTGGGTGTCTCTTACGGTTTGCTGTTGTTGGCCACCCTGATAGTCGGTGGTCTGGTCAACCGTTTTATGGGTCTGTTGGTCGATAGTACCGGGCTAACCGGCACAGATCGTTTGATCGGCGTCTTTTTCGGTGCGGCAAGGGGTGTTGTTGTTGTAGCCATATTGGTGCTGCTTGCCGGATTGACACCTATGCCGGGTGACCCCTGGTGGCGTGAATCACAGCTGATCCCCTATTTCCAAGAGATTGCGCTCTGGTTGAGAGAGTTTCTGCCCAGCGACATCGCAAGTAATTTTCGCTATTGACGGTGTGTCCCGCATGAATAACGGCGTATCGATACACTTTTCTCCTCACCTGTTCGAGCAGATCAAGCCTTTGGAGACCCGGAAATGTGCGGCATAGTTGGACTTGTCTGCAAAACGGCGGTTAACCAGTCACTCTACGATGCTTTGATGGTGCTGCAGCATCGAGGTCAGGATGCTGCAGGTATAGTGACCTGCGAGGGTGGCAAACTGCACCTGCGCAAGGGCAATGGCCTGGCGAGCGATGTCTTTCGCACAAGCCACATGATCAAACTGCGGGGCAATATGGGTTTGGGCCATGTGCGCTATCCTACCGCTGGATGTTCATCATCTGCGGAAGCGCAGCCTTTTTATGTCAACTCTCCCTACGGCATCACTCTGGCCCATAACGGCAACCTGACCAATGCGGAAGAGTTGAAGCAAGACCTGTTTCGTGAGGATCTGCGCCACATTAATACCTCCTCCGATTCGGAGATTTTACTCAACATCTTTGCCCACGAGTTACAGGCGCAGAACAAACTGCGCATCGCTCCGGAAGATGTTTTCCGTGCGGTAGCCGGTGTGCATCGTCGCTGTCGTGGCGGGTATGCCGGTGTCGCGATGATACCTGGATTCGGCATCATCGCTTTCCGTGACCCTTATGGTATCCGTCCGGTGGTCTATGGACGCCGCGAGTCCGACCGGGGAACGGAATATATGGTTGCCTCTGAGAGTGTCGCACTGGATTCACTGGGTTTTGAAAGGGTGCGGGATCTGGATCCAGGCGAGGCGATCTTTATCAGTCATGACGGTCAGCTCTACTCACAGCAGTGTGCTGGAAATCCCATGCGGTCACCCTGTATCTTCGAGTTTGTCTATTTCGCCCGGCCTGACTCGATCATCGACAATGTCTTCGTGCACAAGGCCCGTTCAAGGATGGGACAAAAATTGGCGAAGAAGATCGAACGGGAGTGGCCCGATCACGATATCGATGTAGTGATCCCGATTCCTGACACCAGCCGTACTGCGGCACTCTCCCTGGCGGGAAGGCTCCATGTTCGCTATACCGAGGGTTTTATCAAGAATCGATATATCGGCCGGACCTTCATCATGCCGGGACAGACCGTACGCAAAAAATCGGTGCGGCAGAAACTCAACGCCATCGACCTGGAGTTCAAGGGCAAAAATGTTCTGCTGGTGGACGACTCCATCGTTCGCGGAACGACTTCGCAGCAGATCGTGCTGATGGCAAGGGAGGCTGGTGCCAACAAGGTCTATTTTGCCTCCGCCGCACCGGCCATACGTTTCCCTAATGTTTACGGTATCGACATGCCTTCAGCCACTGAGCTGGTGGCTCACGGCAGGACAGAAGAGGAGGTGCGTGAATATATTGGTGCTGATAGACTGATCTATCAGGATCTAGACGATCTCATCGATGCCGTGCAGAAGAAGGACAAGACCGATATTGCACGCTTTGATACCTCGGTTTTCAACGGCGACTACGTCACTGGAGATGTCAGCGAGCGTTATCTGGAGCAGTTGGAACTGCTGCGCAATGACAGTGCCAAAAGTGAAGAGGATGCGGCGGGCCGCTCCATACTTGATCTGCATAATAATGCGTGACCGGCAAGGTAATACAGGTTAAAGGCGAAAGGTTAAAGGAAAAAGGAAACAGTGCCACAGGAAAGGCCGAACGTTGTCGTTACCATCGTTGGAAGCATGTAGGCCGGTTCAAGCGTAGCGGAACCGGCAACTTCAAAGCTCTGCTAAGTCCTGAGCGCCCGATCCGCTGCGCTTGATCGGGCCTACTACTGCAGGAGCCGGAATAAAGTACTTGCATTTGGTAGGTCCTGGCACATGCTGCTTCGTCTTTCACCTGTCACCCCCGCCGGATACCTTTCCCAACACCCAATCCAGCCCGCGTGTGCTTAACAGCCGTTTGAGTGTGCCAAAAAGGTAAGTGGGGAAGGTGACATAGTAACGGGCTCTGGGTCTGGGGGATTCGAGCGCATGGATCACCTTTTTCAATACGGCCTCCGGCGGCAGGGTAAACGGCACGACAGGGCCTTCTTTCTCCAGCCTTGCTGCCATGGCGAGGTAATTCGCCTTGTGGACTGAATGCTCGCTGTCGATATTCCTCTTCCACATCCTGTGGGCATTCGCCCGGAAGTGGCTCTCCACTGGGCCTGGTTCGATCAGGGAGACGTGAATGCCGCTGCCTTGCAGTTCCATGCGCAGGGTATCGGTGAGTCCCTCGAGGGCGTATTTGCTGGCATTGTAGGCACCCCGATAGGGCAATGCGACCAGCCCCAGTACCGAGCTGTTCTGGATGATCCTTCCCTCTTTCCAGCGGCGCATGACCGGCAACAGTCGGCAAGTCAGTTCATGCCAGCCGAAAAGGTTGGTTTCAAATTGGGCGCGCAGAACATCCCGGGTCAGGTCTTCCACCGCGCCCGGCTGTCCATAGGCGCCATTATTGAACAGGGCGTAGAGTCTACCGTCACAGAGTTCCAGTGATTGCTCAACCGCCTGCGCAATGCTCTCAGAGTCGTCCAGGTCCAGTTGTAGCGTCTCCAGTCCATGTTCCCTCAATTGTTCCACATCCTCCTCTTTTCGGGCGGTGGCGATTACACGATATCCCCGTGACTTCAGGCCGAGGGCCACGCAGTGTCCGATACCACTGGAACAGCCGGTAATCAGTATGTTTTTCTTTTCAGACATCTTTTTAACCTAAGCCCTGAGGTGGATTTGCGCAAAATGGAGCAAAAATGCGGGCGGAATATTTTTCTTTGGGAAATTAAAGTTTCCCAGGCATTGACCGCTACCTTTAACGAGTCGGAATTTGATCATGGAATATGCGCCTGAACAATCAAAAATGATGACAATCAGGCCAAACACAATCATACAAATACCAATGCACTGGCGCAGTGTTGGAACGTGGAGAGTAAATTAGGTGGATATTGCAACGCTGGTAGGTCTACTTGGGGGACTCGGCATAATCATCGCGGCAATCGCTACGGGCGGTGATGTGATGCTGTTTGTCAACGTCCCATCAATCCTTATCGTTGTGGGTGGCACCTTCATGGTGACGTTGATGCAGGTCTCTCTGGGTGATTTTCTGGGCTCTTTCGGAATTGGCATGAAGGCCTTTTTCTACAAAACAGATGATCCCAAAAAACTGATCGAAGAGGCAGTGGAACTGGCTGATATCGCACGTAAAAATGGCTTGTTGGCACTGGAGGGTCAGGAGATCAGCAACGATTTTTTAAAGCGGGGTGTTGGGTTATGCGTCGATGGCCACGATCCCGTGCTGGTCAATAAGCTGCTCTCCAAAGATATCAACCTGACCATCGAACGTCACGAAGTTGGACAGACCATGTTTAAAAATATGGCGATCATGGCCCCGGCGATGGGCATGATTGGTACGCTTATCGGTCTGGTGCAGATGTTGGCGAATATGTCTGACCCGGCAAGCATCGGTCCGGCCATGGCAGTGGCTCTGTTGACCACGCTCTATGGCGCAGTCATTGCCAACGCCTTCGCCCAGCCAATGGCCGATAAACTGGCTCGCTCCAGTTCCATGGAAAAGACCAACAAATCCCTGATCATCGAGACGATTTCCGGTATTCAGGAGGGCATGAACCCCCGGGTGTTGGAGCAACTGCTCAGTACCTACCTGCCTGCAGGTAAGCGTCCTACCGGCGATAGCGATTAACGGGGTCAATCAAGATGGCTGACGATTGCCCAAAATGTGAAGAGGGTCTTCCCGCCTGGCTGGCAACCTTTGCCGACCTGATGTCCCTGTTGATGTGCTTCTTTGTCCTGCTGCTCTCTTTTGCGGAGATGGACGCTATCCGTTTCAAAAAGATGGCTGAGTCGATGAAGAATGCCTTCGGCGTCCAGAAAGAGATTCCCGTCAATGAGATCGTGAAAGGCACCAGCGTCATCAAGCAGGAGTTCAGCCCCGGTAAGCCGGAAGAGACACTCATGGAGGAGATCCGGCAGCAGACGACGGATGAAACCAAGGATAACCTTGACCTCCATGATGGCAAGCAGAGTGCCGATGAGATCGAGGTGGATGAAGAGATGAAAGCCGCGATGCAGGCGCAGATTGAGGCGGAGGTCGAGCAGCAGGCTGAAGAGCTGGCAGAGATGCTGAAGGAGGAGATTGAGGAGGGCATGCTTGAAGTCGAGACCGAGCAGACCAAGATCATCATCCGTATTCAGGAGAAGGGCTCGTTTCCCTCTGGTCGAGCAAGCCTGGATCCCGACTTTTTTGATGTTATCACACGAATCACAGATGTCGTGGCGGAGACTCCTGGGAATATCGTAGTGGCTGGACATACTGACAACATACCTATCTCTACCCAACGCTTCCGTTCAAACTGGGAACTCTCGTCGGCGCGTGCGGTGACCGTGGTCCATGCTATGTTGAGTAATTCAGACTTGGATCCAGCCCGCGTGCTGATTGAGGGACATGCGGATTCCAATCCGCTGGCACCCAATGATTCCAGGGAAAATCGTGCGAAGAACCGGCGTGTTGAGTTGGTTATTGAACGTGGGCAGGATGAGGAGAGTGGAGAGGTTCTCAATGTCTCAGAATGATAGCGTAACTGAACCGACTCCGACACGGAGTCCTGTAGCCAAGATTAGGGGCCGGCGCAGCCCTGGGGAAACGTGACTAATGGCCATTGAAGACCAAGCAGGTGATCAGGCGGATCGCCGTGAATTTTTTCGTATCGATGACTCGGTTCAGTTGAGTTACCGTGTTGTAGACAGTGTCGAATTATCGTTGCGGTTGGAGAAACTCGACAACAGTATCAACGGCAGCTTTACAGTAATGACGCGTTTGCAGGCGTTAAGCCAGCACCTTTCGGCATCATTGCATCGTATCGAGCAGAAAGATCCTGATGTGGCCGATTACCTCAAGGCGCTGGATAAAAAAGTCGAGCTGTTGGGACAGAGTTTTCTGGCGGATGAGGTTGATCTGACGGAGCAGCCCGCAAAACCGGTCAATCTCAGTGCGGGTGGTATGTCTTTGTACACCACCGAGTCCCTCGAAATCGGTGCTCAGCTTGAGATCAAGATGCTGCTACTGCCGTCGTTTACCGGTGTTCTTATCTATGGTGAGGTGGTGGGAAGTGAAGCAACGTCGGATGATGCCGATTTTCCGTGGAACCTGCGAGTCAATTTTTCTCATATTCGCGATGCGGACAGAGATGCCCTGATCAGGCATATCCTGCGTCGTCAGGCTGCAGTGTTGCGTCAGCAACGGGAGGATCGGGAGCGGCTGGAGGATGAGTGAAAAAACCCACTAACGAGGATGTTTCACTGGCCTTGGAGGCCGCCCATGGACTGCTTGGTGGGGAAGACACTGGTGATGCTGTCGGCAGATGCCTGCTATATCTGGAACACCGCAATGAGCAGTTGGAACAGTTGGCTGAGTTGGCGGAACGTTACTTTCGCTTTGGCCAACCGGAAGAGGATCATGCCCGCATAGTGCGTCTGCTGGAGTCCATCCGGGAGAAGGCACGGGATGAGGAAGAGACTGATAATGGTGAATTTGGGCTGGAATAAGCGGCTGTTTTTTTAAGATGTGGTAGAATCCCCCGCAATTAAATGCCGCCTGCAACTGCCGGACGGTAGATACGAGATTACGAGGACACCTGCCATGCCGATCTACGAATATCGCTGTGATTCCTGTGGGCACGAATTTGAAGCGCTGCAAAAGATGAGCGATGCGCCGCTGACTGAGTGCAGCGAGTGCGGTAAACCGGAGCTGAAAAAACTGATCTCTGCTGCGGGTTTCCGTCTCAAGGGCGGCGGTTGGTATGAAACCGACTTCAAGAGCGGCAAGAAAAAGAATATTCACGACGCCAGCAAGAAGGATTCCAAACCCTCCTGTGGCAGTGGTTCCTGCTGTAACTGACCCCTCCCATGGTTCAACTAAGACGCTATCTGGTCGCCGGTCTGCTGGTCTGGTTGCCGCTGGGCGCCACTTTCTTCGTTGTCAGACTGTTGGTCCGCTGGATGGACAACAGCCTGCTGCTGGTACCTCAGGCATATCGTCCTGAAAACCTGCTTGGTTTTGCCATTCCCGGCCTGGGGGTGTTGCTCACACTGATTATCCTGCTGTTCACCGGACTGGTGGCAGCCAATCTGTTTGGCCGTAAACTGGTCAGTCTGTGGGAACGGCTGTTGGCGCGGATTCCCCTGGTGCGTTCCGTCTACTCTGCGGTGAAGCAACTGGTGGAGACCATGCTTTCCGATGGGGGTCAGTCGTTCCGTAAGGTGCTGTTGGTCGAATTTCCCCGTCGTGGTCTCTGGACACTGGCCTTCCAAACCGGCACCGATCAGGGTGAAGCTCAGAAGAAGACCGGGCGCGACGTGATCAACGTCTATATCCCCACCACACCCAATCCCACCGGTGGTTACTTTGTTTTGGTGCCTCGGGAGGACGTGCAGGAACTCGATATGAGCGTTGATGACGGCCTTAAAATGCTGCTCTCCATGGGGGCAGTGGTGCCGGACCACCCACAAACGGACGCTCCAGAGTCTGCCTAGGGCCTGCCTGGGAGACTTCCGGGTTGCACAGGCCCGAATCAGGCCGTAACATTCCCGCTTTTTACCGGGCGATTTTTTCACAGGACAATCCTCCCATGCGCAGCCATTATTGCGGACAGCTCAACAGCTCTCATATCGATCAGGAAGTGGAACTTTGCGGTTGGGTTCACCGCCGCCGGGATCATGGTGGGGTAATATTCATCGACCTGCGTGACCGCGAGGGGTTGGTGCAGGTGGTCTACGATCCCGATCTGCCGGAGGTTTTTTCCGCTGCGGAACATGTGCGCAATGAGTTCGTGCTGCGGGTGAAAGGCCGTGTGCGTGCGCGGCCGGAAGGTACCGTCAATCCGGACATGCCCACCGGTGAGGTGGAAGTGCTGGGACTGGAGCTGGAGGTGCTGAACAAGGCCGATACTCCTCCGTTTCAACTTGATGAGCACGAAAAGGCCTCCGAAGAGATTCGCCTGCGTTATCGTTACATTGATCTGCGCCGTCCCGAGATGCAGGAGAAGATCCGCATCCGGGCCAGGACGACCCAGTTGCTGCGCCGTTTTCTCGATGATCGGGGGTTTCTTGATATAGAGACCCCGATGCTGACCAAAGCGACTCCTGAAGGTGCGCGGGACTACTTGGTGCCCAGCCGGACCCATTCCGGTGAGTTCTTTGCGCTGCCCCAGTCACCCCAGCTCTTCAAACAGCTGTTGATGATGTCTGGGATGGACCGTTACTACCAGATCGTGCGCTGCTTCCGCGACGAAGACCTGCGTGCCGACCGTCAGCCGGAATTTACCCAGCTCGATATCGAGACCTCATTTTTGGACGAGAATGAGATCATGGAGCTGAACGAGGAGATGATCCGCCAGCTCTATAAAGAGATCCTCGACGTCGATCTGCCTAACCCCTTCCCGCGCATGACCTACGATGTGGCGATGGACCGTTATGGCTCCGACCGTCCCGACCTGCGGGTTCCCCTGGAGCTGGTCGATCTGCAGGACTTGATGCAGGAGGTGGAGTTCAAGGTCTTCTCCGGACCGGCGAAGGATCCCCACGGCCGTGTTGCCGCGCTGCATGTGCCTGGTGGCAGCTCCCTGAGCCGCAAGAAGATCGACGGATATACCAAATTTGTCGGTATCTATGGCGCCAAAGGTCTTGCCTATATCAAGGTCAATGAACTGGCTAAGGGGCGCGATGGACTACAGTCACCGATCCTGAAGTTTCTACCGGACAGCGCGGTGGATGGCATCCTGGAACGCACCGGCGCCAAAGATGGCGACCTGATCTTCTTTGGCGCCGACAAGACGCATGTGGTCAATGAGGCCCTGGGGGCTCTGCGCGTCAAGGTTGGCGAGGATCTGGATCTGATGGAGGACGCCTGGCGGCCTCTGTGGGTGGTGGATTTCCCCATGTTCGAGTGGGACGATCAGCACAACCGCTGGAATCCGCTGCATCACCCCTTTACCTCGCCGAAGGATGACCAGGTCGATCTGCTGGAGAGTGATCCCGGCAAATGCAAGTCCCGCGCTTACGACATGGTCGTCAATGGGACGGAGCTGGGCGGCGGCTCGATTCGTATTCACAGCGAGGCGCTGCAGCAGAAGATCTTCAAACTGCTGGAGATAGGTGAAGAGGAGGCTCAGGAGAAGTTCGGCTTCCTGCTCAATGCGTTGAAATACGGTTGCCCGCCCCACGGTGGACTCGCTTTCGGTCTCGACCGGCTGGTGATGTTACTGACCGGTTCGAAATCGATCCGCGACGTGATGGCCTTCCCCAAGACCCAGTCCGCTGCCTGCCAGTTGACCTCCGCGCCTTCGGAAGTGAGTATGACGCAACTGCGTGAACTCTCGATTCGTGTGCGCAAACCTCAGAGTGAAGAGTCTGCTGGCTAAACCAAGATACAAACGTCCCGAGTCGGTGCTGATGGTAGTCTACACTCCCGCCGGCGAGGTACTGATGCTGCGCCGCAAAAGCCCCAATGATTTCTGGCAGTCGGTTACCGGCAGCCTGCGCTGGGGCGAATCCCCTTTGCAGGCGGCGCGCAGGGAACTCTACGAGGAGACCGGGATGATGGCGGGTTGTGGGTTGATCGACCTGCATCACCAAGTGGAGTTTCCGATCATCTCCCCCTGGCGCGCCCTCTACGCCCCTAACGCCAGAACCAACCGTGAACACTGGTTTGCGCTGTCCCTCAATTCACGCCGCATCCCTCATCTGAATCCGGCGGAACATACGGCCTACCGTTGGCTTTCAACGCTAGAGAAGGGGGCGCAGCTAGCTACTTCCTGGACCAATCGGGATGCGATCCGCTTGTTGGCGGGGCGCCCGATCCGCTACGCTTGATCGGGCCTACCTCTGATTGATCCCATGACATGTGACAAGGGTGCAACCTACGCACCAGCGAGAATGTAGGGTGCGCACGGCACACCCTACCAGATGAGATCCTCAATATTTGAAACGCTGCTCATCGTTTTTCCACAGTTGGAAGACAGCAAGACTCTCTTCCCGTAACAGTTGTCGGGAATGGATCTTCCTCTCTTCAGGGGGACCTTGCAGCTCCTGACAAATAAACTGGTCGGAGAAGCCGATCCCGGCTGCATCATTGGCATCTGCCGCATAGACGATGGTTTGAATGTGGGCCCAGTAGGCGGCACTCAGGCACATTGGGCAGGGTTCACAGCTGGCATAGAGTGTGGCTCCGTTGAGATGCATGCTCTCCTGCTGTCCACAGGCTTCGCGGATGGCATTGATCTCAGCATGGGCAGTGGGGTCGTTGTTATTGACCACCTGATTCCAGCCACGGCCGATGATCCGTCCATCCAGCACAACGACTGCGCCGAAAGGGCCGCCGTGATGCAGCTCCACGCCCCGACGCGCCAGAGCTATCGCCTCCTGCATGAACGCCTTCTCGTCCTGACCCATGGTGACTACTCCCAACGGAAGGTTTTGGCCCCAATCCAGATAAAGATAACACTAAAACCGGTGAGTGCGGTGAGCTGGGGCCAGATCTCTGCCGGACCTAGGCCGTCGATCATAATCGCCCTGGCGGCGTCGATCATATGGGTCAGGGGTAGGGCAAGGGCTAACTGCTGCACCAGTGGATGAGAGCCTTCCAGGGAGAACCAGACGCCGGAGAGCAGCATCATCGGCCAGCTGATCAGATTCAACAGGCCGTTGGCAGCCTCCTCACTGGTCATGCGTGCCGCGATCAACAGGCCGACGCTGATCATGCTCAGTCCGCCCAGGATGAGAACCGTCAGTAGTAGCCAGTAGGAGCCATACATGCGGAATCCGATGAGCAGATCGGTGCCGATATAGACCAGGGTGGTAAATGCGACGATCATCAACAGCCGGGAGACGATCTGCGCCAGGAGGAATTCAAATGCTGTCAGTGGTGTGGCGCTGAGTCTTTTCAGGACGCCGTTCTTGCGGTACCGCACGATCACATAACCGACACCGAAGAGGGAGCTGAACATGATGTTCATCCCCAGTACGCCGGGAATCACCCAGTCCACGTAGCGGATCTCCTTGCCGCTTACCGACTCTTTCTGCAGTTCGCTGGTGTCCAGCAGTCGTTCCAGGATATACCCCTTGGCTGAGCTGTTGTTGATCCAGTAGCGGTTGCCTGGGATGTCTATCAGCATATCCAGTTGATGACGGTCCACCTTGGTGATGGCATCTGTCTGTGATTCGACGGGAATAAACTGGATATGGCGGGTTGTAAGAAAGGTTTCCAGTCTGCTGTTATCCGCTGTTTCTCCCTGGACGCCTACCTTGTAGAGATCCTGATCTTCGGAACCAAAGGCAAAGGCGAAGCCGATGACGATAAGTACCGGCATGATGATGTTCCAGCCAAGCGCGGTGCGATCCCGCAGAAACTCCTGATTGCGGGCCTTGAGAAGGGCAAGAAAACGGTGTGGTGACATAGTTCAGGATCGCAGAGAGTGGCCGGTTAATTCAAGGAACAGGTCTTCCAGGGTGGGGGAGCGCACCAGCAAGTGGGTCAGTGAGATCTGGTGTTTGATCAGATGCTCGATGCTGGTGTTCACCTCTTTGGAAAGAATCTCCACCCAGTCCCCCCGTGTAAGGAGACTGGATCCCGGGTCAGGTTTGAAACCTGCCGGCAGCGCGTCTGCGGGAAGGGTGAGAATCGAATTTTTGTAGTGTTCGGCGAGCAGTTCCCTGGGTATGCCACGGGCGATGATCTTGCCGTGATCCATGATCAGGATCTCATCGCAGAGTTCATAGGCCTCTTCCATATAGTGAGTGGTGAGTACCAGGGTCTTGTTCTCCCCTTTGATCCGCCTGACCTGTTCCCAGAGGTTGCGCCGTGACTGGGGGTCCAGTCCGGTCGTGGGTTCATCGAGGAAGACGATCTCGGGGTTATTGATCAGGGCAATCGCCAGCAATAGTCGCTGGCGTTGACCACCGGAGAGTTTGCGGGTGTCCCGTTCGAGAAACTCGCCTAATGCGCAGATCTCAATCAACTCATCCAGAGATCGGGTATGAGGATAGAACTGCTGGAAGAGCTTCAGCACCTCACGAACCGTGATGTGCTCCTGCAGGGCAGTATGCTGAAACATGATGCCTGCTTCGTTGCGGAACTCGGCACCCAAGGGAGCGCCCTTGTAGAGAATGGTGCCGGAGGAGGGGCACAGAATGCCTTCCAGCATCTCTACCGTGGTGGTCTTTCCTGCGCCGTTAGGGCCTAGCAGACCGAGGCAGATGCCCCGGGGAATAGTGAAGCTGATGCCATCCACCGCCTTGAGACCGGCATAGTGTTTGGTTAGGTCTTTTACCTCGATCATCTTTGTGGGGTATTAGGACAGAAACATCACTTCGACCTCTTTCACCTCTTCTTCAACCCCTTCGATATCCACGACATTGATCTCAGGTTCCAGGCCCACCTTTACGAAGGCAGGGATGATGCCCCAATCCTCATTGGTAAGAGAATGGTCGTTACCCAAGGCGGTCTGCAGGCGGGCGACAAGAACGACGTCGACATAGTCTGCTTGTGTACCCCCATCATAACCAAGATCCTGGAAGTGTGCTGGTACCTTGATCAGGGATTCCGGAAAATCCCAGTCTTCGAGAATGCGTTTGCCGATCCTGGGACTCAGGGCCTCGATAACCCGGTCAAGCTCTTCCTGATCACTGATCAATTCCGGAGAGTGTTCCGCCATGGTCAGCACAGGAAGGGCGCCGATATTGTGGATCAGCCCGGCAAGCATCGCCTGTTCTCTATCCAGGTGTTTGAGACTCTGTGCCAACACTCTGCTGATGGCGGCAATCTGCACACTCTCTTCCCAGAGCTGCCGAAAACGTTTGTCCAGAATATCGCAGGTGGCCTGGAAGATCTGCTGCATGATCAGGCTGACCACCAGACTGCGTACCAACCGGGTACCCAGCCTGGCTACCGCCATCTGCAGGTTGTCAATAGGATTGCGTCCACGATAGAGCGGGCTGTTGGCGACCTGTAGGAGGCGGGCGGAGAGTGCGGCATCGGTGGCGACGATTTTGGCGATCTGTTGGGCCGTGGAGTCTTCGCTTTCGACCGCATCCCTGACCCGTAATGCAACCTCCGGTAGCGTCGGCAGGGTCAGTCTATGTTCGTCGATGGCTTTGAAGATAGAGTCTAGAAAGGCGTTTTCGTCAATCATATCCGTGTCTTGTTATTCCTGGTGGTTATTGCGGATCAATGTGTAACCGCATGGCCGCATGGTGATATGGTCGGTTCCTCTCTGTTAGCGGCAGGGTTACTCGGATTCTGAAGTAAATTCATAAGGCAGATTGCGAATCTCCAATGCCGGCCCGGTTTCACCCAATGTGATCTTTTCGTTTTCCGCGTTGGCGACCTCGATAACCACCAGCAGGTCGAATCCACCGTCAGCGGCTTGTGCGTCCACGACCTTGCCGGCGCCTTGGCCCGACTGACTGTCGGCCGCGTAGAGCGCGTCACCCGGTTTCGGTTCTAAACCTCCGGAAATATGGGCCAGGTACATGCGGCGCTTGAGTTTGCCCAGATAATGCATGCGCGCCACCACCTCTTGGCCGGTGTAGCATCCTTTGGTGAAGCTGACGCCATCAACAAGCTGCATGTTGGTCATTTGGGGAACGAATGCTTCTGCGGTCTCCGGAAAGATGGTTGGAATTCCGGCCCGGATATTCTGCAGCGCCCAATATTGACTATCACCCGTTGTGGTCCCTGACTCCAGAGCCTCCCAGAGAGTGATCGATTCAGCCACCGGACCGATAATCTCAAAGCGGGGTACCTCACCTGACAGGCGGATCAGGATGAGGTTGTTCTGCTCCGCCACGCTGTTTGTCTCATCGGGCAGGCCGGTGAAATGGGGTTGCAGAAGCGCCTCCGCACAGTTTCCGGTGAGTCCGAAACGAACCAGCTCATCACTCGCATCAGTGACAGTGACCTTGGATCTCATCACAAACATCTGCAGTCGTTTGAGGCTTGTTGCCATATTGCCGGCAGGTGTTTGCAGGAGGAAGTCGTCACCCTGGCGCAGTGCCCGGTAACTTGCCAGCATGCGGCCTTTGGCTGTGCACCAGCCGCAGAGGTTACTGTGCCCGGCGGTGACTTCGCGCATGTCGTTCGTCATCTGACCCTGAAGAAAACCTTCTGCATCCTCTCCGCTGACCCGCAACAGGCCAAAGTGGGAGAGATCGTTCAAAACGCAGGCATCTGCGGTGGGCTGTACGGCTGAGGCCGGGCGTGACTGCATGAATGCTGACCACTGTGTGTTCATGGTGTGGACGGACTCCTGGGTTTGCTCCTGTTCTGTGCGTATCATACCCCATCGTCAGAGGTACGAAACGTCCATTGTGTGTGGTTTCGTGCTGCTCCATCAAACACTATTGGAATCCGCATGAGTAGCCCCGTCGCAGGCAGTCTGGTCCTGTATAAAATACGTCCCGCAAAAGTGGTTGAAGTCAGCGACAAGATCACTATCGAGTTGGAGGGGGGCAAAACCAAGCGTGTCAGAACCAAGGACATCGTTCTGCTGCACCCCGGTCCTCTCACCAGTCTGAAGGATCTCACTCCGCAGACGGGAGAGATCGAGGAGAACTGGGAGTTACTGGAGGAGAGCACCACCGAGATTCAGGAGTTTACTGAATTGCTGTTTGACGACTACACGCCGGCGACTGCCTGGGCTGCCTGGGAAGTGGTGGCGGATGGTCTCTATTTTGCGGGAGAGCCCCAGGCCATCACCCCCAGACCGGCATCAGAAGTGCAGGCAGAGCGGGAACGGCGCGAGGCCAAGGAGGCAGCGGAGACGGCCTGGACTGCCTTTGTCGACCGGGTCAACCGTGGCGAGCTGGTGGAAGAGGACAGCAAGCGACTGGGCGAGGTGGAGGCCCTCGCCCTGGGGGGGCGTAGCAACAGCCGGATTCTCAAAGCGCTGGGTTTTCAGGAGACACCGGTCAATGCGCACCGGCTGCTGGTGAAGACAGGTTACTGGAGCGAGAACGAGAACCCCTATCCGCGCCGTTTTGGCATCAATCCGGAGACCCCGGAATATGAGATACCCCTGTTGCCGGATGAGTCCCGTCTCGATCTAACCCATCTGCCCGCGTACGCCATCGACGATGAGGGCAACCAGGATCCGGATGATGCCGTCAGTCTCGACGGTGAGCGTATCTGGGTGCATGTGGCGGATGTTGCCGCACTGGTGTCCCCCGATAGCAAGATGGATCTGGATGCACGTAACCGCGGTGCAAATCTCTATATCCCGGAACAGGTCATATCCATGTTGCCTCCCGGTTTGACCCATCGATTGGGACTCGGACTGGAGGATGAGTCTCCGGCGCTGTCGATCGGTTTCTCGCTCTCCGATGCGGGAGAGATCGATGATATAGAGATTCAGCCCACCCGCCTGAAAGTGACCCGCATAAGCTATCAGGATGCTGACCAGAGTCTGCTTGAGGCGCCTTTTACCGAATTGCAGCGCAAGGCACAGATCTACCGGAAACGCCGTGCAGCAGCAGGCGCCGCCTTCATCAATCTGCCGGAGGTGAAGATCAGGGTTGAAGATGCAGGCGTCCGGGTGACGCCGCTGCCCCCGCTGGCCAGCCGTGAGATGGTGACGGACCTGATGCTGATGGCGGGGGAGGCGGTGGGCCGATACTGTATCGATAAAGATATTCCGGTACCGTTTGCCACCCAGGCGCCACCGGATGAGCCGTCGACTCCTGAGGGGATGGCAGCCATGTTCGCCTACCGGAGGAAGTTCAAACCCAGCCAGATCAAGACGCAACCCGAGGCCCATTCAGGTCTTGGTCTGGCGTTTTATATCCGGGCGACCAGCCCCTTGAGACGCTATTCTGATCTGCTGACTCATCAGCAGCTCAGAGCCCATCTGCGGGGTGAGGACCCACTCGATATTCACGCCATATCGGAGCGAATAGGGCTGGCAGAGGTTGGCAGTGCAGCAATCCGCAAGTCGGAACGGCTCTCCAACAGCCATTGGCGTTTGGTTTTTTTGCGCGACAATCCGGATTGGCAGGGCGAAGCGGTAGTCGTTGCCAGAGAGGGTGAACGGGCAACGGTAATGATTCCTGAACTCGGCATGGATACCAAGGTCAGGGTGAAAAGTGCACCTGAACTCAATGAGACGATCCGTCTCAAACCGAGGGAGATCGATCTGCCGGACCTGGCCTGCTATTTCAGTGTGTTGGGTTAAAGTTGATTCAGCCCATTAGGGAGCCTCTGAACAAGTCATAAACTCGTATCTTGCGTCCAGAATGCCCAGCTTTTTCGTTGCAAATCTTCGCAATAGCCAGCTATTACGTGCGATTTGCGCCTCAAATCTGAACATGCTGAATCGCAATCTACTTCGTCCAGACTTATTCAGAGGCTCCTTAGGCTACACTGGGCTGATAGGGAGGTTTGTATGAAAACGTTACTTGCCATAGTTACACTGTCATTGCTGACGGGCTGTGCGGGTTTCGACAGGGTAAACGGTGGTGAATCGGATGTTTATGCGATGCCCCCGGTGGGAACCACGATTGTTCTAAAAGAGTCCCTGTTTGTGCCTGCCGGGCAGACCCGTGTCTATCTGCAGGGTGGTGCTGTAGTGAGCAAGGCGAAGATGGATCGATATGTTCCCAACTGCAATTTTGAGATTCAAACACTCTCGGAGGATGCGCAGGAGATTAGACCTGAGCCGTTCATCGTCAGTCGGCTACAGCGGGAGATGGCGCAGGTCGTCATGTTAGATGCCCCCTTGATGGTGGCGGGTCTCAATCTGGCCGGTCTCGACGGTGGCGTACCGATGGTTTTCCGTGGCGTGCACATGTGGATCAGTTCCGATATCCAGCCGGAGGTCATGCGTCTGACCTGCCGAGGCGTGCTGGAGGATATGATCTGGGCACGTCCGCCATCGATCCGGGAGATGCGGGCGGCCATGGGGGATAAGGCCGATCTTATTTTTCCAGAGTAAACTGCATATTGTTAAATGATTAGGGTGAGAGGAGGTTGTGCCCGAATTTCAGATGATATTTTTAAGCCAATAATATGGCTGACTTGCTGTAAGTAAACCTCCTGTAGAGCAAGGTCAATCTCCCCCTCGCTACCCCATTGGTTATATAAAATCCTCCATCAAACCTGCTAGTCTGGTAATAAGAGTGATTTGCATTCTCTATTACGCGTCAAGAGTGAGGCTTTTGATGAAGATTCATGACACGCCGATGATTGATCAGCTTGAAGAGGGGGAATGGCCAAGTTTCGTTAAGGGAATCAAGCGGTTGCGGGATAGGCATCTGGATAAACGGATCAATGAGATGACGAATGATCTGCTGGGACAACTTGAGCACTCCTATGAAACCCGCAAAGGCTACTGGAAGGGCGGCACCGTCAGCGTCTACGGCTACGGTGGAGGTATTATTCCCCGCTTCTCCGAGGTGGGGGATTTATATCCGAAGTCCAAGGAGTTTCACACGCTACGGGTTCAACCGCCGGCAGGTAACTACTACACCACCGAAATTCTGCTGAAACTGGCGGATAGTTGGGAAAAATACGGGTCAGGTCTGGTTACCTTCCATGGCCAAACCGGCAATATCATGTTTATCGGTGCCACCACTGAGAACACCCAACGCTTCTTCAACGAGATCAATGAGTATGGATTTGACCTCGGTGGTGCAGGCCCCTGTATGCGTACCGCGCAATCCTGCGTAGGCTCAGGCCGCTGTGAACAATCCTGTGCCAATGAGCATAAGATCCACCGGTTACTGATAAACGACTTTATCGATGAGATGCATAGGCCGGCCCTGCCCTACAAGTTCAAATTCAAGGTTTCAGGCTGTCCAAATGACTGTGTGAATGCCATTGAACGCTCCGATTTCGCTGTCATCGGCACCTGGCGTGACGATATGAAGGTGGATCAGTTGGAGGTTAAGAACTACGTCGCCAAGAAGGGACGCAAATATCTCAACGACCATGTCGTCTCCCGTTGCCCCACCCACGCGCTCTCCCTCAATGAAAACGACACGCTGGAAGTGGACAACAAGAACTGCGTCCGCTGCATGCACTGCCTGAACGTGATGCCAAAAGCGCTGTCGCCGGGAGATGACAAAGGTGTCACTATCCTAATCGGCGGTAAACGCACCTTGAAGATCGGTGATCTGTTTGGTTCCGTCGTGGTGCCTTTCATGAAACTGGAGACCGAGGAGGACTATCGGAAACTCCAGGAACTTGCAGAGGAGACGGTGGATTTTTTTGCCGAGAACGCCCTGGAACATGAGCGCGTTGGGGAGATGATCGAACGTATCGGCCTGGTTAACTTCCTGGAGGGAATTGGCCTGGAGATCGACCCCAATATGGTTGTGCATCCGCGGGAAAACTCCTACGTTCGCACTGACCATTGGGACGAAGAGGCGAAAAAGTGGCAGGAACGAAAGACCAAGATGGAAAAAACGGTCATAGACGCAGCCTGATAGCGGCGTTCCTCCGACCCTGGAGTGATGAATCCGGAGACAACCATGGCTAAAGCCCACCCCCGCACCCCCATCGAGAGCGGCTGCCCCGACGGCATTCAGTATATGCATCCGATAATGTACAGCAACTTCGGCCAGTGGAAATACCACGATGACCCGCAACCCGGTGTACTGCGCCATGTCGCAAAGGGGGGTGATGAAATCTGGACCGTGCGGGTCGGCACTCAGCGTATTCTTGATCTCTTCACCCTGCGCAAGCTCTGTGAGATTGGTGACCGTTATGCCGACGGCTATGTGCGTTTTACCATCCGCAGTAATATTGAATACATGGTGGTGGATGGTGCCAAAGTGGCTCCCCTCATCCAGGCACTGGAGAGTGAAGGATTCGTAGTAGGTGGTACTCGCAACTCTGTCGCCTCCATCTCCCATACCCAGGGGTGGTTGCACTGCGACATCCCCGCCACTGACGCCTCTGGGGTGGCCAAATCGATGATGGATGAACTGGTGGATGAGTTCAAAAGCTGGCAGATGCCAAACCGGGTGCATATCACAACCTCCTGCTGCCAGATCAACTGCGGTGGCCAGGGTGATATCGCGATCAATATTCAACACACCAAGCCACCCAGAATTGACCACAGCAAGGTCGCCAACATCTGTGAACGACCTTTGGTGGTGGCCCGCTGTCCCGTGGCTGCCATAAGGCCCGCGATGGTAAACGGCAAACCCTCACTGGAAGTGGATGAACGAAAATGCATCTGCTGCGGCGCCTGTTATCCACCTTGTCCGCCCATGCAGATCAACGATCCCGAACACTCCAAGCTCGCTATCTGGGTAGGGGGTAACCATTCGAACGCCCGCAGTCGGCCCACTTTTCAAAAGCTTGTTGTGGCGGGCATCCCCAACAATCCACCCCGCTGGCCGGAGGTCACGGCCATCGTAAAGCGTATACTCGCTGCCTATAAAAACAGTGCACAGGATTGGGAACGGATCAGCGATTGGATCGATCGTATCGGCTGGAAGCAGTTTTTTGAGTTAACAGATCTCCCATTCACCAAATATCATATCGATGATTGGCGCTATGCCAGAAAGAGTCTGAACTCATCGAGTTATATCCATTTTTGAACAGGCTACCCCTATTTTGGCCGGCGACAAGGTATCAGTCGTCAAGGGACAGCAGTCGGGCATTACCTCCCACTGCAGCCTAATACACCGTTCCGTTGAGTAGTGGAGAAGGGTATAGGGACCACCCGCCTTGGGCCGGTCCCGGAGAGTTCCTCACCATCAAAGGGTTGCACGCCTGCCACCGCACCGATCATGTTGCGCTTGGCGTAAGTGTTGCCAATGGGCAGCCGTTGCTGGATAAGGAGTAGCGATAATTTGGGGGATGGTGATTTCGTCCCCGCTTCAGTTAGAAATATCGGGCAAGATTGAACTCAATGTAGTCATCCTGACTGATAGTGTAGAGCGGATCGTCTTCCGGCACATCAATCCAGAGGCGTATCTGAGCGGATGCCTTCCAGGTATCACCGATGCGGCGGCTCGCCTCCAGGTTATATAGCCAGGCGCTTGAATCCATGTCCTTGATGACGCCGGTCAGCAGTTCGCTGCTTTGTACGTCGTTTGCAGTCAGGCGCAGACCGATAAAAGTGTCGTTCTCGAAAGCGATGGGTGCGTTGTCGCCCCGTTCGTCATACATGTACTCGGTCAGCACCCCAAGGTCCATATCGCTATCGCCCAGACCGATGAATGTGTACTCGAAACCACCGGTGCAGGAGAAGACATCTTCCCTATCCGATGTGCTGTAGAGCGTCTCAAGTTTCCACAGCCAGTCTCCTTTGGTTGCCTGCAGGTCGAGACTGGTCTGGTGAATGAGTTCGTAATAGGGCGCCAATACGATCTCACTGGCGCTGTTCAGGACGGGTTGCAGGAGAGGATTGCGGTTGGTGCCGTAGAAGTGGGCAAGTCCGATATCCCAGTCGCCGAGCGAGTGGGACCAGCGCAGGGCCAGGTCGATGCGCTTGTTCCCGGCGCTGGACTCATAGCTTGCCAGATCGTTGTCAACTCTGGGGTGTGAGCGCAGACGACCCTCCCCACCAGGAAAAGTCCGCTCCCGGAAGCCGGGCAGGGCGTACAGATCCAGTACCCCCCAAGTCCTTTCAAAGGAGAGTTTGAACATGGGTTGGCCGAGCTTCTGCTCGCCGTCCGGGTTTTCCACCAAGTCAGTCTGGTTGATGACATCCACCAGATGACGTGCCTCGGTGACACCCCAGAAGACCTTGCCGATTCCCGCCTGAACCTCCCATTCGTCGCCCACATGGGTCCAGAGCAGTTCGCGGATGTCGGCACGGGTGCGATGGTTATCCTGGGAATCCCAGCGCAGGAAGGGACGAAAGATGAGGCTTTGGCGGTCGTCGTCCCAGGCGTGGTAATACTCGGGTTCGAATGCCAGGGAGAGGGTGCTGTCGGTCTGAGCCGAATCGAATGGCTCCTGAGTGAAGTAACGCCCCTGGCCTTCGAGATAACCTGTCCACTCTCCGGCGCAGGAGAGTGACGGGATGAGGCAGAGGAGTTTGAGGCAGTTTTTCATTGTGGTGCTGTTTGGTTTTTGATCGATTTTCCGGCGTAGGCAGGTTCAAGCGGAGCAGAACCTGCAAAACTGCTGGGTGGTTATTAAGGTATTTATAGATTTTTCATTCGAAATTACCGGGCACGCTTGAGACTGTTCTTGCCGAAGTTGGAGGATTTCAGGCCAGCGCGAAACTTGTAATCCTCCCAGGTGAGCAAGGTACTCTTCCCGGTCTGGTGGTTCTGCATAAACATTTCACTGGCCCGCCAGTAGCGATCGAGATACTGCTTGTAATTCCTGAATTCCAGAGTTTTCAGCAGTGCTTTTTTACGGTCATAGAACTCGATCTTCAGCGGGATGTATTCTGCCTTGTCGACCCATACCACCTGACGGGTGTAGCCGGAGTTGGGGTCCACAGGATAGCGTTCCTGAACCAAGACATCCTTGCCGTTGAGCTGTTCATCGCGGATATATTTGTAGGTGTACTTCTCCACCTCTTGGGACGATAGATCCTCGTAAGCGAACTCACTGCCCATGAAGGGACCGGATTTGTTTCGCGATGCGATGCGCTTCACCCGTTTGAGTGCCGGGAGGTAGAGCCATTGGTCGTCCGAGCCTGTCTTGTGGGAGTAGCTCAGCAGGGCGGTGCCTTTTACATCCCGTGGGCGATCAAAGATGATCAGCGTCTTGTCACCATCGCTGCCAGCCATGGAGAGCGAAGCGAAGGCTGGTAGTCCCCGGTAGCCGCGAGGCCGCACTGCTTACCCGGCGTGCCTTGCGCCAGAGGGGAAG
>JAESPE010000159.1 GCA_016756835.1 gamma proteobacterium endosymbiont of Lamellibrachia anaximandri | reverse complement strand
TATTTAAAGCTGTTACTGATATTTGGGGCAGAAAAATTCAACTGGCTGCTTCATACCAGTAATTATGCCCTCGTCAACACGGTTGGGGCGGATCTATTCGTCCTTGATGTGCTGGGTCTCCCTGACATCTATGCACTGTCCAATATATCTGTTGGAACTTTAATAAATGGGATTCTTGGCCTTGCGGCGGTTGCCACCCCAGTTTTTTTGTTCAGCCAGCTACTAGAGCGGCATCACGAAATATTCAGCGATCCCAAGGGCTTTTTCAGCGACGGTCTGAATGCCATCGTAACCGCCCTATTCACACTGTTGTATTTTTTCGTGATTTTCACTGAATTCGCCACGTTGTATATGCGAGTTCTCGAAGAGAGCGCCCCTTCCCCTATACCCGAACTTGCAGGCAGTGAGGCCAATTTCTGGCCGATGCTGATCATGTCTATTGCTTTGATAATCACGAATGCCGCAATGGGGCTGGCAACAGCTCACGTCCTACGCGCTACCAAGAAAGCATTAAGAGGAGCTTAATCATGAACCGTACTTTATTTGCAGCAGCGATCACTGGTGCCTTGTGCTTTTCTTCTATGGCATTTGCCAAAGGCACTAGCACCACCATTCAAATCATCATGGATGACAGCGGCGTTCTGATTGAGCCTGCAACCGCTTATGAATACAGGATTACGCTCCTTGGGCATATGAAGCAACTAACCCGAAAGCGGGAACTTGCCAATGCTCACATCGATGTAATTAGCACGTCCTTGGGGCGCACCATCTGGTCTGGCACTCCCAGTGACCTTAAACGGAAGCCTGAGCGCGCTCTAAAGCTGGTGGAGAGCATCAAGGCCAATCCTTCGAACTGCAACAACCTGCCCGGCTCATTTGTGGAGTTGGAAAGCAACCTCACTTCTCTTAAGCGCCGAAAATTCAACACAGCCCATGTAGTGGTGTTTTCCTCACTTATCCATACACCAAGACCTTGCACGACGAATACGAGCATCGTTTTACCGCAAATGCCACCAGCTCAGGGAAATATCAATTCCACTCTTAGCTCATCAAGCATGGTGCGCTCCCTTAATTTCTACTGGGTATCCCCCCATCAAAAACGCGTCTGGGAAGAATTCCTTAAGCCCACATTTGATTGGGCATTAATGAAGGGCGTGAACATGACCTTCATGGATATTGAGCGCAGTAAGTTCTCTTTGGAAAAAGGCTTGGAACTGGAGGTGAGTAAATGAACGCACAGCTTCTTGCAAGCATGTTTCTGGGGCTTGTCTCAACTGCTTTACCGGCAATTGAGGTGATTACTCCGCAGGAATTACAGACCAGTGTGATCAGAATTGGCGATCCTGATCGTCATATCAAAACATTGGGCAAGGTCGCCTTTCAGATTGATTTGGCGGCATCTCATGATAATTTGCTCGCCCTTAAAGTGCGACGTTCTGATTTGAAGCTAAAGGATGGTAGAGAGTTCACAGCCTTTGGCGTTCATAAAAACGAAAGGATTATTATTCTTGCTGGTGGAGATGTAACCCATGTCAGCATAGCGAGCGTTGAGAACAAGATCCGGACAAAAGATGCCCAGATACTCTTCTATGGAAAAGATAACGAAATCATCAGCCCAAAGGCGAAAGACATAGCAGTATTTAATACTAACTTTGAAGCACTGGATTTCACCTATACACCACAGCAAACACCGGGATCATTGGAGATTCCATTAACAATAGCGCTTGATACCAGTGGCTCGATGTATGCGCATATGAGCACAGTTGTTCCAGCTACGCGTGACTTTATGCGCGCCCTGCCCGATTTTACGCGCTGCCAGTTACTGAGCTTTAACAATGATGTACGGCATTTAACGCCGCGCGGGAGTAAGGGACAAGCCAACTGTCCATCTTCAGCATATATTTTGAACAGCCCGCTTCAGGCTGGTGGAGCAACAGCTTTGTATAAGGCGATAGAAACCGGCTTTACGCTTGCGCCTTTTAGCAAAAAATCGGACTTCCCAAACATCGTGGTCGTTGTAACTGATGGCGTGAACACGGTGAATTTTGCTGGGTCGAGCTCAAGCCTGAAGAAGGCCAAGAAAACCAGCAACTCCAAGCTTTTTGTCTTTTGGGCGGGTAATTACGAAAAAGACCATTTACAAGGGCTAGCCGATAAGGAGCTTGTCTCTACGCAAAATCTTGATCAAGAGCTGACAAGCTTCTTTAGCAGCTTGGGCGTGTCCCTTTCCGGTCTGCAAACGCTGAAAATCGAGAAATAAGCATGGCCGCTGCCCTCTTCCCACTTCTTCTTGCCTTTGCCCTGCTTTATGCAGGCTGGTGGCTAGCCAGTCTTGCTGGCTGGTATGAAGTGGGAATGGCGGTGATGGGTTTTTCACTTCTCTTATTCGTTAAAAGAACATTCACTTTCCTTATCTCTTCATTTCAAGCAGCGCAGCAAATCAATTTGTTGCACGAAAGCCGCAGCATTTCCAATGAATATGGCCATGCGCGCTTAGCTCGCGAGGATGACAACTTTGTTAAAGCCCTGAGCAACAACAGGAGCGGGTTTTACATTGGCACTCTTGGCAAATCACCACTATTTTATGACCCCTTTGCCAGTGGCAACGGCCATATGCTGACCTATGCACCCTCACGCACGGGCAAGACCATTTCGGTGATCGTGCCAGCACTGATGCACTGGTTTGGTGGCAGCATGCTTGTAACAGATGTGAAAGGCGAGCTTACTGCTATCACCGCGCGCTTCCGCCGTAGCTGCGGCCAACGCGTCTTGGTCTTTGACCCCTTCAATATATCAGACGAGAAAGGACATAAATTCAATCCTCTGCGCATTCTGGTTGAGGATGTCATGTATAACAAAGGTCGTGACCTTCATGACCTCGCCCGCTCCATTGCCTTCCAGCTAGTCGCAGAAAAGCCAAATGATATGGGAGACGGCGTGTTCTTCCGTAATGGCGGACGGCGGCTGATTATTGCACTACTTCTCTATATGGCTGTGTTTACGCCTAGCGCCTGCACCCTGCCAATGCTGCGAAAGTTAGTGTGGTCTACCAGTGAGAAGAAAGCAGACCTCGCAGAGGAAATGCAGCAAAGCGATTGGTTTTCCGGTCTGCTACAAGATTACGGCAATGCCCTGTCTGACATGCTCCTGCCTGAATACGTCAAGACCTATGGCGCGTTTCGGGACAATGCCATGAGCGCGCTTGAAATCTACGATGCGCACTCTCCCATGGGAAAAGCCATGGGTGAGTCAGACATTTACTTGAAAGACATGCTGGATGGCAAAACCACCCTATATTTGGTCTTGCCTGAATCAAAGCTAGAAACTCACGGCTCAGCTCTTGGCCTAGTTGCCACATTGCTACTAGAGGCCATTGCCGCTGCTCCAAAGCCAACGCGCGTCATGATGATCTTAGAGGAGATGGGCAATATCGGGCGGCTTCCTTCTCTCCCCAAAGCTCTGTCTCTTTTACCCGGTAAAGGCCTGCGCCTAAAGATGGTATTTCAGAGCCGCCGCCAACCAATAGAGATTTACGGCCAGCACTTGGCTGGGCTGATCGAAGAGCAATCCAGCTTGCTGCAAGCCTGGAGTATCCGCTCAGAAGCTGATCGTAAAGCTTGGAGCGTTCGCATCGGCAATGAGACAAAAAAGGCACGCTCTCTAACCCGTGACCAGAATAATGACCAGTCACCTTGGCGGCTCAGCGTCAATGAGCGCGCAGCTCCTGTGCTCTCGCCTGATGAGATTGGGCGCATGGATTCCAATCATCAGCTTATCGCTATTGATGGCCAGCGAGTGATCAAAGCTGAGAAGATTGCCTACTTCCAGATCGAGCCATGGAGGTCTCAAGCAGAAAAAAGTCCATATCACCCCGGAGATTATCCAAAAGATATGCCAGTGCGCCATAAGCTGGGAAGACGCTCATGAGCATTATGGGCAATAAACATATCTTAACCACTCCTTTAAACATGGCTGTGACAGCCGAGCTTGACCATTTTTATTCACTATTTATTAATGACTTACACCTTATCATGGTTGTGGAGGCGCATAATCCTGCGCTCGCGCTAATCACCCCTAGCGCAATAGCAAATATATACAGGATCGTGCGTCTCACACTCATTAGGGCGGGGCTAAATCTTTGTTCTCGCCCCCTTTTGAGAATCCATGATGAATAAGCCTGCGAAACATACCAAGCAGGCCGAGTTGAAGACTCAGATCAATCAGAGTCATACTGACAGCTCACCCGACGCGCATATTATTGCGCTCGTCAGATCCATGGCGCGCCGCGCTGCCGAAGAATATTTCCGTACTTGCGCCGCTGAGGATTACCCAGATAAAGGTGGTAATTGAAATGTCACAGCGCATTGCCATATATGCCCGCTACAGCTCAAATTTGCAAAATGCGGCTTCCATAGAAGATCAGATCAGGCTTTGCAGCGAAAAGGCTGCTTCCGAGAGCTGGAAAATCATAAATTGCTATACCGATGCCGGTATCTCGGGAGCATCATTGATGCGCCCCGGCATCCAGTCCCTTATGCAAGCTGCCCTGAGCGGCGAGTTTGACATCCTTCTTACTGAGGCACTCGACCGACTCTCAAGGGATCAGGAAGACATTGCTGGTCTTTTCAAACGTATGGAATTTGCCGGGGTGAAGATCATCACCCTATCAGAAGGTGAAATCTCCTCACTCCACATCGGGCTGAAAGGCACGATGAACGCCATGTTCCTGAAAGACTTAGCTGACAAAACTCGGCGCGGCTTACGAGGCCGCGTTGAGAAGGGTAAATCTGGTGGTGGGCTGGCTTTCGGCTACTCCGTAGTTAAGCGCTTTAATGCCGATGGTGAGGCTATCAAGGGTGATCGTGAGATCAACCAAGAACAGGCCAAGATAATCCGGCGCATCTTTCATGAATACGCTCATCACAACAAATCCCCCAAAGCGATTGCTGCCACGCTCAACAAAGAGAACATCCCCTGTCCTTCAGGTAAAAGCTGGGGGCAATCGACCATTAATGGCAATCGTAAACGCGGCACCGGAATTTTAAATAATGAGCTTTATATCGGTCAGCTCATATGGAACCGCCAGCGTTTCATCAAAAACCCAACTACGGGCAAACGTGTCACGCGCCTCAATGATGAGGCTGAGTGGATCAGGCAGGAAATTCCTGAGCTACGCATTATCCCGCAAGGGCTATGGGAAACAGCCAAAGCTAGGCAAAAAGCACTAGATAAGAAGCCAAATGGCTTATGGCGGCGCAATCGTCCGCAATATCTACTCTCCGGGCTGTTGAAGTGCGGAGTGTGTGGTGGTGGCTACTCCAAGATCAACTCAGAGCGCTATGGCTGCTCGAATGCCCGCAATAAGGGCGATAGCGTATGTGCCAACAAAAAGACCATCAAGCGCGAGACACTGGAGCGCTCCGTCCTAAGCGCACTGCAAACTCACCTCATGCGTGATGATCTGGTGCAGGTGTTTTGTGAGGAATATACCCGTCATTTGAACACGCTCAGGAGTCAGCAGGACCAAACCCTGAAAGCTTATCGAGTTGAGCAGGCTAAGCTTGCCAAAGAGCGTGAGAACATCATTCAGGCGATCAAGGACGGTGTGCCCGGCGCACTGGTTAAGGATGATCTGACAAGCCTTTCAGCACGCTCACAGGAGCTGGAGGAGATTCTAAGCTCTGCGCCAAACGCTGCCAGCCATGGAGAGCGAAGCGAAGGCTGGTAGTCCCCGGTAGCCGCGAGGCCGCACTGCTTACCCGGCGTGCCTTGCGCCAGAGGGGAAGCAAAGTAGGCATCCGAGCGCGGCGTCCAGTC
>JAESPE010000158.1 GCA_016756835.1 gamma proteobacterium endosymbiont of Lamellibrachia anaximandri | reverse complement strand
ATGCCTACTTTGCTTCCCCTCTGGCGCAAGGCACGCCGGGTAAGCAGTGCGGCCTCGCGGCTACCGGGGACTACCAGCCTTCGCTTCGCTCTCCATGGCTGGCAGCGACTGCAGCAGCCCATCCCCAATCTGGGCAGCCTGCTCTTCGGTACTCTGCTGGTGGTTATCGGCCTGAGCATGTTCATCCACGGGCTGAAAATCGGCCTGTTCCCTCTGGGAGAGGCGATGGCTTGGGATTTCGCCAAAAAAGGCAGTGTCTCCTGGCTCCTGGTTTTCGCTTTCTCCCTCGGCTTCGGAACCACGATTGCTGAGCCAGCCTTAATCAAGATTGCAGAGGAAGCCTCAAAAGTCGCAGCAGTTGGCGGCATGATAGCGAATAATGTCGAATCCATGGAGGATTACGCCAGCGGCCTGCGGTTTACTGTGGCCTTCGCTGTCGGTCTCGCAATCGTCATCGGCGTCCTGCGCATCATCAAGGGCTGGCCGGTGCAGTATCTGATCATGGGCGGCTATCTCGGCGTGGTGATCATGACCGCCTTCGCACCCCGGGAGATCATCGGTATCGCCTATGACTCCGGAGGCGTTACCACCTCCACCATCACGGTCCCTCTGGTGACCGCGCTCGGCATTGGTCTAGCGTCCAGTATCAAGGGGCGTAATCCAATGACGGACGGTTTTGGCCTGATCGCCTTTGCCTCCCTCACTCCGATGATTTTCGTGATGGGTTACGGAATACTATTGTGATAGGGGTGCTGAGCAATCTGCTGGGGGTACTCGCCCAAACGGTATTGGATGTTCTGCCCATCGCCGGCATCCTGTTCGGGTTTCAGTTCCTGGTGCTGCGTCGGCCACTGCATAATCCGCGACAGGTCATCACGGGTTTCATCTTCGTGCTGGTCGGACTGGCGTTTTTCCTGGAAGGCCTTGATCTGGCGCTGTTCCCCCTCGGGGAACTGATGGCCAGCCAACTGACCGACCCCGATTTTCTCGGCATTACAGGGGAACACGATTTTGTACAGTGGCACCACTATTTCTGGGTCTATCTGTTTGCCGCCGCCATCGGCTTCTCCACCACCATTGCGGAGCCCTCACTGATCGCCGTCGCCATCAAGGCGAATCAGGTTTCAGGCGGCGCCATCAGTGAATGGGGTTTACGCATAGCCGTCGCCATCGGCGCTGCCTTCGGCATCGCCTTGGGCAGCTATCGGATCGTCAGCGGCACACCACTGCACTGGTATATCATCACAGGTTATCTATTGGTCATTGCGCAGACCTTTTTTGCTCCGAAAACCATCATCCCCCTGGCCTACGACTCTGGCGGCGTCACCACTTCCACAGTCACGGTGCCGCTGGTGGCAGCCCTGGGGCTTGGACTTTCGAACAACATACCGGGGCGCAACCCGCTGCTGGACGGTTTTGGCCTGATCGCCTTTGCCTGTCTGTTCCCCATCATCGCGGTGATGGGGTATGCCCAGTTGAGCGAGTGGCGCAGTAGAAAAAAACGATAACATTCAACCGAGATAGAGATCATGCGTTTTAAACTCATCATTGCACTGGTGGAGGACAGCCATACAAATATTGTACTGGACGCGGCCCGCAAAGCCGGCGCTACCGGTTCCACCGTCATCAACCAGGCCCGGGGTGAGGGTGTGGAGCAGGCCAAGACCTTCTTCGGTCTAACCCTTGAGACCCAGCGGGACGTGGTACTGCTGCTGGTGGAGGAACACCTGAGCCGCGCCATTCTTGAAACCATCTCCAAGGCAGGGGATTTCGACGAGCGTCCCGGTACCGGCATCGCCTTCCAGATTGACATCGAAGACGCTGTTGGGGTCAGTCATCAGATTCAGAGTTTGAGCCAAGTAGTGGAGGAAGAGCTATGACAACCCAGATCACTCGTGTAATGGACGTAATGAAGACCAGCTTTGACCTGGTCGACGGCATGGACACCGTCGCCAAGGCACTGGATACCATGTCCCATGTGGATACCAAGAGTCTGATCGTAAAAAAACGCAATGAAGATGACGAGTACGGCATGGTGCTGCTCTCTGATATCGCCCGCCAGGTGCTGGCGAAGGATCGGGCGCCGGAACGAGTCAATATCTACGAGATCATGACCAAACCGGTACTCACAGTCTCTCCTGACATGGATATCCGCTACTGCGCCCGCATGTTTTCCCGCTTCGACCTCTCCCGTGCACCGGTGGTATCGAACGGCAAGGTCGTCGGCATCATCAGCCATACCGACATGGTACTCAAGGGGCTGGTCAACACAGAACTGGAGAAATAAACGTGTTTAGGGAGCAGCCGGACGGCTTGCTCTCCAGTGCGAAGCAGCGACCCTCACCCAATCAGGACGAACGTCCCCCCGGGTGTGAGATCGATCTGCTGGTGATCCACAACATCAGTCTGCCGCCCGGCGAGTTTGGCGGCCCCTGGATCGACGACCTGTTTCTCAATCGGCTCAGGGGCGAACAGCACCCCTATTTTGCCGAAATTGCCGCACTTAGAGTCTCCAGCCATCTGCTGATCCGGCGAGATGGCGAGTCGATTCAATATGTCCCCCTGCACCATCGCGCCTGGCATGCAGGCGAGTCCTGCTTTTCAGGGCTGGAAAGGTGCAACGACTACTCCATCGGCATCGAACTCGAAGGCACAGATGAGCAACCCTACACCGACGCTCAATACACCGCCCTGGTAAAGGTCACCCGCGAGATCATGGTCCGTTATCCAACTATCACGCCGGATAGAATTACCGGCCATACCGATATATCACCTGGCCGCAAAACCGACCCCGGCCCGGCATTCGACTGGGAGAGGTATCGCCGCATGTTGTTGGAATGCCGACTGGATCAAGCATAGTAAATTGCCTGATCCGCTGCGCTTGATCAGGCCTGCGGAATATTATCCTAATCCATCAATCACCAAAATACCTGCACCCCACTTGCAACTTTTCCTGTCATCCCCGACACTTGCGCCATGAGTCTGATCATCATACTTATCTGCCTGATCGCAGAACGTTTTCTGTTGCACAAACAGGCCTTGCGCCAACCGGTTTGGTTCAACGACTACAGCGACTGGTACCATCGTCAGGAGCTGCCTGTCTGGATGCGCAACGGCTTTGGGGGTGTCATCAGCCTGCTGCTGCCACCACTACTTGCGGTCGCTCTGCTGCAACAGCTTTTTGATGATGCTCTGGCGGGTCTGCCTGGCGCACTCTTTGCCTGCGCCGTACTGCTCTACAGCCTGGGACCCAACGACCTGGACCAGCAGATCAGCCATTTCATCAAGGCCAGAGACGAAGGCGACGAGCAGCATGCCAGGGGCGTTGCCCGCGACCTGCTCAACGATGAGCCGCCCCCGCATGATCCCGCCTACTCTCAGGCGGTCGCTGAGAGCATCCTCATCCAGGCCAACAACCGCATATTCGCCGTCATCTTCTGGTTTTTGGTGCTTGGCCCCATTGGTGCACTGCTCTATCGCCTCGCCTCCCGGCTCCCTCTCACCCGCACCGCCGGTGAGGATCTCGACTTCCATCTCTTCAGCCGGCAGCTAGTGTCGATACTCGATTGGATACCCGCCCGTATTACCGCTTTCTCCTATGCTATCGCCGGCAGCTTTGAAGACGCCATGAACGGCTGGCGCAGCTACAATGAGCAGCGCTTTGACGAATTCAGCGACAGCGCCAGCGGCATCCTGATCTGTACCGGCAGCGGCGCCCTGCGTCTGGCCAGTGTTTTGGACCGCAATAGAGATGATACAACACACCACCTCTATCTGGTGGAAGCCGCCATGAGCCTTGTCTGGCGATCATTGGTAGTCTGGGGTGTCATGCTGGGACTCTTCACCTTTGCTGACTGGTTATGAACGGACAGACGACCATCGACCTGCTCAGGCACGGTGAACCCGTGGGTGGACGCCGCTACCGGGGACAGATCGACGACCCACTGAGCGACAAGGGTTGGCAGGAGATGTGGCGCGCAGTCTCCGGCGAGACTCCCTGGCAGCAGATCATCAGCTCCCCCCTCAGCCGCTGTCTGGCGTTTGCCGAGGCATTGAGTCAAAAACTGGAGATCCCCCTGCAACAGGACGATCGCCTGAAAGAAGTGGGATTCGGCAACTGGGAAGGAAAGAGCGGCGCTGAGCTACGGGCGTTAGACCCACAGATTCTCGCCCGCTTCTATCGGGATCCACTGGGAAACCGGCCTGCCGGGGCCGAACCGCTGGAGGCATTCAGCCAAAGGGTTGCCGCCGCACTCGATGAAGCCATCGAAACTCATGCCGGCAAACACCTGTTGATCGTCACCCACGCCGGTGTAATTCGTGCCGCCCTGGCAAACACGATCTCTGCACCGATTGAAACCCTATACCGACTCTCCATCGCCGGTGCCTCAATGTCCCGCATTCAGCTCAATAATGAGCGTCCGGCAAGCATAATGTTTCTGGGTCGGGACACAATCTAACCTAAGAAAAGCTGTTCCATCACGCTGGTATTCGCCTTCATTCACCTTGAGTTGCAGACAAATTGATCTACCTCATAGCCAAATAATCAGTATTTAATATATTTCTTATGCTTCAGGAATAAATTTCGTTCTTCGGAAATAAAAGCCTATAATAAAAACTCCTCGGAGGGAGTCAGCCATGACCTGGATACTGTTAGCCATTATTTGCGGCATCATTCTATCTCTCGGCCTCGAAGAGTTATCCGAGTCGCCGGACGACACCTGAAGCCATCAGCCTCAACTTACCAGAAAGCCAAAAGACGACCCGTTTCCACTCTGTGCTCAAAACGGCGCAGGGGATGTTTGCCCTTTTCGACACATTCTCCACTCACCACATCGAAGGCCCACTGGTGTTTTGGACAAGTCAGCTTGGTACCCTCAAGCGAGAGGTGTGGAATATCGGTAACCTGGTGCGGACAGCGACTGTCATAGACCCGTATATCCGCCTCATCCCGGTAGATAAACAGGTGGCGTCCCTCCACTTCCAACCAGGTCGTATCCTCCAGCTTTATCTCATCGAGATCCGCAATATCGTGCCAATCGGCCTCTGCCAACAAAGCCTCCGGACGAAAATCGGGAATATCCATCTCCAATAGAATATCGGTGGCCCAAACGATCTTCGCCAGCCCAAGCACAGGAAACGCCATCAATAGCGCATCGATCACCTCATTGGGCGTTGCGCCATTGCGTAAGGCACGGGTCAGATATTGCCGAAAACCACCCTCTGTCTGTACCGCAACCTTGGTGATCACAGAAATGAGATCCCGGGTTTTTGTATCCAGATGATCACCTGACTTTTTCAGGAAGGTGAAATAAGCCGTCATCGCCTCGGGGCGGGCGGCCAACAGATAGTTCATTGCATTGCTCATAACTTCACAACTCCTAGTGCTCTATCAACTAACTCATTTTTTCCCGTACTGACGCACATACTCAAACATCACGACAGAGGCGGCCACCGCCACATTGAGACTCTCCACCTTGCCGAATTGCGGAATCGACAGGCAACCAATATCCGGGTAGTCGGAGACCTCGAAACTGTGTCCCCACTCCTCATGACCCAATACGAAGGCGCATTTTTCCGGCAGGACAGTATCGACCAGTGATTCCCCACAGGCGGCATCCAGAGTCAAAATCCGGTATCCGCGCGCTGCCAGGTCATTGTAGGACGCTTCAAATTTCTCAAAAAAGCGGGCGGGTACTTTTTTGAACGAGCCTTTGGCGGGCGATGGATCAAAAGGACCGATCAAGTGAGTCTTCGACCTCGTGAAAGATTTTGGGACATCCCAGTCCCCAAAATCGACTCGGCCTTCGACAGCCTGTTTGTGCCCCGGCCGTCCCGGT
>JAESPE010000157.1 GCA_016756835.1 gamma proteobacterium endosymbiont of Lamellibrachia anaximandri | reverse complement strand
CAAGCTCGAAGAGATGATTCCGCGCCTCGGCTATGCCGCCGTGCGCACACCACCCATGCCACAACGCCTGCTCAGCATGGCTGAGGCTCGGGGGTAATCAGGTTGTTATTTATTCACTATGGACAATGGAAGAACAGCCGCCTCTTCGTCCTTCTCTTCTGGCAGGAAATGCTTTCGTGCCAGCGCCGGAATCTCTTCCGGAGGGACGGGCCGGCTGAAAAAATACCCCTGAATGGTATCGCAGCCGATTCCACTCAGCACCTTCACCTGCTCTTCCGTCTCGACGCCTTCCGCGATGACACTGTGACCAAGCGCGCGGGCCACCCCGACGATGGTACCCAGCAGAATAGAGGACTCAGGATCCTTCAGCATGTCGGTAATGAACAGACGATCTATCTTGAGACAGGTGATCGGTAGATATTTAAGCGAGGCCAGGGAGGAGTAACCCGTGCCAAAGTCATCAATGGCGATTTTCAGGCCCATCTCCCGTATGTTTTTGAACACAGACAGATTTTCACCCGTAGTCTGCACCACACTTTCGGTGACCTCCAGTTCAAGATTCTCGGCCTGCCAACCCGTCTTCCGCAGAATCTGTTCAACGACAGTCACAATACCCGGATCCTGAATATGGGTCGGAGAGATATTCACCGCCATCTGAAATAGAGGCAGCCCCATATCCTGCCAGGCTGCAGCCTGCTTGCAGGCAGTGCTCAGCGCCCACTCTCCCAACGTCTTGATCAAACCGATGCGTTCCGCAACGTTGATAAATTCCACTGGAGAGATCATACCCTTGGTGGGATGTTGCCACCGTGCCAGTGCTTCGACTCCAATCAGACGGCCACTTTGCACATCGATCTGGGGTTGGTAATAGAGCTCCAGTTCACGCCGTTCAAGCGCCAGACGCAGGTCCTGTTCAATCTGCAAACGGTGCTCGGCCTGAGTGGTCAACTCAGGCTGGTAGAATGTATAGCGATGCTTGCCCTCCTCCTTGGCAGCATACATGGCGCTGTCAGCAGCCTTCAGCAGGGTCTGCAGATTTTCACCATCCTGCGGGAAGTGGGCAATACCGATACTGCATCTTGGCCGGATCTGCTGCAAACCCAGATCCACCGGCTGGTTGGTCTCCTGCAGACAGCGGCTGGCAACGTCTGCAGCGTCATACTCATCATTGACATGGTCCACCAGGATGCAGAATTCATCACCGCTCAGACGGGCCACGAAATCAGCACCCCGCAAAACTTTTTGCAGGCGTTGGGCAATGACCTTGAGCAGCTGATCGCCAATATCATGACCCAGACTGTCATTCACATCCTTGAAGCCATCAAGATCCAGGTACAACAGGGCAAAACGTTCCTTGCGCCGATGCGCTGCCTTGATAACGTCTTCCAGATGTTTGTAGAAATAGGCCCTGCTTGCCAAACCTGTCAGTTCGTCGGAATAAGCCAGCTGACGGATACGCCTTTCGGAGACTCTCTGTTGGGTGATGTCCTGAACCGTTCCCAGCACCACACCGTCCGCATCCGGTGCAAGATCCAGTTCCTGATGTACAATCACTGACTTGTTGCTTTCGGTGAGCAATCGGTAATCTGTAGGATGCAGTGGCGCACCATCCACCACGGATGTGATGTTATCGCGGATAAAGGCCCGGTCATCTGGATGTATTCGTGCCAGATAGTCGCCCAGTTCTGTACAGCTGGCAGCCTGGGAAGCCCCCAGCATTTCGGCCAGCTGCTTTGAAATCACCAGCTCATCGCGCTTTGCATCCCAGCGCCAATATCCCAGGGCGGCCATACGTTGTGCACTGGCCAGTTGCTCCTGGCTTTCGTGCAGTTCCTTGGAGTCCCGGGCAGCCCTGAGTTGAAAGCGTATCCGGTGACTCAGAACACTGTAGTTGACCGGCTTGGTGATAAAACCGTCCGCACCGGACTGGAAGGCCTGATTGACGGTTTCCATATCCTCCAGCCCAGTGACCATGAGGATGGGGATGGCGCGAAATTCTCGTCTTTTCCTCAGGCGCCGACAGACTTCAAAACCATCCATGCCATCCATAAGGGCATCGAGCAGTATGATATCCGGTACTATTTTTGCGGCCCGTTCAAGGCACTCTTTTCCGCTCGCCGCCTCATCAACCTCGAAACCGACTGCGCTCAATGCCTCATGGGTAGTAATACGGAAATTTGAATCATCATCCACCAGCAAAATTCGCTCTCCACTCTGGTGAACCGTGGTAGCAGTAGCGAGGTTTTTTTGGGATTGTTCAATTTCAGTGCGCAGCGCATCGAGAATATTAGGCAACATGGCTTCAATGCTATCCACCAAATTGGGCGCAGGTGACAAATTCTTTTCCGCTGCCGAGGTCTCGAGTTGTTGGCAGTGTCGGGAAAAAACCATTGCCCCCAAATTGGCACTACTCGATTTCAGGCTGTGGACAATCACCCTGAGGCTCTCTGCATCATTATGCTCAAGCGCCTGGCGAAGCCTGGCAACATCGTCAGGGGCCTGTTTTAGAAAGTGATTGACTGATTTCCCCAACACATCCCTTCCGCCCATCTCTCCCAACTGGCGCAGCTGTTCCAATGGGGCAGGATCGAGAACAGGAGAGTCAGAGACTTTCCCGGACAGAGATGTCTCGCCGGTTTCCGCTTGCTCCGTGACTTCAACCTTAAGCCATTTTTTCAACAACTCCGACAAGCGTTTCTGGCTGAAAGGTTTGCTCAGATAGTCATTCATGCCGGCAGTTTCACACTGTTCCTGTATGCCTTTCTGCACATCCGCAGTGAGTGCCACAATCGTAACCGGCTTTTGCCCCTGCTCCTGTTCGATGAGACGAATCTGACTGGTAGCGCTGAAGCCATCCATCTCCGGCATGTGGCAGTCCATCAGGATCAGATCATAGGTGTTTCGGGTAGCAGCTTCGACAGCTTCAAGGCCATTCCCTGCCAGATCCATCTCGCAGCCCAGTGCCATCAACATGGAGATGGCCACCTCCTGGTTCACCAGATTATCTTCAGCCAGGAGAACCTTCCCATTCAGTTTTTCAGTAGCTGGACTTGCGCCGGCAACGGTGGCGACTTGTTCACCCATAACCTCCCGCAGGCACAGCAACAATTGCTGTTGGCGTACAGGTTTCTGTAGATGGCGTGCAATACCACACTCCTGGGCAATCGACGATTCCGCATCGAATTCAGTCGAACTTAGCATCACCAGATGTGGCGCAGGGATGGACGAGTCATTGCGGATGGAGCGCGCCAGTTCAAGGCCATCCATCTCCGGCATGTGCCAGTCGAGCAGCACAATCTGGTAGGGGTCACCTCCATCGGCGGCCTGACGCAGCCGTTCAAGCGCCTGTCGCCCCGAGTCAACACTGCCGTTCCTCATGCCCCAGGCGATGACCTGATTGTGGAGAATCTCCCGGTTCGTAACGTGGTCGTCAACGATAAGAACACGGACACCTTCCAGGGTATCGTGGTTCGGCACTTGAGACCGTTCCTCTATTGCGGCCTCAAGTTCTATTTTGAATCTGAAATGCGCACCCTCCCCCGAGCTACTCTCAAGTTCGATCGTTCCACCCATGAGATCGACCAGACGGCTGGCGATAGCCAGACCCAGACCCGTACCACCAAACCGCCGTGTGGTGGAGCTGTCAGCCTGACTGAAGGCATTAAAGATTTCGCCCTGCTGCGAAATGGGGATACCTGGGCCGGTATCAGAGACTTCGAAGGCTATCTGCAGGCTGTTGACATGCCGCTCGATATTTCTTACCCAAAGGCGTACCTCACCCCGTTTGGTGAACTTCACGGCATTTCCCAACAGGTTAACCAGAATCTGCCGTAATCGCACGGCATCGCCCCGAACCCACCGGGGCAAGTCAGGCGGCAGATTGGGAATCAGTTCAAGCCCCTTGCGATGGGCCTGGTTGGCCACCAGCTCCAGGGTGTCTTCCAACAGGGTTCGAAGATCGAAATCCTCTGTACTGAGTTGCAGTTTATCGGCCTCAATCTTGGAGAAATCGAGGATGTCATTGATAACCCCCAGCAGAGACTCTGCAGAACGATGAGCTGAATCCGCCAGACGGTGAGCACGCACGTCCAAACCCGTATCCAGCAACAGTTCCGTCATGCCCAGCACACCGTTCATGGGCGTGCGAATCTCATGACTCATGGTGGCAAGAAATTCACTCTTTGCCCGGCTGGCAGCTTCCGCGCCCTCCTTGGCCTTCTGCAGACTTGCCGTGCGCTCAGAGACCTTCTGCTCCAGCCCCTCCCGGTAGGAAGACAGCTTTTTATCACGTCCTTCAATCTGCCCCAACATGCTGTTGAAGCGCTCGATGAGTGTGCCTATCTCATCGTTGTCGCCAGGCTGCAGCCGCAGACTGAAATTCTTCTGATCTGCGACATCCTGCATGCCGTTGATCAGGTTATTGATAGGATCCGAAATGCGGCGCTGCATGGAATACGAGAGAAGGTATACCCCCAGCATGATGCCGACCAGCAACAGTCCTGAAATCAGCAGATAATCGACAATCTGGTCATATAGGGGGTCCAGACTCACCTCGATGAGCAGATGACCGATCACCTCACCGTCCAGGGTGACGGGTTTCAGCAGATCCAGATCGTCCCCGTCAAAACGGTACTCAATGCTTTTCGACTGGCCCAACTCGCTAAACCAGACCTTGTCTTCATTTTCGATGCGGGCCTGTATCCCTGAATCTTGCGGATAAGCGGCAAACATTTGCCAGTTATCCTGATAGAGAATCGCACCATTAACATCCGCTTGGTTTTTCAGTGATAACAGAAGCTTTTTCGCTGTCTTCGGATCATCGAAAGAGAGCGCCGCAGTGGAGTTGGTACTGATAAAGTCCGCCAGTACCGAAGCACGCTCAACCAAAGCCTCACGATAGGAGAAGACTTCCATGACCATATGGCTGACAGAGACAATCAACAGCGCGACGCCGCTGATCAACAGGATCATACGTCTGATCTTTTGTGCAATGTTGATATTACTGAAAAAAACCATTGTTCTGCTTAGTTGTCCGGTGAATCCAAAACCTTAGCCAAATCCAAAAGTGGGGCGGCAATCTTCAGGCCTGACCTTCTGGCGCTCTCAAGGTTGATCAGGAAACCGATGCGTTTTTTGCCACGGGTAAACTCAATGATGCCGCCCTGTTCTGCAAAACCTTCTGTGTCACCTAAGGTCAGTATCGGCCGACCTTTCAATTTCTGCAGGATGGAGCCCAAAAAGGGCCGCTTGGATTTGCTGATAAACACCACCTGACAGCTGTCACCAATGGATTCGGACTGGGTAAAACGCCGAATCCGCACTGTCCGACCGGCAGCCTTACGCTGCTCCAGGGCATCAAGAGCCGAGCCGAAGACGTCCTCACCCAGCACACAGATGCCAAAATTCCCGGATTTGTCAGCGCCCGAGGGGGCGGGCCATTCAACGAATTTACTCAGTTTGTAGACCAGCGCAGCCTTGAGCTTGTATTCCGCATTGGGGGGAGCGGCAATAAGCTGCATCGGCAACAGCGCCATCAACAGCCACAGACAGCACAGTCTGAGCCTTGGCAACCATTGGGGTGCAACTTGTGGGGGCAATCCAAGCATCATGCTTTAGAGCTATTCGGCTTCCAATCCGGCGTTATTCAGAAATCGAAACGAATCATACCGTAGACAGAGCGTTCGACTTCAGTCTGAGTGAGAAAAGACTCACCAACGAATTCCGCATGATGATCCTGCAGCAGGTTCTGTCCAACCAGAGAGAGTTCCATATCCTCCCAGGGCCGCCAGGCCAGGCGGGTATTCAGGCTGGTGTAACCCGGTATTGGTGTACTGGAAAAACTACTT
>JAESPE010000156.1 GCA_016756835.1 gamma proteobacterium endosymbiont of Lamellibrachia anaximandri | reverse complement strand
GACTGGACGCCGCGCTCGGATGCCTACTTTGCTTCCCCTCTGGCGCAAGGCACGCCGGGTAAGCAGTGCGGCCTCGCGGCTACCGGGGACTACCAGCCTTCGCTTCGCTCTCCATGGCTGGCAGCGTCGGAAAGCGCTTCAGGTTGGTCGGCCGCCAAGAGCGGTTGGGCTGCCAGCAAACTGCTGATGGCGACTGCAAGGGTCTTCAACTTCATGGATCCTACCTCTTCTATTGTTATATTGAATATTCCATTCAATAAAGCAAAGAGGGTGCCAATTTTATATCTATTTGTTTTTCAAAACTTTCTTTGATACCAATTGAATGCCAGCCGGATAGCGTGTGGCATTTCACTCACTTTGTGTGTCATTTGGCGCAGTGAATAGGCGTGCAGTCCAGTATGGCGTTGGAGTTAAACAAGGCAAAGCCATGCAAGAACTTCCACCTCAGCCTCGGTTTGCCCGATCCGCAAGCTTGATCAGGCCTACGGCCTTGACGCTGTAACAATCGGAGCTATTCTGCAGCCAGATATTCAAGCCACTGTTCGGCCTGATGGCGCTCCTGTTTTTTTACCGAAGCGTCCCGCGCCTTGGTGAAAGCTTCGATAGCCTGTATACGGCGTTCCGATCGGGCATATGACGTACCCAATAACAACCAGTCACGAGCAGAAGGTTTTTTCTTTCTTTCGATACCCCGCTGCAATCGGGTTGCAGCGGCTTCCCAAAGCTCCAGCTCAATCAATAATGATCCCCACTTCAGGTCCGATCTGCCGCTAAGATCGATATTTGAAAGCCGTGAAAAAATCGGCAATGCTTTCTCAGGCTCACGGGCCAGCACCCACGTATCAGCCAGCAGACTCAGATTTCTGACATTGGCCTTGAGCAGTCCCGACAGTATATGGGTTTCCACCAACTCAGCTGCATCCAACGGCATATTCTGGTGCAGATAGAGGTTGGCAAGACGACGAAGCTCCCCCGCTTTCAACAATCGCTTCTCGGCCGCCAGTGCCATCACCGCCGTGGCCGCCTTTTCCCGCCGCTGTTGCATCAATACACCGGCCAGTTGACGCCAATAACCTGCATTGTCGGGAAACATTCCTACCATCTTTTGCAGCAGTTCAGCAGCCGGCTGCAACTGCTCAGTTTCCAGATAGAGCCCGACAAGCAACTGATACCAGGACTCTTCAACTTCGTCCGACTCTTTGATCGCGCGTTTCATTGCCTTGATTGCCGGTTTCCACCGTGCCAACGAACGATAGACCTGCGCCAGTAGCACGCGCGCACGGGGAGGTGGCTGCTGTTCCAACTCAAACCATAACTGCAACAGTTGCAGCGCCGCTTTGGCATTATCTTCCTGCAACTGTAACTGAGCCGTGGTGTAGCGCAGGCTATGGGTAACCTGATCCGGCAGGGCTGATGAGTTGATCGCCCGCATAAAATGGGTGATGGCAGCGGGATAATCATTCAGGCCGATAGCAACATAACCATACGTCTGATGAACCAGGGCTGTTTCGTAGCGATTGTCGGCCACACGAGCCAATAATCCATCCAACTCTTCGGCAGCCTCTGTATATCGTTCGTGACGGATCAGCGCCTCGACCAGAAACAGATAGTCGTATGTGAGCTGTGTGGCGATGTATTCATCCCCGCCCTCTTCTTCTGCGTGGGTGCCGAAACTCACCAGCAGGAGCAACAAAACAGGCAGATACAACCACTTCATTTTTTCTTCATCGTAAAGTGGATGGTCTGGCTTGCAGGTCGGGAAACGGCAATTCCATCCTCAACTTTCGGTTGAAACTTCCAGCGCCGAATCGCCCGCAGCGCTGCCTGCTCGAAATAACCCACAGGTTCCGCTTTCAACACCTCTGGGTCACTCACTGAGCCATCGGCAGCGATAGTAAAGTTCAAGGTGACGCTGCCCTCCACATGACGCAGCAATGCTCGTTGAGGGTAACGTGGCGCAAAACGTACCAGCGGTATAGGATCAGAGGGAGGTACAATCGGCATCGCAGGCGGACGAAAAGCACCAAGATAGGGACCAGAGCCAATATTCAGAGGAATATCGATCTTCGGCGTATCCCAGTTCGGCAGTTTGTTTCCTGGCTGCTTGAAAGTGAGCCGTTGAGGTTGCGGTGCGCTGGGCGAGGATGTTGGTGGCGGTTGATCCGGTTCATCCCGCAACTCTGGTGGCGGAGGTGGAGGCTCCGCTTTCAAGCGTATAAAATCCACCATCAATGGCTCGGCCACCGACCGGTCTAGCGTTGCGCTCTCCCCGGTCACCATGCGCTGCATAGCCCAGAAGAGACCTATATTTACCAATAGGGCAAACAGGACTGCAGGAAGATAGACCGAACGGTTCATCCCCCGGCATCCTGTGAAGCAGCAATCGAAACACTCTCCACCCCTGCAAGACGTGCCTGATCCAATACCCGCACCACAGTGCCTGTAGGCGCCTGCTCATCGGCCAGGATCACCACCGCCCCTTCCGGATTCTCCGCATGCAGACGTTCAACATTGGCGCGAACTGCCCGCAGATCGACGCGGCGTTTATCGATCCAGACCTCCCCTTTACTGGTAACAGCTATGAGGATGCTGGCACGCTCCTTACGAACTGCCGTTGCTGCACTGGGCCGGTCAACATCAACCCCGGTCTCTTTCACAAAGGAGGAGGTCACCATGAAAAAGATCAGCAGGATGAAAACCATGTCGATCAGCGGTGTCAGGTTGATGGCAACATCACCACTTTCAGATTCAGTATGCCGGTGGCGCATCAGGCAACCTCCCCACAACATGCCGCATCCTGTAGACGGTGGCGCAGATCACTGACGAAATAAAAGCCGGAGAGTGAGGTGACCAGCCCAGCCATGGTGGTGATCAGGGCACTGGAGATCCCCCCCGCCATGCCTCGAATATTGCCGGTGCCGTGGCTTGCAATGACATAAAAAACGTCGATCATGCCCTCCACCGTCCCCAGCAGACCAAGCATCGGCAGGATCTGTGCCAAGGCAGTGATGAGGGGCAAACGGCTCTGCCCCGCAATCCTGGCCGCCTCGATTCCGGCAAACCAGATACGGCTGTAACAGAGCGTGATCATGCTCCACATCAACAACGACAGCAGCAGGATCAGCCAGAGCACAGGTCCGCCCTGCTCCAGGAAACTCAGACTATCTGTAGGTAGCCACTCAATCAGACGTTCCACCGGATTCCGTCCTATGCGCCACCAGTGCAGCACTCTGTTCATCAAGGATATGGATCAGCCGGTTGCTGCGGCCGGAGAGATAACTGTGCAGCAGCACCAGTGGTATCGCTACCGCCAGTCCAAGCTCAGTAGTCACCAACGCTTGGGAAATGCCGCCGGACATCAGTTTTGGATCGCCGGTTCCGAACAGGGTGATCGACTGAAATGTCTCGATCATGCCGGTAACGGTACCCAACAACCCCAGCAGGGGGGCAACAGCTGCCAGGATACCCAACATCGGCAAACCCCGTCTCAGTGTGGGCAGCTCTTTCAGGATGGCCTCATCAGAGCGCAGTTGCAGCGTTTCAGCATCGCTATCGGCCTGCGTTTTCATCGCCAGCATCAGGCGTCCCAGGGGATTCTTTCCGGATGCCGAGCGATTACCTATCTGCTTTTTAACCCGGCGTCCGGTAACGAAAAGTACAATCAGTCGTTCGAGGGTCAGCAAAATACCCACCGCACCCAAGCCGATGATGATGTAACCGATAACTCCACCCTGCCGAATGCGCTCCAGCAAAGTGGGTGACTGCACCAACAGCGACAGAATTGCACCGCGTGAGGGATCGACCGCCATGGTTTCTATTGTCTCTTCGGCGGCCTCAAATTTTTTCGCCATCAACTGAAAACGCGGAGTGGGCTGCCGGCCCAACGCCATCAGACGGCCACTCTCCGGAAGATAGCGAAGATAACGTCCGTTGGATATGGCGTTGAAGAGACCAATCCGGGTAACCATCTCATTCTGCTCGACCCCATCACTGGTAATCACGGGGGTTTCAAAACGTTTGATTTTCCCCGCTTCCACCAGACGTTCGAGAAACAGTTGCCAGAGGGCCTCCAGTTTTTCAATAGAGGGGAGCTTCTGACTGCCCGCCAGTTCATCCAGCAGCAACAGATCCTGTGGCCGTTCCACACTGATCAACGAAGCGCCAAAAATATTCCGGCTCTCGGACGCCACCTGACGCACGCTGCCGAATAGTTCGCCCAGGGTGCCGCTCTTCTCCTTCAGTTGAGCCCGTTCTTCGATCAGACGCCCCTGATTTTCAGTGTAACGCTGATCCAATTCCAGCTTTTGCTGCCTGGCGGCGGCAAGTGCCTGTTTGGCCTCGTCAAGCAGACGTTGGCGTTGATCCCGCTGTTCGAGAAACCGCTGCTCTCTCGCCGTATCCCTATGCTTCTGCTGTTGCCTGGATTCACGCACCTGCTGCAACAGACTCTCTAAAGAATCAGCCTTGGCAGCAAAAAGCAGACTGCTTTGGGATAACATTAGTACGCACAGCGGTAAGAGAAATCTCTTCATTGCATCCGCTCCGGCACGGTCAGAGGGAGCGGCATCAGATCGGGGGGGAGCCGTTTTTCGGCGATCTGCAGCGCCCTGTCGATCTTGCGGTTGTGTTCCAACCCCAGCGGTTCCCAACGGGAAACCGCTCTATTCCAAATACCCGCGGCCTTGCCGTCCAGCGTCAGGTAGTAGAGCGCAACCCGGCCCAAACGCAGAAAGGTCACCATCCGCTGTTCACCATCGAGTTCCAGTTTACCGCGGTAGGATTCGATGGTTCGCCCGTACTCGGTCTCCACCTGATAGGCCTCCAGCAAACGACGATAACGTTCGGGAAGTGTGGCATCGCTCTGTCCTTCAAGATCCTGCAACTGTGCAATACGTTTGGCGCGCTCATCCGGTAGAAAAGGCGTATCCAGCTCGACGAAACGATCCAACACTTCCAGCATCCTTCCCATTAGCGGTTCAATTTCGCGGCGGGTGTTATCGATGGAGAGAAGTTGCTCGGAAAGGCGATGAAGCTCTTCGTCCTGCGAAGCTACGAAACGCTGACGATGCTCATTGTACTGTTCCAGTCTTTCCAGTTCTGCAGTGACCTGACGATAGCTTTCCAACAGATTGCGGGACTCGTCGTCGAGTTGCTCGACCCGTTTTTGCGAATCGATAGCCTCGCTGACTGCCCTCTGCTGTTCAGAAAACGCTGCACCGAAGCTGTCAGCCAGGACCGGAAGCGGTAGTAACACAAAGAGTGCAACAAGCCGGAAAAGTCTCATCAAAAAGACCGAAAATTGCATAATCGAAACATTACCTAATATAGAGGTCAACAAAAAAACAACCAAATTACTAAGGAGAACGTTGAATAGGCGACATACACAAATGAGGGTGTCGGCGGCATGGACGCCGCCGTCAAGCCTACAGGGATGTATATTCGGCGTCCCTCATTTGGGGATCTCGCCTATCCTATGAACTATTTAGCATATATAGATCGGAAACCGTTCAAGCTTGGCAGCCCACATGATACCCGAGATTTATACCTTAAAAAGGGTAATTACAACAAACTAGACGGCAGTTGGACATTTCGTCAAATATCCTGATATTGACTTATCCAGCCTCCCAAGCTCCCAGCCGAACCAAGCCGTGATTTGTGCCATACAATACCGCAATAATTCTCTGTTAAGCCGGTAATGCCTATGTTAAATAGGGGGATACTTGAGGTATGAACTGAATCCCGCACGCTATCGAAACAAAACCAAAGCAAGTGAGTCTTCGACCTCGTGAAAGATTTTGGGACATCCCAGTCCCCAAAATCGACTCGGCCTTCGACAGCCTGTTTGTGCCCCGGCCGTCCC
>JAESPE010000155.1 GCA_016756835.1 gamma proteobacterium endosymbiont of Lamellibrachia anaximandri | reverse complement strand
GACGCCGCGCTCGGATGCCTACTTTGCTTCCCCTCTGGCGCAAGGCACGCCGGGTAAGCAGTGCGGCCTCGCGGCTACCGGGGACTACCAGCCTTCGCTTCGCTCTCCATGGCTGGCAGCGTTCGTGGGGCGGTGCGCGCACTGAACCCGGCATCCGATTATGTGCGTCAACGCCTGCTGCGCTCCTACCCCAGACCCTACATCGAGTTCGATGCCTGACCCCCAACGAATCGTCGTCATCGGCAGTACCGGCTGTGGTGGACGGGCAGTGGTCAGCGCACTGCGGGCTGCCGGACACCAAGTCCTTGGCATCTCCCGTGGCGAGAGCAACGGCCCCGCCCCTGATTTCATCAGCGATCGGCACGATACCGGACGCTTGCGCCAAAAACTGGCCGAATTCCAGCCCCAGGCAGTGGTCGATCAGATTGCTTATGCCGAAGACGACGTCACCTCTCTTATCGAAGCACTGCCCGCGAGCACCCGCCGCTACCTGTTTGTCAGCAGCGCAGTGGTCTATGGTCCCGGTCGTGACAGAGCCTATCGGGAGAGCGATTCACCAGCGCCGAAAGGATACTTCGCAGAAGCAAAACTGGCGGCAGAAAATGCAGCGTTAAAATGGGCGGAGAGTGGTCGGGAGAGCATCTCTCTACGTCTCGGGGGACTCTACGGGCCGGGGCACGCACCACTCACCCCGTTCGGCAGAGACCCTGCGTTACCACAACGTCTGAATGCGCAGGAATCCCTCCCGATACCCACAGACGATCAGTCACTGCTGCAACCCTGGTTTGCGGCAGATCACGGCGCACTGATTCGGGATCTCATCTCTCAACCGAACCTCCCGGCCCTGCTCAATGTGGCCGGTGACGAGCGGTTCAACTGGCAGACCTTCATGACAACCTGGTCCCGCGCCTGCGGGGCGCCCGCTCCCAATTTTACATACTGTTCAAAAGAAGAGATCAAGGCTCGCGCACCGGCAACACTACAACCCTATCTCGACGCACTCCTGCGTCCGCCCGTGATGGACCTCGACAGATTGCACCATCTGGCGCTGGGAAACCAACTGGCTACCCCTCTGATAGACGGTGGAAAACAGGTGTTTGAGTGGATGGAAAACATAGACGGATGACCGTGATAATAAAACGCATTCTGCTGGCCCTTCTGCTGCTGTGCCAGCTCCCCATTGCTATCGCGCAACAGCAGGTTGAAAGACCGAAAATCGGCCTCGCGCTGAGTGGCGGTGGCGCAAGAGGTGCAGCTCACGTCGGTATTCTAAAGGTCCTTGAAGCACTCAGAATCCCCATCGACTATATCGCGGGCACCAGCATGGGCGCCATCATCGGCGGACTCTATGCGAGCGGAATGAGTCCGGAGACAATCGAACAACATCTGGCCTCAATGGATTGGGAGAATCTGTTCGACGACGATCTCAGCCGCACCAAACACAACATGCGCGGCAAGATCAATTCCCAACTGCCACTGGTCAATGCGAAACTTGGGGTAAAGGAACGGGAAGTCAGCCTGCCGACGGCTATGATCCAGGGACAGAAATTCAGTCTGGAACTGAAACGGCTGACCCTTGGCGTGTCGGAGATCACAGACTTCGCTCGCCTGCCCATCCCCTTTAGAGCCGTCGCCACTGAGATTGCAACCGGCAATCCCGTTATTCTCGGCAAAGGCGACCTCGCCCTGGCAATCCAGGCCAGCATGACCATACCCGGGGTATTTGCCGGTGTGGAGATCGAAAATCGATTACTGGTCGACGGCGGAGTTTCCAACAATCTGCCTATCGACATAGTCAGGGAGATGGGGGCGGATATCGTCATCGCCGTGGATATCAGCACGCCGCTCTATCATCAGGATGAGCTAACCACTGCCCTGACTATCGTGGAGCAGTTGACGACCATCCTCACGCGACGTAATACCGAAACACAAATCACCGCTCTCAGTGATCGGGACATACTGATTGTTCCTGTATTGGATGATATCGAGAGTGCCGACTTCAAACAAACCGGCGAAGCCATCAGGATTGGTAAGGTTGCAGCTGAAGCAATAAAACCAGCGCTCTCCCGGCTGGCGCTTGATGAACAGGCATACCAAAACTATCGTGAGCAACGCCGGATCAAGCCCACCACACCCATTGTGGAGTTTATACACATCGAGAACCAATCTGAGTTGCGGGATGAGCTTCTCAGCAGCCGTCTGTCAATCCACTCGGGCGCGCCGCTTGATCTCAAAGCGCTCGAACAGAGTATTGATGAGATCTATGGCCTGGATATTTTTGAAAGCGTACGCTACCAATTGGTCGAGGAAGAGGGCAAAACCGGCCTGTTGATCAAAGCCAAAGAGAAGCGCTGGGGTACAAACTTCCTACAGTTCGGTTTGAACTTCAGCGTTAATCCCCGCCTTGGCGATTCCCACTTCAATGCATCTTCAGCCTATACCATCAAGCCACTCAACGACCTCAATGGAGAGTTGAAAACTTTTGTCCAACTCGGCAGGGAACCCACGCTCTTCACCGAACTTTACCAACCACTGGATAGCGAATCTGAGTTTTTCATCCATCCCATCCTGTTCTATTCAACCCAGTATGTCGGCAAATATCTTGATGACGACCTGGTGGCTGAATATGCGGTCAAAAAGTACGGTGTCGGCTTGGCTGCGGGGAAGGAACTGGGCAAGTGGGGTCGCATTGAACTGGGTTATCGAAGATTTCTCGGGGATCTGGACTACGTGACCGGGCCGCCCAAACTACAGGGGTACGACTTCAGCAGCGGTGAACTCTATGGCAGCTTTAAGCTGGATGAGATGGATGACATCTATTTTCCCAGAGAAGGTTTTCGTTCAAAACTTCGCTGGACCGGATCGCGCCGCAGCCTTGGCGCCGATAACGACTTCGACCAGTTTGAACTGCAGTTCAACCTGGCAAAAAGCTGGGACGACCACACTCTTTTCGCCGCGGGTTCATTCAACAGCACACTGGATGACAACGCACCGCTGCAAGACCAATTCACACTTGGCGGCTTCCTGCACCTGTCGGGGCTGTCAGAAAACCAACTCATAGGACAGCACACTGCGCTGTTTGTAGGCAGTTACATGGCTCGACTTTACCGCAGCAAATACTTTCCGGTCTATGCGGGTGCGTCCCTGGAAATGGGCAATGCCTGGCAAAGCCGTGATGATATAAGTCTGAATGACATGAGCTACGCCGGTAGCCTCTATCTTGGGGCCGATACGCCGGTAGGACCGCTCTATTTTGCCTACGGTCATGCGGAAGACGGCCAATACGGTTTCTATCTTTTCCTGCGCCGCCCACTGTTTCTGGACTAAACAGCCAGCCGTTATTGCCGGTCAGTCATTTCCACATACCAAGCCGCCGTATCCAAACCTTTACGTGCAGCCGCATCCACGACGTTTTCCAGCCATGCTGCGGGACCTGCAATATAGACTTCGACCCGTTCACTATCTAAAGTGGCATTAAACAATAACTGCGCCAGTTCGTCTGCAGAGATATCATTCGCTGTGCTGGTATAGCTGAAATTATCCAGCGAATCGTTCCAGGAGCGGCAGAGATTATCCAGCGAGGAGTCCGCAGGATTTCCGCCTATGTGGATCAGGTTCAACCCTTCCGCATTGTCGATGGTAATAGCCTGTTCCACCAGGCTCTTGATCGGTGAGAAACCGCCCTCTTTAGCCAGAAACAGTGTCGGCACCGTGGAGTCCTCCTGCAACACGAAACCACCCTTCGGCCCCTCTAACAGTACCGTCTGCCTGGCAAGGGTAGCGTCAAAAACAGCATCCCCAAAATCAACATCATCTTCCTTGAAGATGATGAATTGCAGATTACGTCCATCGCAAGGGCAACTAGCGATATAGAGATCGGCAGTACGACCATCCTCAGTGGTGACACTTACCGACTGTCCTGCCTTGAAACGTAGCGACCGGGTACGAGGCGTCTGCACATGCATGAGCGCCAGCGACTCTCCCACCAGTTCTATTTTTTTAACCTGAGCCCTGATCTGCTGATGCGGCAGCGCCTCTGACATACCCGCTTCACCCGCCTCGACAACCAGGTCGGATATGGCCGTATTAGAACAGGCCAGCACATAGCCTGCTTCCTGTTCTTTGGTACTGAGCACATAGTCGTGGTTACGTAGTTTTCGCACAGCGCCGGAGACCACCTTGCATTTACAGGCGCCACAGTTTCCGCCGGTACAGCCATAGTCAAGATAGAGTCCGGCTTTTAATCCTGCCTCCAGAATGGAATCATTGCCTTCGATAAAAAACTCATGGCCACTAGGCAGAAGACGTACGCTGGCACTGACGATCTTCAACATGGCATCTTTTGCAAACAGGGTTGCCTTCGCATCTGAGGCGCGACCCAGCCGGTCTATCGCTCTGCTCAGCCGTTGGATACAGCGCTCCACCTCGGCAGGAAGCTCCTCCTCTGAAGCATTTAGAGCGGACTGTAGATTGGAGCGGGTTTCGTTGAGCAGATTCTCTGATGCGTTGAGTGAGGACTTTGTTTGCACCAGAGTATGCTGGAACTCCTTCAACCGGGTCATCAACACCTGCGGATCAGGCATCCATCCATCGCTATAGTGCGCCTTGGGACGGGCCTCCCGCTTAATGCGCTGCACCCGCTCCAGAACGGGGTCCTTCTCCATATCGATATGCGGGTAGAGAGAGACCAGGATCTCGACACTAAGCTTACCTTCGAAGGTATCCGCGCCTTCCTTGCGTACTCTTTTCTGCAGTTCACCGCGGCTGACGCCCGCGAGCCTGGCTGCGCGAGACAGGGACAATAGTTTTGACATTGAATTTTCCTCGGTCTTTTCTCCGCTGAGAAGGCAATAGTAGCAACTCTATCGTGACAAAGTACGAACTCTATCCTGCATGGTGCCAAAGTGAGTTTAAAGGCTTCCAATCACCAATAACTAATTAAAATCAAGAAAGAATTCGGAAGGATTTGTCGAAAATTCTTACACAAGCCAAAAATCGCGTATCGTCTGTAATTTCAGACTGTTACGTGATTTATTTGATGAATTGATACAGAAAATGACATGAGCCTACTGCTTTTTTGTCGGGACACTTGACACTTTTCAGCAGTCGATCCATCCGGTGCAATTCAACTCATTGAATTATCGTAATATTTTTATTTCGGTATAAATATTGCGTGATAATGAACGAAGCACTTCGCGGGAGAGCAATATGAAAGAATCTGAGAAAATTCTTAGTGGATGGCCCGAAGATCCAGCATGGCCAGACCCATTCGGCAATGATCCGTACGATATTGTTAATTAACTGATCTGAGCGATCCACTATCACAAGACATGGATCGCAGTAAAAACAGACGAGTCTGCCGGTTATCTGCAATTTATCACAGATGACCGGCATTTCAATCGAGGGCAGCAATAACAGCCTCGCTATATCCAGCCTGAGTTACTCAGCGCCGATCTGCTTCATCAAGCCAAAGCTCTTGACGAAAGGTTCTGCCATGCGGGGATCCTTGATCATGCCCTTAAAGTCTCCCTGTAGAAATTTCAGTTTGCCCAAGGCAAATGCAGTACCCATTCCAGCCATGCCGATTCCCTTCATTATGCGAGGGTAAGAAATTGAAATTTGCTTTGAAGCCAAATCCTCCTCAGTGGACCGCATGTAACAACAGAATTCATGGGGCTGATCAAACATAGCGAATCATAAAAAGAAACCGTACGACAAACAGTGTTTAGCGGTTCCACAAGCTTGAACCAACCTGCAACTTGTTACCCGATCATTTGTATAATAACGTATTCATGTCGTACCAAGGGGGGACTAATAACCCCAAGAAATCAAGTGAGTCTTCGACCTCGTGAAAGATTTTGGGACATCCCAGTCCCCAAAATCGACTCGGCCTTCGACAGCCTGTTTGTGCCCCGGCCGTCCCGGTCACTGGCACT
>JAESPE010000154.1 GCA_016756835.1 gamma proteobacterium endosymbiont of Lamellibrachia anaximandri | reverse complement strand
GTTGTTTGTCTTTGAACACAAACATTTTACCATGCGTGAGGCCTTCTTTCTTTTATATTCAGTTGGTTACACGATATATATTGCTAATTTTGAACTCCGAAACTTGAGGTATAAGTATAGGTACCAGCCACTGCATCGGTGATAACTACGGTACCGCTGGTGCCCTGGCTGACCACGCTGAAGGCCAGTACGTCACCCGCATTGACATCGGATCCGATAAGGGTTCCGGTTCCCTCGGTAGCCTCGGCAGTGGTCAGGGTGCCGTTCGAGGCGGCCGGAGCACTGTTTACGGTGACGCTGGGATCTGTGGGATCCAGGTCGACACTGTCGAGATATCCATCGCCGTCGGAGTCGATGTCGCGAGAGTCAGGCGTGCCGTCGCCGTCGGTATCGACTGCGCCGTCGCCTTCATCGACATCGGAAAGACCGTCGTTGTCGTCGTCGGCATCAGCGTTGTCACCGATGCCGTCACCATCGGTGTCCACCGTTTCGCTGGCGTCCTTTGGAAAGGCGTCGCTCGCATCCGGCTCGGCGTCACCGTCATCATTTGTGTCGGCATTGTCACCAGTACCGTCGCCGTCGGTATCGAGGAATTCGCTGGGATCGGTATCGAAGGCATCCTGAACATCCGGTACGCCGTCGTTATCGTCATCCGCATCGACATCATTGGGGATGCCGTCGCCGTCAGGATCCTGGGAGGCAAAACTTACACCAGGGTTGGTGTCATCGTTGTCGTCCGGGTCGTAGAGTGCATCCCAGCCGTCATTGTCCTGATCGTTGATGCTGCTCTTGGTGTTGTCCAGTGGATAGTCGTCGCTTGTATCCGGCACACCATCGCCATCGTCGTCGGTATCGGCATTGTTGCCGGTGCCGTCACCGTCGGTATCCACCTGCTCGGCGGGATCGAACGGGAAGTCATCGTCAAGGTCGGCCACGCCGTCATTGTCGTCATCGGTGTCCGCATTGTCGCCGGTGCCGTCACCATCACTGTCCACCGATTCGGTGGCATCGTCGGGGAAGGCATCCAGGGTATTCGGCACTTCGTCACCGTCCCGATCCGGGTCTGGCTCAGCCGGCTCCAGAACCAATTCGATGGTACCGGTGGTGGGATCGAGATCGTCCGTATTGGTGGTGGAACCTGTGGTCGCAGTTTCGTCGATGAGGATCTGCTGAACCTGGTCGACAGTCAGCGGAGTTCCTGTACCGTCATCGGTGCCGGGAATCGGCAGCGTGGCGGGATCCTGCTGCAGCACTGTGGCGGATGTCTCGGTCAACACCGTACTGGCGGTGGGAGTGCCCGTTTCATCGGGTACCAGGCCATCGATCTGGCCGGTGGAAAGGTCTGCGGCCAACTCTTCCAGCACTGCATTGGCATCGGCGTCCGGGAGCTGATCATCAATCTGAGCAACTACAGCGGTCAACGCCTCAACTGCGGCACGGTAGCTGGCCACATCCGCCTGCTCGGCGGCGGTAACGGTAGTATCGTCCACCAGTGGTGGTGTGTCGAAGATGTCGATATCGCCACTCATACCAAAGCCGACGGTGGAGGCCACCTGAGCAGCCGCAATCGGCAGCGCCGCAATAAACTCGGCGGCTGTGGTGACGCCATCGCCATTACCGGTGAAGGGCGCCGTGCTGGAGTCCGCGTTCATCACCGCCAGGTCGGTGGCCATGGTGGTCAGCGGGGTGGCATAGATCTGTTCACCTTTGTCGAGCAGGGCCTGGGTGATCACGGTGCGCATGGTGCTGATCACCGGAAAGGCACCGGTAGTGATATCCGTGGTACCCGCGTTACTGGTGAACTCGAGGATATAAGGGGGAGTCAGAGGGAAAGGCAGGGCCAACCCCTGGATAGCTGCGGCGCTGTCGGTGGTACCTGTATCCACCACCGTACCCTTGAACCCAGGCTGAGAGGCATCGAACAGGGTGGCCGTGGCTACCGCATTTGCCAGAGGCCCTTTGACACCGCCACCGCCTACGCCACGGGGTGCTGGAGCTGGGTCAGCATCATCTCCACCGCCACCACCGCAACCTGACAGAACCAGCGCCATAGAGGCAACAAGTAAGATGGCGCGAAACAACAGGGAGGATCTCTTCCGGGTTTGCTGGGAACTCATGGTATTTCCTTCAGGTCAATATCCATCACGATAGCGATTCGGCCTTCATGCCAAACGCACTCGCAAGCGCACCCATCCAGGATGGGCAACCGCTCGAAATTATTGGGTCTTCTCGGGTATCAAACGGACGGGTTGTAACGAAAGTCGCCGCAGATCCCTACAGTCTTGCCATAGTCGGCCATTCTCTCTTACCGAACATTGCATCACTGCACTCCCCCCTTTTATAGCTGATCTAAAGAATGGCTCAATTTGTAAACATTGTAAACACCCACTCGTTATAAGCGTTTCATCATGCGCAAGCCTGGTTACAACCGCAATCTCCCTATCACTCACATTCGATCCATCACAGCCCCATCAGCCAGTGAAGCATTTGACACACCCCGCTATAAACAAGGAAACTACCCGGCTTTGAGCACCTTTGCTGCTGCAATCAAACCAAGGCTCCCAGAATGACGAAACAGCCCTCTTTTACCCGTGATGAACTGCTCGCCTGCGGACGCGGCGAGTTATTCGGCCCCGGCAATGCCCAGTTGCCCACGCCCAACATGCTGATGATGGATCGCATCGTCAACATCTCTGACGAGGGGGGGGAGAACGGCAAAGGTGAGATACTCGCTGAATTGGATATCAATCCCGATCTCTGGTTTTTCGACTGTCACTTCCCCGGTGACCCGGTGATGCCAGGTTGTCTTGGACTCGATGCCATGTGGCAGTTGGTGGGCTTCTTTCTGGGCTGGATCGGCAATCCCGGTCACGGTCGTGCGCTGGGCGTGGGTGAGGTCAAATTCACCGGCCAGGTGCTGCCGAAAGCAAAAAAGGTGACCTACCACATCAATATGAAACGGGTCATCAGCCGCAAGCTGGTTCTCGGCGTGGCCGACGGCGTCATGAAGGTGGATGGCCGAGAGATCTACACCGCCAAGGACCTGCGGGTCGGCCTCTTCACCTCGACCGACAACTTTTAGTCCATTTTCCATGAAAGGGCACCGTGGAGCACTGATTCTACTCCTGGCAGCCGCGCTGCTCTTTTGTTCGGTCCTCCAAGCTTCCGAAGTCAACCGCCTGTTACGCTCTGAAACTGCCCCAGATGGCGTGGTATTCGAGATCCTTGAGAGTGACGTGGATGATCTCGGTTGGGCGATTCCCCAAACCCTGCGTCATATCAAGGCGCTGCGGGCACGCTTCCCCGATCTCGATATTGCCGTTGTCACCCACGGCCCGGAGATGTTTGCCCTGAAATCATCCGACCGGGACGCCTTTCCCGAGGCACACGAAATCGTCCAGTCACTTACTCAGGATCAAGGGGTCGATGTACACGTCTGCGGCACCCATGCCAGCTGGTATGGCGACGCAGATGAAGATTTTCCCGACTATGTGGATGTGGCGCCTTCCGGCCCCTCACAGATCAGCCAATACCTGGAGCTGGGTTACAAACTGATCGTCATTGAACGGGAATTATGAACCCCCTGTCAGATTTGTTTGCTGTATAAAACGAATCTACCCACCCACCACGATGACCCGTAGACAGACAAATCTCGGCGGGAGCACCGCTCATACAAACACTTCACAGCCAGGATTCAAACTCGCAAGCCCATGAAAAGTCTCTGGAACGATACCGAAGCCGCCCGATTCACCGATGACCTGCAACTGCGGGTCTACAGCTCAAGGCTGTTGGGGAACGATCCCTCACTGGTGCTGCACGGAGGCGGCAATACCTCGGTAAAAATCCGCCAGCCCGATCTTTTCGGAGATGAAGAGGAGATCCTCTACGTCAAGGGCAGTGGCTGGGATCTGGCCACCATCGAAGCGGAGGGTTACACCCCGGTCCGCATGGCGCATCTGCTGAAGCTAGCAACCCTGGAATCACTCTCAGATCTGGAGATGGTCAATCAGCTCAAGACCCAGCAGACCATCGCCTCCGCCCCGACTGCCTCTGTAGAGGCGATCCTGCATGCGGCGCTGCCCTATAAATTTGTCGACCATACCCATGCAGATGCCCTGGTCACCATTACCAACACCCCGGACGGCGAAGCTCGTATCCACGAACTCTACGGCGACGACCTGGTGGTCATCCCTTACGTGATGCCCGGCTTCGACCTGGCGCGGACTGTAGCGGAGCAATTCCCCAAAGATGCCCACGAGGGCACCCTCGGCATGGTGCTGATGAACCACGGCCTCTTCACCTTTGGCGACACAGCAAAAGTCTCCTATGAACGCATGATAGCGCTGGTCGAACGGGCTGAGAGATACCTTCAGGCCGAGGAAGCCTGGGAACTGCCTGAACCCGCCTATGAAACGACTGCAACTGATCCAGTTGCGCTGGCATCCCTGCGTCTGGATCTGTCCACCGCCGCTGGTTTCCCGATAGTACTGCGCAGTCATCGCAAACCCGCCGAGATGGCCTTCTGCCAACGGGATGACCTCACTGTGATCTCACAGCAGGGACCGGCAACACCGGATCACGTCATCCGCACCAAACGTCTACCGCTACTGGGCCGCAACGTCGAAGGTTATACCCAAGCCTATCGGCAATATTTCGATAAACAATCCCCCCTGTCTCGCGCACCGGTCAAGATGCTCGACCCGGCACCCCGGGTGGTGCTGGATCCGGCACTTGGCCTGCTCACCGTCGGCAAGAGTGCCAAAGAAGCGAAGATCATCTCAGATATCTATCGTCACACCATCGAGATCATTCAGCGCGCTGCACGACTCGGCGGCTGGCGTGCCCTGCCCGCACGGGACATCTTCGATGTGGAGTACTGGGAACTGGAGCAGGCCAAACTACGCAAAGGCGGAAAGGCACCGCAGTTTCAGGGTGAGGTCGCACTGGTGACCGGCGCCGCTTCCGGCATCGGTAAGGCCTGCGTGGATTCACTATTGGCACGGGGGGCCGCAGTGGTGGGTCTGGATATCGATCCTGTCATCGAAACCCTCTACCAACGGCCTGATTTTCTTGGCATGTGCTGCGATATCACCGACAACACTGCACTGCAGCAGTCAGTAAAAAAATCGGCGCTCGCATTCGGCGGGCTCGACATGTTGGTGCTGAATGCGGGCATGTTCCCCGGCGGCTGCCCGGTGGCAGAACTTCCTGACGACGAGTGGAACCAGGTCATGCAGGTCAATCTGAATGCCAATCTGGCCCTGTTACGGTCATCTCATCCTCTGCTGAAACAGGCGCCGAACAATGGCCGCGTAGTGGTGATCGGATCAAAAAACGTACCTGCCCCCGGCGCAGGCGCTGCAGCCTACTCCGCATCAAAAGCCGCACTCACCCAGCTTGCCCGGATTGCGGCACTGGAGTGGGCCAGTGACGGCATTCGCATCAACATCCTGCATCCCGATGCTGTTTTCGACACCGGCATCTGGACTCAGGAAGTACTGCAGGCCCGTGCCGGCCACTACGGCATGAGCGTACAGGATTACAAAACGAGAAACCTGCTGAAGACAGAGATCAGCAGCCACGACGTGGCAGAACTCACCGCTGAACTCTGCGGTCCGCTGTTCGCCAAAACCACAGCCGCGCAGATCCCGATTGATGGGGGAAACGAGCGGGTTATTTAATCGAATCTTCGCCACGGTGAACAACGACTGGGAGCCATGCCCGACAACTGCTTTTACCGCCAACCGCACCACTATTCTCACATAGATTCAGCGAACGAAAACGCCGGGGCAGTCCTCCCTGACAGCCCCTGAAACATCCCAACTCAGATCAACGCACGCAGCAGTTCAATCGCCTGCTGAACCAGCGGATAGATCTCGGCCTTGTTGGAAGAAGCGATATTTACCCTGACATCCAATATTCTCAACGTGAGCTATATTTGCAATTAGTATTCTCGAAACTTGGTTTAGGTAAAAAGTCCAACCACTGCTGGAGATACAAGTGTCAGAAAGTATCACACAAAACATCCCGGCTTCTGATTCTCAGAAACATTCTGAAAGATTCACCAGAACAAGTGAGTCTTCGACCTCGTGAAAGATTTTGGGACATCCCAGTCCCCAAAATCGACTCGGCCTTCGACAGCCTGTTTGTGCCCCGGCCGTCCCGGT
>JAESPE010000153.1 GCA_016756835.1 gamma proteobacterium endosymbiont of Lamellibrachia anaximandri | reverse complement strand
CGGGACGGCCGGGGCACAAACAGGCTGTCGAAGGCCGAGTCGATTTTGGGGACTGGGATGTCCCAAAATCTTTCACGAGGTCGAAGACTCACTTGGAGAGCTCTTTTTTCCAGCGGCTCAAGGTAGTCCACAATCGTTTCGTAATCATCAAGGGGGTATGAGTGCAGATCAATATTCAGCGGCACCTCTTTTTGCCATAGGCGGTCTTTTGAATAAAGAATCTGATAGGTCTCAATGAGCTGGTATACGAGGGCGATCAGATAGTTAATGGCAACCACAGTCCAGAATATTGTTGGGTTGTCATCCACACGACTGAAATAACGGCTTAGCAGAAGGTTGATCTGGCCATTTAAAGGATCCTTGAAAGGAAAGAGTTGCTGATCCACCGTTTGCAGCCAAGGCACAAGCAATTGGCTGACTTCTGGCCAGTGCTCTCTTCGCCTGGCCGAATCAAGCATAAGGGGATGGACGTTGACCCATTCTGAGTAGGGTGTCAGATCGCCCTCTATCCGGCGCGGTTCCGGCAGCCCGACATCCTGTAATGCCTTGGCATTGAGCGGTGAGTCATAAGGATCAAGCCCCATCTTTTTGGCGGCAGCAAAATCAGTGAGAAGGAGGTTGTGCCCCGCGATGAAGGTGTTTGTCTCTATTGGCCGCGAACAGCGGGAACCCGCATTACCGTGGCTGCTGATGTAGGCATCAACAATGCAGAAGTCCACCCGAGTTTCCCGGATCAGCTCCACGAGTACGTTTTCCGGCTTGAGACGGTGTTTGTAGTGGTACACTTTGTCTCGTAGCGGAAGTATGGAGATCAGGCTCTCAGCACAGAGTGAGTATGCATTTATTTCATCCGTTCTGTTTTTGGCGAACAGGATGCGGAAGTCGGCATCCTGCCAATGCCTGGAGAGAGATACGCCGTGCAACACACTCCCTTCAGCAACAGAAACTTCCTGAAGCTCCTCGCCAAGATCAATGACGTCATAGTCACGTCCCTTCGGCGTTACATATTGGTATCCCAGCATATCAGCCAGAATCTGAACGTCCCTATTCTCCAGACAGATATCAAAACTGTTGCGGCTCTCGGCAACGACAACCTGGGTGAAGCCTCGATCCTGGAGCAGATCAATCAAATGCTCGACCAGCTGCGGGTCCGTCGCCAGGGCAACCGTTGCTTCGCATGCCGTAACATCAGGTTTAATGAGGATGCGAAATGCAGCAGCCTCGGCGCCGACTTTAAAACACGCCTGCTCCAGCGCAAACCAGAAGTCGGCCCGGCGCAAAGTCTCGTCAAACAGTTCAAACTTGTCTTTTTGTCCTTGAAGAACAATGGCGCACTCGACAGAATCTAAGGCGGCAACTTGAATGGGGGACGCCACCGAACCTTTGTGACCCATGTTTCCATCGTTGGAATCGAGGGTTTTGTTTTTATCCGTCCTTCTGCGCGGTACTTGTTTTGATTTCGCGGAGTGCTTTTTTTTTGGAGTCTTGGCGGGCTTTTGCTTGGCGTTTGTTGCGGCCACCTTGCCCCTCGCCAAGGAGGTATTTGATTTTCCCGGTGTTCGAGGAGTTTTTACGGCAGCATCTTTTGTGGATGCAGTGCGCTTCGCGACTTTCTTCTTGGAACGGGATTTTGTCGTGGATTTCTTGCCCACAGCCTTTTTTGTTGCTGGGCGGCGACTCGCGTCACTCTTCCTGCTTTTCTTCGTGGCCATGACGTAGCAGTATACCGGTTAGCTCATTCCCAAACCTTAGAGTTTGAAGGTTGGTTGCACAAAATCCTGCCGTTGTGTATCGATCATCCCACTTCCAAAGAATTCCCACAAGTATGAGCTTTGTTAAATTCCTTCGGGTTTTATTCCCAGCCGCTTGCGGTGTTAAATGGAAAGTAAAGTAGTAGGCACTGGTACTGGATTAATATTTCTTGATGAAGAGAAAAGGTGTTTTTGGGTTTTCGATGGTCATTAGTCGCCAATTTCCAAACGCCAAATTACCATGCCAGTCTGTCAGCAAGTAACTTTCACTAGCAGTGAAATCGCACCATGAATTTTGCCTCTATATGTCCGAAAGTGGATCTTCTGGAAATCTCTGGAAAACGAATATTGTGCCGTCATCTGAGGTGATAGAATCCTCTGTTGCATGGGGCGGCTTGGCTATGATTTTCCCTCATTATTGCAGGCGGTTCCGTATCCATGGATAGAATCGGCAGTAATAAAAATATTATTAAATAATAATATACGAACTAATGGATTTTTCAACAGGAATAGAGGGGCAGATTACCAACATCGTCATTAATCGGCCGGTTGTTTCCGTGTAGACGACAGAATCGGAGATTCGTTATGTGCAGTAGCACAATGCGAGTGCTGAATATTTAACGAGTATCTTCGATGACGAAGAATGGCGTTTTTGGGTTTTCGATGGTATTTTGTCGCCTGTTTCCAAACGCCGGATCACTAAACGGAGTGGTATTGCGGGTGGTAAACTTCGCAACTTTTTGCATTTTCAGCAAGTGAGACGGACTGCAAAGCTGTGGACGTGGTTTCTATTCCGACCTCAGCCTCCATTGTTTTTTGTAACTTGCTGTCTTGCTCATCCGCCCGGATGGCGAAATTGGTAGACGCAAGAGACTTAAAATCTCTCGACCTTTGGGTCGTGCCGGTTCGATTCCGGCTCCGGGCACCATTCCTCTACCCGTCATATGGGTAGTATCTAATTCCTCATTCCAACCTGCCTACACTTGGCTATACTGCGGGAAACGCTCCTAAAAGTTTCCTCACGGAAGTAGGCAATGGCACGGAAAACTAAACGTCCCGTATTTCTCAATCTGCTTCAGATCAAACTGCCTGCTGCTGCTCTTTTGTCCGTTGCCCATCGGGCTACAGGCATTGTGATGTTTCTGTTGATTCCTTTTTGCATCTATCTGCTTGAGATGTCCGTATCCGATGAAATGGGTTTTCATCAGGTTTTGGCCATGATCGACAGTTTGCCTTTTCAACTACTGCTGTTTCTGATGCTTTGGATTTTGCTGCATCATCTGCTGGCAGGTATTCGTTATCTCTTGATTGATATGGACCTTGGTGTGGATAGAGTTGTCGCCCGTAGGAGTGCCTGGCTGGTGATTTTCAGTGGTTTTGCTTCGGCCTCCCTCTTGGGAGTGCTTTTGTGAGCCGAAGCATCTCGGGGCTTCGAGCCTGGATCTTCCAACGCATTACTGCCATCTATCTGGCGGTCTTTGTGCCGGTTGCATTGGGCTATTTGCTTTTTTACCCAGTAACGAGCTATCAGCCATGGGTCGAACTGCTCAGTTCTCCCTGGGTAAATACTTCACTCTTACTGTTCGTTTTCGCAATCCTGCTGCATGGGTGGATCGGTATCAGGGACGTGGTGATTGACTACGTTCAACCGTTCTCAGCCCGGATAGGGCTGTTGGTTCTGGTTGGGCTGGGGCTGGTTGCCTGCGGGGCTTGGGCTGCACGTATCCTGTTTAACGTAAAAGGTGTGGTATGAAACTCTCCCGCAGAAGATTCGATACCTTGATTCTGGGTGCCGGGGGTGCCGGTCTGCGGGCTTCACTTCAACTCGCGGAGGCTGAGGCGAGAGTTGCCGTCGTGACGAAGGTTTTTCCCACACGCTCCCACACCGTCGCTGCGCAGGGGGGGGTCAATGCAGCTTTGGCCAATGTCTCTCCAGACAATTGGCATTGGCATATGTATGACACGGTCAAAGGCAGTGATTACCTGGGTGATCAGGATGCTATCGAGTATATGTGCCGATCCGCCTCCAGGGTTGTTTATGAGCTGGAACACTTCGGTGTCCCATTCTCCCGTCTTGAAAATGGCCGTATCTATCAGCGGGCCTTCGGCGGACAGAGTCAGAATTTTGGTGAGGGACAGGCTTCCAGAACCTGTGCGGCGGCTGACCGGACGGGACACGCCATACTTCACTCACTCTATCAACAGAACATTCGGGCCAAGACCCATTTCTTTGACGAGTTCTTCGCGATTGACCTGATAAAGGATGATGAAGGGGTCATTCTTGGTGCTCTGGTGCTGGAGATCGCAACGGGAGAGCCGCTGCTCATCGAGGCCAAGACCACACTGATTGCCACGGGTGGCTGTGGACAATTGTTTCGCACCAACACCAATGCACACATCAATACCGGTGATGGCATGGCGATGGCGCTGCGGGTCGGCATCCCATTGCAGGATATGGAGTTTTTTCAGTTTCACCCAACCGGCATTGCCGGTAAGGGAATGTTGATCACAGAGGCTGCGCGGGGCGAGGGAGGCTATCTGATCAATGGCGAGGGTGAGCGGTTTATGGAACGGTATGCACCCAATGCCAAGGATCTTGCCAGCCGTGATGTGGTCAGCCGTGCCATCTCCACAGAGATACGAGAAGGGCTGGGATGTGGGCCTGACAAAGATCATGTGCTACTCAAGGTGGATCACTTGGGAAAGGAGGTTGTTCACAAGCGGCTACCGGGTATCCGGGATCTGAGCCGGACATTTCTCCATATCGACCCGGTCAAGGCACCGATTCCGGTCTTTCCTACTGCGCACTACGTCATGGGAGGGATTCCCTCCGACCGATATGGACAGGTGGTGGTGCCGGTGCGTAATGGGCCAGAGGAGGTTATTCCCGGGCTTTATGCTGCCGGTGAATGTGCCTGCGTTTCCATCCATGGGGCTAACCGGCTGGGTGGCAACTCACTGTTGGATATTCTGGTCTTTGGACGCTCTGCCGGTAACCGCATTATCGAGTATTTACGGGAGAACCGCTATCACCGCCAGATGAACGATGCAGGCGTGGAGAAAGCGATGGCACGATTGCAGCGTTGGAATTTGCGCGGCGAAGGTGAAACTGTCGACAATCTGCGTACAGACCTGAAGCGGGTGATGGAGGAACGCTGCGGTGTCTTCAGAAATGAGGATGTGATGCAAGAAGGTGTTGCTGAATTAAAGCGTCTGCGCGAACGTCTTCCCGATGTGCGGCTGCGTGATACCAGCAGGATATTCAATACTGCCAGGATCGAAGCACTGGAACTGGAAAACCTGATGGACATCGCTATGGCCACCATGATGGCTGCAAGCGCACGAAAAGAGAGTCGTGGGGCGCATTCGCGGGTTGACTACCCTGATCGCGATGACATCAATTGGATGAAGCACAGTCTCTACTATCTTGAAGAGGATCGCCTGGATTTCAAGCCCGTCCGGACCCGCCCGTTATCAGTTGAGAGTTTTCCGCCAAAGGAGCGCGTCTATTGATTATTTTGTTTGCAGCGACCGGGTAAGCGTATGCGTTTCCGCATCTACCGCTACGACCCGGATCAAGACAGGGAACCCTACATGCAGGATTTTGAGCTTGCTGAGATCCCTTCGGGCATGATGTTGCGTGATGCGCTGCTCGCGCTTAAAGCACAGGATGAAACGCTCAGTTTCCGACACTCCTGTGGAGAAGGGGTTTGTGGTTCTGACGGGATGAATATCAACGGTCGTAACGGACTCGCCTGCATTACACCACTGGCCGAGTTGAAAGAACCTGTTGAAGTCAGGCCATTCCCGGGTGTACCAGTTATTCGGGACCTTATAGTGGACATGCAGGGGTTTTATAAACAGTATCATTCCGTAAAACCTTATCTGATCCGCCATGATCCAGAGCCAGAGGTTGAAACGCTGCAAATGCCAGATGAGCGGGACAGGCTTGACGGGCTTTATGAGTGTATTTTGTGTGGCTGCTGCACCACATCCTGTCCCTCCTTCTGGTGGAATCCTGACAAATTTCTTGGTCCGGCTGCCTTATTGCAGGCTTGGCGTTTCCTGGCTGACTCCAGAGATCAGGCAGAGAATGATCGACTCGATGCGCTGGATGGCCCATACCGGCTGTTTCGCTGTCATACCGTTATGAACTGTGTCGATGTCTGTCCCAAGGGATTGAATCCCACCCGCGCCATTGGGCATATTCGTGACCTGATGTTGAAAAAATCGATTTAGGCACTATTACCCATTCTATATTTTTCGATGTATCCCCGGATCGTTTTCAACGAGCAGGAGCCGCGATGCTGATTTGTTATGACCTGCCCTCATTTGGCGCCTGCATTATATGACTGTAACAACCTGAAACAGTTTTTCTGTGCGTCGAAATAATTGCGAAACAGCTTGCTCTCATACTGCACAGCGTGGATTGAGTGTGTAGCGATTAGCGTCTCTACACAGTATCAAACCATCATGCGAACCCATATGAGGAGAATTTAGATGAAAAAATGTTTGAATACCATGGCAGGGATTGTGGCTTTGACGATAGGATCCATCAGTGTCGAAGCGGCAGATTATGCAGACATGAGCAATGAAGAATTGGTACAGATGCGTTCACAGGTTCGGGATCAATCGTATGAAGATCGTGAAGGTTATCGTACAGACAAGTGAGTCTTCGACCTCGTGAAAGATTTTGGGACATCCCAGTCCCCAAAATCGACTCGGCCTTCGACAGCCTGTTTGTGCCCCGGCCGTCCCGGTCACTGGCAC
>JAESPE010000152.1 GCA_016756835.1 gamma proteobacterium endosymbiont of Lamellibrachia anaximandri | reverse complement strand
AAGCGTACGGATTTCGGACCTACCATGCTGCTGAAATTGCTTTATATCACGCGCTTGGGGCGTTACCCGTACCGGAAACTACCCACGAATTTTTCTGAGGAGGCGTAAAGAAGTGTGGGAATGCACTGCCTGCAAGGTTTTGAAGATCCTTTTTAACCTCCCCGATGTATTCGATAAATACTTCTTCAATCGGTGATTTATTGCTACCAAAGGAATTAAGAATATATTCAACTCGATATCCAGAATTGAATCTAGAAAAATTATCAACTGACATTTTATAGAACCAGTAATTGATTGTTATGACAGACCAAAAACAGACACCTCTTAGAGACTATTGGTTAAAGAAAGGATAAATGTTCATATAACTAGAAATATTAAGTTGCTTCCTGAGTGAGATTTCTAAGATCCTAATATAGCACATAAATCAAACGCAATTTTCTGTATCCATTTATGTTTTTGCTCCAAACTAGGCCCATCACCGTAACGTGGGCGATCATATTTATGCCCCATTAGTGCTGCCTGTACTTTATCAGGTGGCTCTACAGAGGTAAGCCGATCTTCAAAGCTATGTCGAAGGCTATAGACAGTATGGTTTTCACTCGGCAGTAAATCATGCACGCGTAGAAATTTGTTCAGGGTTGCAGATAGTTGATCCGGTTTTTGATAATAATGCTTGAAGCCGTTGGGAAGGTGCTTGAAGGCGTATAGGGATGCGCCAACTAATGGGATTTGTCGCTTGCTATACCTGTTCTTTAATTCTTTGCCTCGGTTAGGTCTAACGTATATATAGGGGATATCCGTATCCAATCTTATATCGCCATTATCAGGATTTAGACCAACAAGTTCAGACGGTCTTGCGCCTGTATCTGCAAATGCATATAAAAAATACCTGCACTCTTCATTTAGTCCTTTTAGATTGTTGTGATTCAGTAAAGTCTCAAGAATATAGTTAGTTTCAAAAGGCCTTTTTTCGCTATCGATTTCTCGAAAGTGCATTCGCGCAAATAATGCCTCTGCATTGAGTTTGATATTTTTATTATCTTGCGCAAAAAATAGCAGTGATTTCAGATGTGTTAAATCTTTATTTGGAGAATTTGGCGACATGTTCTCTTCTTGTAATCTGTTTGCCCACCATGCTCTAAAAGTTAATATATGATCGCGAGTGATATCCTCGACGGATAAATTGCCGATTATATCAATAAAATTCTTTATAGCCTTTAATCTTTGGTTTTTCCATTTTCTTAGCTGATTGTCCGTCTTCCCAATAAGATTTGCTTTATTAAAAGAAAAGAAATCATCCCAAATATCTTCTAAGGATAGATGCGGTTTTTTATAACCGCCAAGAATGGCAGAAACATTTTCTTCGTTAGTTTCAATGTCTGGTTCTATAGACTGTGCTCGATTGATTATTTTATGTAGTTCAATGGTCGCTATTTCTTCTGATGGTCTGTATAAGAAATCGTATGTTTGTGCGATTTCAACTGCTTTTTCAAATGCATGGTCTTTATTAAAAGAAGGGGTTATTTTTAGAGCTGACCATATTCGCTGTAATTCTTTGTCTAAGATGGTTGATCTTTGGATAGCTACAGACTCAGATGTGGTTTTTAAAGATACTTGTATGATCTTGGTGTTTTGATAGTAATTTATATGCTCTTTTGGTACTCGACGTTTGTAGTGAAACCATTTCCCAATTTTTATGTAATGCCGCATGTGTGAAACTTTGTGTGATAAATGTGTGCAAATTTCAATATACATGAAATACGTAAAGAATTAGTTTACGTCAACAGCTTAATAGAAGCTCAAGGTCAGTGTGGGTTTGGTGGCGAGGAGTGTTTGTTTTCTTTGTACAAAAAATGGCTCCCCAGGAAGGAGTGGATATTAACTATTGTGCTCACTAACATATTGTATGAAAACGATAATTATATTAGGTAAAATAATTTGTGTGAAAAAAGTGTGGTGTGATGTGTGAAACAATGTTGTCCAATTATTTGGGTTATTTATCTGTGGATAATTTTCTGCAAGAAATATCCTTAGCAATATTTAGCATTTTGTTTTTCATTTTATGCTCTTCTATTTCGCGGTGTAGTCGCTCGAATATTGGTAAATATATGTCGCCATAAATGGTGACGATTCTTGCTACCACTTCATAGGCGTTAATAATATCATCTAGTGTTATATCTTCTTTACTTAGCTGATTAATGCGTCTGCCTGTTTGTTGTCTTTTAGTGTTAATACTGGGTCTATGTCTTTTGAGGTAATCTTCAACATTCCAATCAAGTGTGGCCATTATATTTCTCCATCATGCTCAGAATGACGGTACATATGTGGGTTTTTAATCCAGTCGTGGATGTCTTTGAGATAGAATGCTTTGCGCGTTGCTTTTCTTCGGTCTGATAGTTTTGTTGGTTTGGGGAATGTTCCGTTATGAACGCGGCGGTCTATTTCTTGTCTGGATATGCCGCAAAGTCTGACTGCTAGTTTTATCGGGATTAATGCGTTTGACTGGATCATCAGCGCGGCGGCTACTTGTGCTTCGAATGTTGCTTTGAGTGTTAAGCCTTTGAAAATATCGTCCATTGGGTAATTCCTTTCCTTGACAGGAAGACTGTTCTTCCCGCCCTGATATCACCCTCAATCCATGATGTAACATTGCCAGTATTCTCGACTGATCCGCTTAATGCTGATGGCACTGCTATACCTCTATTACAACCCATACCTGTTTAAAATCACGTTAAGAATTGATAAAAATCGAAGTATTTCACCATTTATAGTGTTCTTGTTTATTTCTTTGTAGGGGCTTTGTCTCTAGTTCTTTGTGCAGCTTTCCGGCATTTTGCGGAACAGTATTGAGCACGGACACTTGAGCTACTCAGAGGCGTTTTGCAAATGGCGCATGATTTTGTTCTTATTCTGGTTTTTCTTACTAGACCGAGATGAATACGCAAAGCCCGTAGAATATTCTGGTATGCTTTGCCGTGAGGCGGGGAGGTTTTGGTATTATTAATTTTAGCTATGCTCTGATGAATAGCATGTGCGCATTCGTGAGCAATGGTCGCTTGCAAGCATTTGCGTGACGTAACTTTACCCAAGCTGCCAATTTCAGGATCATTGTTAAAGCGTTTATATTCTTGGTGCTTCTGAAGTTCGGATAGATGAACATATTTTACCATGGCTATTGAAATGCCAGGCCCTGATGCTAATTGTCCAAGACGTTCAAATGAGCGCCTTTTTGATGAATAGATACCTCCCCTAGAATATTCTCGGTCAATACGCCAATCAAGGTATGCGGTTATTTCAAAACCCTGCGTTAACTCAGGCCAATGATTGCGTGCAAATGCAACGCATTTGGTTGTTGTCTCTTGTGCTAACACCTCAACCTTTTGCTGTTGCTTGATAGGATTTGAATCAAGGCGCAGTTCTTTACGCAATGTAACAGCATCGTTCGTTTGTACTAAGGCCTGTTTGTTGGTCGCATTGCTGGTTAACCCTATGTGTTGAAGTTTGTTTCGCCTTGTTCTTACAGCGGCATCATCAGACTTATTCTTTTTGCTCATGATATGTCACAGTAAAATTAAGAGATTACAGTAATATTAAAATATCAATGTGACATGTGCCAGTCACATACAGCTGTTCTGCGGCCAGAGTGGAAAGCCCATAAAGAAAATGCGCGTCATTATTCATTGTTCTGAGTTGTTGGGATATGTATCAACCAGCCCCGCGAGAAAATCGGCAAAGGGCACTATATTCTGGTTCACGCTGGCATCTTCGAGGGCGGCCATATAGGCACTACGCTGTTCCAAAGGAACAACTGTCCATGGATAGCCGCCACCTGCCAGCATGACATTCATTAAAAACCGCCCCATGCGGCCATTACCATCCATATAAGGATGGATGTAGACAAAGAAGTAATGTCCCAGCACAACGCGCACGCAAGGCTCATCTTCGGCTTGTAGTAGCTCAAAGAGGGCAGGCATTGCATCACGCACCGCTTCGCGGTTAGGCGGGACATGCATTGAGCGGCGGATAAAAACCGGGCTATTGCGGTAACCGGCGAGATCAGCAGGGCGCAAAAAGCCTGCCGTTACCCCAGGTGCAAACATTTGGCGATACCATTCACCATGATCATCTTGGGTGATAGTTCCGGGGTTAGCGCCGCTCAGAACCTTTTTAATGCTCTCTCGCACCGCTTGGTAGGCTTGCCAGTATCCGCGTGCGGCTAGGGCATTATGTTGTTCTCTGTCATTCTCAATAATGTCTGGGTTCCAATTGCCGCTACGTACCTGCTCAATCAATTCAGGGCTAACGCGGTAGCCCTCAATCGATAAGGAGTGATATGCATCCCTGACATAAATATCTTCGACGTTTTTGAGATAAGCCATCGAGCCTTGAGTGTCTTGCGGCAGGCCGGGTGCGACTGGGAAGCGCTCGATAATCTGCTCTCGCATTTCCTGCCACATTATGCGGATGCGAGCGGCATAAGGTGATTGTTCGTGCGTGGAAAGGATTACCGGGATTTGTGCCTCAAAAGGATCACTTTCGCGGATGTTATATCCGGCGGCGCGCATGGTTTTCAAAATATCATCGGCAGTGCGCTCGCGCCCGATATTGCGAAACGCTCCAGCCAGCCGCCCGGCAATAGTGCTGTGACCGCCTTCTAGTAGATGATCCAGCACCTCAGATGCATCGCGCACTATTGATAGTGCCGCGCGCATATCAGACGGGTTCTGTCTGAAATATCCGGGGCTACAGGCGACCAAGGCCGCCGGTAGCGAAAACAGGCGCAGGCCGTCTTTTTCCACAATGTCCTTGGTCTCCGGCAGGGTGGAGCGTACATCAAGTAGAGACGTGTTGTGCGGCAGGGCAGTGATATTATTGCGGGCTTTGGCTGCGCGAACTAAGAGCTGCCTGGGCACAGTCCAGTTCTCTGCATGGAGCGATAGAGACTGCTCTGGTGAAAGGCACCAATCTTTACCTTTGAGGTGTTCAAGATAGGCCGCGCAAAATTGCCAGAATGAGGCATACCACGCGGTGCTTTCCCCGGCAGTTTCGTCGGGACGGGCAGGGATGTACCAACCCTTGATGACTTCTTGTAGGAACCCGCCCCGGCATAATCTCTCTCGATGGGTTCGTGTCAGATTGCCAGATCGTATGGCAACCACATCTCCGTTCGAGCCGCGCTTTTGAAGTTGGTGCAGTACCTCAAGTGATTGTGCTAGTTTCTCCGATGGTATGGCCATGGCGCTCTATCCAGTCGTTCGCTTTTTGTGTTGTGCGGTAATTCGCTTATTAAGTAGTACCACCGTTCGCTAATTGTGTCGAGCAATAATTCGCTTATTGCGTTGTACAGTGATTAGGGTTTCCTGTTGAATTTTTTTTGGCGTATGTCAGTAGCCCCGTCATCCGCCACCAATATTGGGCTATCTGCCAGAGAACGCAGTGAGCAGGCGCAATATAGTCCCGGTATTGGTTTGGCTTAAGGATGACCGCAAGATGTGTGCGTGTAGTACAAAATGTGCCATTTTTCCCTCCACGCACCTATCTTGAGAAGGACGTTTCCCCGTCCGTTCTATCCTCAGGAGGCGCTCTAAGCCTGCATATGGTGCGCTGCACACATCTTCAGGTAAGAGCTTTTGTGGCGCATTTATGGCATCGAGCCATTGCTGCACCAGTGAACGTATGGCCGTTCAATCACCACTCAGGGGAGCCTCCAAGCTGCCCCTAAGAACCCCATGGCCAAGGGAGAATTTCATATCTCCCTTTGGATTCCCATTGACCAAAGAGCCTTCGCTCCCTTTGGAAATCTCGACCAGAAAGGAGATGTTAGCTCTCCCTTCATGGACTTCCCATCAACCAAAAGGGCATTTTATAGCCCCTCTGGACTCCCTAGACCAACCGTTCGCCGATTGGATGCCGAGAGCGCATCACCGTTCAATCCCGACCAAGGAAATGTCCTTGGGTGCACTCTCCCCTTGATCTGGTCAATAGATGTGTTTACTACTCATATGAGCACTTGTGATTGACCATTGTTGATTCCCCGATTTTCCATTATTCTCTCATGTGATATCGAGGTGGAATAAGGTATGACAGACGAAATTTTGACACTAAAAGAGGTCGCTGGGTATCTAAAGCTAGCTGAGAAGACGGCTTATCGGTTAGCTGCCGATGGCAAACTGCCTGGTTTTAAAGTGGGCGGAAGTTGGCGATTTAAGCGAGAAGACGTTTTCGCATGGATAGAAGATCAAAAATCGAATAACAAAGGATAGATTCCGTTGAATGCCGTTGAGATTGAAGAGGCGATAACCAATTTAGCCGAACAGGAGTTCGAATCGGCAACGTTCCCCTTTGTTTTTTTGGAAGCTTTTGGTAATCCAGCTACAACTATCAAACGCCTGAGAAGTGGTTCAACTAATAACTCAAGTTTCGGAGTTCAAAATAGCAATAATCAGTTCCAACTGCACCATCACTCGTACTCCAATTGCATAGTAAATGTATCGAGCTGAAGGCTCTGGATAAAAAACTCATGGAC
>JAESPE010000151.1 GCA_016756835.1 gamma proteobacterium endosymbiont of Lamellibrachia anaximandri | reverse complement strand
GTCGCGTAGTGCCAGTGACCGGGACGGCCGGGGCACAAACAGGCTGTCGAAGGCCGAGTCGATTTTGGGGACTGGGATGTCCCAAAATCTTTCACGAGGTCGAAGACTCACTTGTACGCTCTTCGGTCTCCCGTAGTGCGCTGTTATGCCCCTGGCGCTCACCCTCCGCCGACTGCAACTGAGTCTGTAGTTGCTTGATACGGGCCTTGACCCGGGCCAGCTCCTCACTCTTTTGCTGCAATTGCGCTTTTTCAGCCGCTACGGAGACGCCAGGTATCACCGCGCACAGCACCAATGCCAGCAGCGTGGCGCCGGCGCGTTGGATCACTCCGCCTCTTCCTCAAATCTGATCAGCGCATGCCCCTTCATTTCACCTGGCTGCTCCAGTCCCATCAGTTTCAGCAGGGTCGGGGCGATGTCGCACAGGGCGCCACTCTCGTCCAGCGTCCCCTCCCGGCCGACATAGATCAACGGCACCGGATTGAGCGTGTGGGCGGTATGGGGCTGGTGGTGGGCAAAATCCTCCATCTGCTCCGCATTGCCGTGATCGGCCGTAATCAGAACCTCTCCGCCCGCTTTGTGCAGCGCTTTCCTCACACGCCCAAGACAGTGGTCGATGGTCTCGATGGCCTGCTCCGCCGCCTCCTGAATACCGGTATGGCCCACCATGTCGGAGTTGGCAAAGTTACAGATGATGATGTCATATTTGCCGCCTTTGATCGCCTCCACCAGATGGTCGGTCACCTCCTCCGCACTCATCTCCGGCTTCTCGTCATAGGTCGCCACTCTGGGTGAGGGCACCAGAATGCGATCCTCTCCTTCAAACGGCTCTTCACGGCCGCCATTGAAGAAGAAGGTGACGTGGGCATATTTCTCCGTCTCAGCCAACCTCAACTGGCGCATGCCCTGCTTTGCAATATATTCGCCGAATCCGTTCTTGAGCCGCTCGGGTGGGAAGGCGACGGGGATTTCGAAGCCTTTGTGGTACTGAGTCAGACTGACAAAAGCACCAAGCGGCGACCAGGCCTTGCGCTCGAAATCGGCAAAATCCTCCTCGATAAACGTGCGCGTCAACTGTCGCGCGCGGTCTGAGCGGTAGTTGAGAAAGAACACCACGTCATCCTCTGCGATCCCCACCGGGGATCCGCCCTCGGGCACAATCACCGTGGGTTTGACGAACTCATCGGTTTCACCGCGGGCATAGGCTTGCAGCAACCCTTCACAGGCGTCCGTCGCGCTGTAATCCGCAATACCCTGGGTCAGCAGGTCATAAGCGACCTCCGTCCTGCACCAGCGGTTATCGCGGTCCATCGCGTAGTAACGACCCACGATACTGGCAATCCGGCCGGTGCCCAATTCGGCGAAGACATCATTCATCGCCTTCAATGATGCCTCGGCGCTTTTCGGCGGCCTGTCGCGTCCATCCAGGAAGGCATGCAGATAAACCTTCTTTACGCCCCGCTCAACCGCCAGTTTCACCATAGCGTGAATATGCTCTTCATGACTGTGCACACCACCGGGCGAAAGCAGACCGAGGATATGCACAGCCTTGTCCGTCTCCACAGCCTTGTCCACCGCGCTGGTGAGAGTCTGGTTGGAGAAGAAGGAACCGGTGCGAATGGAACGGCTGACCCGGGTAAACTCCTGATAGACCACCCGGCCCGCCCCCAAGTTAAGATGACCCACCTCGGAGTTGCCCATCTGCCCGCCAGGCAGACCGACCGCAGCGCCGGAGGTGTGGATCAGGGTATGGGGATACTCTTTCCACAACCGGTCCCAAACCGGCGTGCTGGCCGCAACTATTGCGTTTGCACTCTCGTCTTCTCTATATCCCCAACCGTCCAATATGAGAAGGACGACAGGTTTTGGCTTATCCGTCATGACAAATCTCTTAACTTCTCTTTCGCTCTGCAACGGGAAGTCTACCCCATCAGGTTGCTTATAAACCTTTGCATTAAAACACTTTTCAAATTTTCAGGCCAGAATGGCCCATCCGGACATCGACCAGCTTACCAGGGAAAACCCGAACAAATCAGGGGGTTCTCAAGCCCTATTAAAACAGCGTATTATTGTATTAGTTATTAATTAGGTCATTTCCATGGAACACAAATTCGGTAAACCCAACAAACCCGTACTGAATGCCGAGACGGCCGAATTCGATACCCTGTTTGCCACTGACGACGATATCGACCGCGCCTCCCGCTCGCTGAAGGCCATGTCCCATCCGTTGCGGCTGAAGATCCTCTGCACCCTGGGTGATCAGGAGATAAGCGTCCAGGAGATCGTCGATCAGGTCGGCACGTCCCAGAGCAATATCTCGCAGCATCTTGCCATTCTGCGCGACAAAGGCATTCTCGCCTCACGAAAAGATGCCAACCGGGTCTACTACCGGGTCAGTGATTTTCGCACTTTGCGGCTGATCGGCATGATGCGCGAAGTCTTCTGCACTCACGCCTGATTCTTCTCGCCATACGCAGTTTTTCAGCTCCGGGTTACCCCGGAGCTTGTTCCTGTTATACACTTCCCCACTTTCCAAACTCTTTCTGGTTTATTTGAGGCCCCTGAATGCTGCAACAACTCATCGAGTTCTCCACCAACCACTTGATCCTGGTGCTGGCACTGTTGGCGGTTGGCGGGCTACTGGTCCATAACCTGCTGCAGGGCAACAAGGGCTCCGTGGATCCGACCGGCGCCACTGTGATGATCAACCATCAGGATGCTGTGGTGCTTGACGTTCGTCCCACCGCCGATTTCCACAAAGGTCATATCATCAACGCCATCAACATTCCCATGAACGGTTTTGCCAACCAACTTGGTTCTCTGGAAAAACACAAGGACCAGCCGGTCATCGTCAGCTGCCGCTCCGGCGCCCAATCCGCAGGCGCTTGCCAAACGCTGCGCAAAGCGGGATTTGAACAGGCTTTTAATCTGCGCGGCGGCATCCTGGCGTGGCAGAGCGCCAATCTGCCGATAACGCGCAAAAAATAAAATTCTCACGAATAACGAAGGAATCAGCACCATGTCCGAAGAGAAACAAGAGCAGCCGAACCGAGAGCTCTCTATACAACGCATCTATCTGAAAGACGTCTCTTTTGAAACACCGAACTCTCCGTCCGTCTTCCAGAAGGAGTGGAAACCGGAGACCAACGTCAACATGAATACCGAGGTCAACACCTTGAGTGAGAATGTCTATGAAGTCGTTCTCAATGTTACCGTAACCACCAAGGTCGGCGAGCAGACAGCCTATCTCGCTGAAGTGCAGCAAGCGGGAATCTTCTCCATCAGCGGTTTTTCGGATCAGGAGATGGGCGCGGTTGTCGGCTCTTACTGCCCCAACCTGCTCTTCCCCTATGTGCGTGAAGCGATCTCCGACATGGTTACCAAGGGCAGTTTTCCACAGATGATACTGCAGCCTGTCAATTTCGATGCCCTCTATGCCCAGCACCAACAGGAACTGGCGAAAAAAGTGGCGGAAAACGACAGTGGCAAAACCCATTAAGCCATCAGACACAGCCATCGCCGTACTGGGAGCAGGGTCCTGGGGCACGGCCCTGGCTATTCTGCTCAGCCACAATCAGTACGATGTGCGACTCTGGGGACACCTCCCGGAGGAGATCAAACGCCTGCAGCAGGATCGCCAGAACCACCAGTTTCTGCCCGATATCCCCTTTCCGGAATCCCTGAGACCGGAAACCGATCTCGACAAGACGCTGTCGGGGGTATCAGAAGTGCTGGTGGCTGTGCCAAGCCATGCCTTTAGTACTGTTGTACAGACCATTGCCCCACTGCTGGCACCTGGCGTCGGCGTCTCCTGGGCAACCAAAGGATTCGAGCCCGGCACCCAGCGCCTGCTCTCCGATGTCGCCGGCGACATCCTGCAACGTCCGGAACTTGCGGTCATCTCTGGCCCCACCTTTGCCGGCGAAGTCGCCCGCGGCCTGCCCACAGCGGTCACCGTCGCTTCGGAATCCAGCGCCCATGCAGAGAGAGTCGCCGCCTATCTGCACGCATCCTGGTTTCGCGCCTACACCAGTCACGACATTACCGGCGTACAGGTCGGCGGCGCCAGCAAGAATGTATTGGCCATTGCCGCCGGCATTGCGGACGGTCTCGGTTTTGGCGCCAACACCCGTGCCGCACTGATTACCCGCGGTCTCGCAGAGGTCATGCGGCTTGGCCAGTCCCTCGGGGGCAAGACGGATACCTTCATGGGACTGGCCGGCCTCGGCGACCTGGTACTCACCTGCACCGACAACCAATCGCGCAATCGGCGCATGGGGCTTGCCCTCGCCCGTGGCCTGACCATCGCGCAGGCAAAAGAGGAGATCGGCCAGGAAGTGGAGGGTGTACAGACCGCCTCCGAAGTCTACCAGCTTGCCCGCAAGATGGACGTTGAGATGCCGATCTCGGAGCAGGTCTACAAGGTGCTCTCTGAAGGTTTGCCGCCGAAGGAGGCGGTTCACAGCCTGCTCGATCGGCGCCAGAGGGCTGAGGACTAGCTTTTATACAGCCCCGTCAAAACCCTGCTGTCTCCACGCCTCGTAAAGGATAATGGCAACGGCGTTGGAGAGATTGAGACTGCGATTTTGCGGTTGCATCGGGATACGCAACAGGTTTGAATCGTCCAGTTCATCCAGCAGTGGCTGGGGCAGGCCGCGACTTTCCGGCCCAAAGAGCAGGGCATCGCCCGGTGCAAACCCGACATCGGCGTAGGCACGCCTACCCTTGGTTGTACAGGCAAAAAGACGGCTTGGAGCAACCTTCTGCAGGAAGGCCTGCAGCGAAGCGTGCTCCTGCAACTCCGCCCATTCATGGTAATCGAGTCCGGCCCGGCGCAGGCGCTTGTCGTCGAGTTCGAAACCCAGCGGGTGGATCAGATGCAAATGGCTACCGCTATTTGCACAGAGGCGTATGATATTACCGGTGTTTGGTGGAATCTCCGGTTCGTATAGAACAATGTGGAACATTCTGCTCCGTGTGACCTCAAGTTAGAAACAGATGCAAGTGACGATGACCCAAACTGACCCATCCCCCCTGGCGATAGAATTCTGCGGCATGCCCTTCAGCACCCCAATCGTGCTGCTCTCCGGCTGTGTCGGTTTTGGCGAAGAGTACACGCGAGTCAAAGGTTTTAGCAACCGCGACGCTGGTGCAGTCTGCCTCAAAGGGACGACCCTGGAGCCCCGCCCCGGCAACCGGCCCCACCGGGTCTACGAGACGCAGGCAGGTATGCTCAACGCCATCGGCCTGCAAAATCCCGGGGTGGACAAGGTGGTGAATGGGATCCTGCCCTCTCTCGACTTCAGCGAAACCCGTTTCATCGCCAATGTCTCCGGCTCTTCGGTGGAGGAGTATCACGAGGTCACACGGCGTTTCGACGACTCCCCCATTGACGCCATCGAGATCAATATCTCCTGTCCCAACGTAAAGGAGGGCGGCGTCGCCTTCGGCAACGATCCCGCCATGTCTGCACGGGTGGTGGAGGCCTGCCGCAAGGCCACCAACAAACCACTGATCACCAAGCTCTCCCCCAATCAGACCGACATTGCCGGCAATGCCAGGGGCTGCATCGAAGCCGGCAGCGACGCCTTCTCGGTGATCAACACCCTGATGGGCATGGCCATCGACATCGAAAGCCGCACACCGATCATCGGCAACAACCAGGGCGGACTCTCCGGCCCCGCCATCAAACCTGTCGCACTGCTCAAGGTTCACCAGGTCTACCAGGTCTGCCGGGATCACAATATCCCGATAATCGGGCAGGGCGGCATCACCTCGCCGGAAGACGCCATTGAATTCATCATCGCCGGGGCCAGCGCCATAGGTATAGGTACAGCGCTCTTCTACGACCCGCTGATCTGCAGCAAGATCAATAACGGCATCGAGGCGTATCTAAATCGGCACGAACTGCCCTCTGTGGACCGGCTGGTCGGAACCCTGCAACTCCACCAGCAACCGGCACCCAAGTGCGGCTGCTGAGCTTAACAGCCGACACGAAGCCATGGCAGTGACCGGCCAACATCCGCCAGCCGAAATTCTTGCCAAGCTCCATCCCTTGGAGGGGCTAAGTGAAGATCAGCTGAAACTGCTCTCCCATGCACTCCATCTACGAACAGAGATCCGCGGCAAGAAACTCCTTTCGATAGGGTCCAGGGACGCCTTCAGCCTCTATCTGCTAAAAGGCCGGGTAAAACTGGAAACCACCGATGGCCACGCCTTTGAGATCGAAGCCGGTTCAGTTCAGGCGATGAACCCGATCGCTCATCTGATTCCCAGACAATACGATGTCACGGTAGTTACACCTATCGTATATTTTCTCATCGACAATCGTCTCCTGGACGGCTTGACCAATGACAGCCTTGAAACCCTGGAAAGTGAAGAGCTCGCCTCCCTCAACGGTCAATACGAAAAAGACGAAACAGAAAACAGGCTCTCCCAGGCACTGCTGGCAGATCTGCAAAACGACCGGTTGATCCTTCCCAGTCTGCCCGATGTTGCCATCAAAGTCGGGCGCGCCCAAGTGAGTCTTCGACCTCGTGAAAGATTTTGGGACATCCCAGTCCCCAAAATCGACTCGGCCTTCGACAGCCTGTTTGTGCCCCGGCCGTCCCGGTCACTGGCACTACGCGACAACCTCGC
>JAESPE010000150.1 GCA_016756835.1 gamma proteobacterium endosymbiont of Lamellibrachia anaximandri | reverse complement strand
CGCCGCGCTCGGATGCCTACTTTGCTTCCCCTCTGGCGCAAGGCACGCCGGGTAAGCAGTGCGGCCTCGCGGCTACCGGGGACTACCAGCCTTCGCTTCGCTCTCCATGGCTGGCAGCGAAGGAAGAGAGAAACAGCAAACCCGAGCTGGCCATTGCCCTCAATTACGATGGGGAGAACGCTCCCAAACTCACCGCCAAGGGACGAGGTGAACTGGCTGAACGCATTATGGTGCTGGCGGAGGAACACGATGTACCCCTCCATGAAGATGCAGAACTGGCCGCCCTGCTGTCCCAGATCCCATTGGGCGATGAGATTCCTGAGGCCCTTTATCGCGCTATTGCGGAGGTGATCGCCTTCGCCTATATCCTGTCGGGAAAGCGACCGCCGGGTTATGAGTAAACTTTTTCGACGGCTCAGAGAAACCATGCTACAGGAGTCGCTTTCAGGACGGGCACGAATCAGTCAGGCCGTCGCTGGCTTCGATCATCACTCTCTTTCTGCTCCGAACGTTCCTCCTCTTTTTTCTCAGCCCGCTCATAGCGATCGACAACCTTGGAAAGCGCTTCGGTGCGAGTATGTTTACTGCGCCAGGTATCCTTTTTTACCGAGTGATTCTGCTTGCTGGCAGCCACAACAGATTCCTGCTGTTTGATCGCCTCATCGAGTTTGGCGATAAAGGCACGATACTCCTGCAGATGGACAGCAGTAATGCCCTTGCTGGCCGCCTGTTCGAAACGCGTCAGATACTCCTGATGATACTGCCTCAACTGCGTCAGCTTTGTCTCCTCTTCGTGCAGTGACTTTTTCGATCTTCCAAGTTGGCGCGCGGCAGTCTGCTCCCGCGATTTGGCGACTCTTTGAACAGGCTTCAAACGTTTTGATGGTGACATTTTTATTTCCCCCTAAATCCTTTTTTCTAAACACGACCTGCCGGTTGCAGGGGCAGATCTCCCGGCATTTCCACTTCCGCTTCAGAAGGAAAAAGTGCCTCCAGTGTATCGAGACTCTCACGCAGATTAACGGGGGTACGCATATCCTGGCGCAGAAACTCTGTCAGCGCCGGCATCGCAGCAATGGCGATATCGATCTGTTCGTCACTGCCCTGTTCATACGCCCCCACACTGATGAGGTCGCGATTCTGTTGATAGAGGGAGTAGAGGTGTTTGAATGAGCGGGCCGCATCCTGATGACCATAGGTGGTGATCTCATTCATCGCCCGGCTGATGGACGCCTCTATGTCGATGGCAGGGTAGTGTCCCGCTTCCGCCAATCGTCTGGAGAGCACGATATGCCCATCCAGTATCGCCCGTGCCGCATCTGCAATAGGATCGTTCTGATCGTCACCCTCCGCCAGCACGGTATAGAATGCAGTGATTGAACCTCCGCCTTTATCACCGTTACCTGCACGCTCCACCAATTGCGGCAGCTTGGCAAATACCGAAGGGGGATAGCCTTTGGTGGCGGGTGGCTCATGGATCGCCAGGGCAATCTCCCGTTGTGCCTGGGCAAAACGGGTGAGAGAGTCCATCAGCAACAGGACATGCTTGCCCTGCTCCCGGAAATATTCGGCGATGCTGGTGGCCAGCATGGCACCGTGCATGCGGCGCAACGGTGGATTGTCCGCCGGTACCGCCACCACAACCGCCCGTTTCAACCCCTCTTCACCTAAACTGTTTTCAACGAACTCTTTTACCTCGCGGCCTCGTTCTCCGATCAGACCCACAACGGTCACATCTGCGTTGGTATAGCGGGTCATCATGCCGAGCAGCACACTCTTGCCGACACCTGATCCTGCGAAGAGACCGAGCCGTTGGCCCCGTCCCACACTCATTAACGCATTGATTGCCCGCACGCCAACATCCAGGGGTTCACGAATTGGCGTTCGCGCCAGGGGATTGAAGGTCTGTCCGGTGAGGGGACGGCGCTCATCGGCATGCAGCCCCCCTTTTCCATCCAACGGACGTCCTGCACCATCAATGACCCGGCCCAGTAGATGGTCACCCACTACCGCCTCACATACGCTTCCCGTTGGAATAACTCTCGCGCCCTGCTCAAGTCCCCGAATATCGCCGGTGGGCATCTGATAGAGGCTCTCTTCGCCAAATCCCACCACCTCGGCCTCAATATGTGTGCCGTTGGAGCTAACCACATCACACTGCCCACCAATTGCCGCCCGGCAACCGACAGATTCAAGGGTCAGTCCGACCATGCGTGTCAGACGGCCTTCGACCACCAGGCCGCGTCCTTCACCCATCCGTTTGGCATGGTCACGAAGTCTGCTGACCCAGATATCACTCCGATCAGCTTTGGGAGGATGTGAAGACATCTACTCCACCTCCTCTTCATCGATGGTGCGCGTACCCGCAAGTAACGGGGCAATCAGGTTGGCGAGTCGCGACTCCAGGGTTGCATCGATCTGGGACGTCTCGGTCACCACTTTGCAGCCGCCGCGATTGATCACCGGATCCTCAATAATTTTCCAGCCAAGATCGTTCTCGCCCAGCGAATAGATATCCCGAACCAACTCGGCATCTTCCGGGTGGAGCTGAAGACGTACATTGCGTGAAGAGACCGGCAACAGGGCAAGGGCCTCGCGCACCACGCCCACTATCTGGCCGGGATCGCTGTTCACCTCACGGCGTACCAACTGCCTGACCATTGAGATCACCAAAGTCACCAGTTCGTCTTCGACCTTGTTGTCAAGATTCCGTAGCGGCTGATCCAAAGTTGAGAGCAGACGATCCATCTGCATGGCATATTCCCGCAGTTGGTCCCGCCCCTGCTCCAGTCCCTCTCTGTGACCGAATTCAAAGCCCTCTTCCTTGCCCTTTTCAAAACCCTCTTCGTAAGCTTGCTGTTGAACTGCCTCCAGTTCAGCAGCCGTGGGCGGCGCATCCGGTGGCTGAATCGATTTTTGAAACGTCTGCGAGCTTCCACCTCCCCCCACGTCGGGTGGTAACCATTGGCGAACCGTCTCAGTCTCTTTGTCGGACAAAATCTTAGAGGAACTCTTCACCACCACCTCCAAGCATAATCTCACCCGCATCGGACAGGCGACGCGCTACCTGCAAAATCTCTTTTTGCGAGCCTTCCACATCACTGAGTTTAGCGGGTGCTGCTGCTTCCAGATCATCCTTGAGCATTTCAGCCGCCCGCTTGGACATATTCTTGAAGATCTTGTCTTTGAGGCCCTCTTCCGCACCTCGCAACGCGAGCAGCAACTGTTCTGAAGCCACTTCGCGCAGCAGAGTCTGAATACCCCTGTCGTCGACATCGATCAAATTATCAAAAACAAACATGTTGTCCTGGAGCTCCTGACCCAGATCGGTATCAGCATCCATGATCTGCTCCATGACTTTGCTCTCCACCGCGCCATCCAGCAGATTCAGAATCTCTGCAGCGGTTTTGACGCCGCCAAGGTTGGAGGACTTGACATTGGAGGCACCTGAAAACTGCTTCTCCAGTATCTCATCCAACTCCTGAAGTGCGGCGGGTTGGATACCATCCAGAGATGCAATGCGCATAATGACATCAGTTCTTACCTTCTCCTGAAACTGGCTCAGCACCTGCGCCGCCTGGTCGGCATCCAAAAATGAGAGCACGATGGCGATAATCTGCGGGTGCTCCAGTCGGATCAATTCAGCGATGGAACGGGGATCCATCCATTTCAGCTGTTCCAGGCCCTTGCTGTTTCGGCCCAGCAAAATCCGGTCGATCACGCCACCCGCTTTATCTTCACCGAGGGCGTTGGTGAGCATGTTGCGGATATAGTCGTCGGAACCCAATCCAAGGGCGGTCTGTGTCTCCAGTGTGGAGACAAAATGGCGCATCACCGCTTCCATCTGGTCGGTAGAGACGTTCGTCAGACTCGCCATCGCCATACCGACATCCTGCACCTCTTTCGGCCCCATATGTTTGAGCAGTTCAGCGGCATCCTTTTCACCCAAGGCCAACAGCAAAATAGCAGAGCGCTGTACGCCGCCTATCTTGGCTATCGCTTCCGGCTCTTCCACAGGGACTGCAGCGGGCGTTATCTTTTTATCCGGCATCTTCTGCAATCCACTTCTTCACGACCTGTGCCACACGCTTGGGATCATTTTCGATCATACCGCGCGCGGCATCGATGGTTTTTTCATAACTGCCAGGGCCAGGCAGCTTTACTGCTTCATCCCCCTCCAGGGCGAGACCCTCACCCTCGGCGCCCTCCAGGGTGCCTTCGAGCCCCCCTTCACCTGCCACGCCACCACCGGCGACACCTTCACCCTCTACCCCCGACGTCACAACCTGTGCAGTGAGACGATTCATCGTGGGCTTCAGTACGCCGAAGATCAACAACAGTACGAGCAACACACCACCTGCTTGCCGCACCGCATCCCAAAACCAGGCCTCTTCCCAGATCTCCAGTTCAGGCAACGGCTCAGGGGGGGCGGGGATAAAGAAAGACTCATTGAGCACTTGTACGCTGTCGCCACGCTGTATATTGAAACCAACCGTCTCCTTTACCAGATTGGTGATGCGGGTGATCTCTTCCGGTGTCCTTTGAATCCGTTGCGGCGTGCCATCCTCAGCCAGCGCGACCCTGTCATTGACCACCACGGCCACCGAAAGCCGACGTAGGCTATTGCTGGGTAACCGGGTATGACTGATGGTTTTGTCCAGCTCAAAGTTACGGGTGGCGCGCTTGCTGGTATTGATCGGGGTCGCCGCCTCACCTTCACCCCCTTGGCCACCTGCCTGCTCTGGCGCATTGCCTGCAGCTGGCGGCTGATTCGTCAATGCGCCGGGAACACCCTGCATTTCGCCCAAACGACTCTGCTGTTCATTGATCTGTTCGGAACGCAGAGCACTCATATCCGGATCGTAACTCTCCTGGGTCTGTTCAATCACCGTGAAATCGACTTCGGCCGCGACTTCGGCCCGCAGATTATCCTGTCCCAACAAGGGCGACAGAATATCTTCGATACGCTGTTTGTAATGCGCTTCCAACTCACGGGTATATTCAAACTGGCTGGTGGACATAGCCATCTGCGCGGATTTGTCCGCACCACTGAGCAGCTTTCCTTTGTGATCCACTACAGTGACTTGGGCAACATCCAGTTCCGGTACGCTGGACGCCACCAGATGAGAGATCGCCTCCACCTGCCCCTTCTCCAGGGTCCGCCCCGAATAGAGCTTTAATACCACTGAGGCGCTGGGAACCTTGCGCTGCCGCACAAACACCGACTGCTTGGGCGTTGCCAGATGGACGCGGGCCGTCTCGATATTCGCCAGCGTGGCAATGGAGCGGGCCAGTTCCCCCTCCATCGCACGCTGATAACGAGCAGCCTCAACCATCCGGCTGGTGTTGAAACCGGCATCCTGCTGCAGCAGTTCAAAACCGAGAGAATCGCTATGCGGCAAACCCTCTCCGGCAAGTTTCATCCGCGCCTCCTGCAGATCGGCAGATGGCACCATCACTGCACCGGTGGATTGATCCACCTGATACTCTATGCCTATCTGCTGCAGCGCCTGAACAATCTCCATCGCATCTTTCTGCGCCAGGTTGCCGTAGAGCAGACTGTAGTTCGGTGTCTGCGACCAGAGCACCACAGCCACACCCAACGCAACGCTGGCGGCAATGCCGACCATAACTGCGATTTGGCGGAAGATGGGGTTATCCTGAAGACGCTGGTTGACTTCCAGTGCCTTACCCGATTCATCAGTTGTTGCAAGTGCCATGATTGCGATTCCGGCTTGATTAGTCTGAGTTTTCTTTCCAGTTGCGTATTATTTGTGCTGTAACAGCTAGATAGGCATATTCATTACGTCTTTATAGGCTTCGACCAGCTTGTTTCTCACCTGTACCATCGCATCGAAGGATAGACTCGACTTCTGCACTGCGATCATCACTTGGGCAAGATCCACATCCCCTTCACCGGTTTCAAACGCAGTGGTAAGCGCCTTCGCCTCGTGCTGGGTCTCATTGACCTGATCAATGGAATTTTTCAGCAGGTCGCCAAAGTTGCTCTGCCCCGCCTCTTCAACCTGCTTTGGGGCATTTTCGGCCTGGGCGGCCATCACCCGCATCTGTGCCAGAACCTGGTTGATATCCATGTTGCTCATCGTTCACTCCCCACTCAAATCGATCTATCTGTTATATGCAGATTCCGCACCAATCAGCCGGCCCGGCCCGGAATAGCCATGCCGGCATTGCGCATACGAGCTATCTTGTAACGCAACGTACGCTGACTGATGCCCAAGCGCTCCGCCGCCTGCTTGCGGCTTCCATCACCTTCATGGAGGGCATCCATGATCATCTGCTCTTCCACTGAACGCAGGTCTTCCGGCAGTCTCCCGGCTGATGTTTCGACTGCTGGGGATACGCTGGGAGCTTCAATGTCATCTGCACTCTCAAACGCGAGGTCTTCAGCCTCTATCTGTTCGCCGTTGTAGAGGATCAGGGCACGCTGTATCAGATTCTCCAGTTCACGCACATTTCCGGCCCAATCGTGGGATAAGAGCTGAACCTGAGCCGCTTCACTGAATGGCGGCACCGACTGCCCCGGCAGCAGGTGCTGGGACATAAGATGTCTGGCCAGGGGAATAATGTCCCGTTTGCGCTCCCGCAACGGCGGCAGGGTCAGAGGAAAAACCAAGTGAGTCTTCGACCTCGTGAAAGATTTTGGGACATCCCAGTCCCCAAAATCGACTCGGCCTTCGACAGCCTGTTTGTGCCCCGGCCGTCCC
>JAESPE010000015.1 GCA_016756835.1 gamma proteobacterium endosymbiont of Lamellibrachia anaximandri | reverse complement strand
TAGTGCCAGTGACCGGGACGGCCGGGGCACAAACAGGCTGTCGAAGGCCGAGTCGATTTTGGGGACTGGGATGTCCCAAAATCTTTCACGAGGTCGAAGACTCACTTGAAAGGCAAGTAGTTCCCGCCTCGGTGTTCGTATTAGAATGGCGCCCGATGTCTCTATTTCAGGAGTAAGGCTTTGAGTTGGTGGGGAAAACTGGTCGGCGGGGCCTTTGGCTTCATGCTTGGGGGTGCGCTGGGTGCCGTGTTGGGCGCTGCGTTGGGCCACAAGTTCGATAAGGGCCTCGAGGGAATGCCAGGCGGTGGCGCCGAATGGGATGCGGGAGGCCGTGAGCGGGTGCAGACCGCTTTCTTCACCGCCACCTTCTCGGTGATGGGGCGCATTGCCAAGGCTGATGGCCATGTCTCACCGGACGAGATTCGTCTGGCACAGGCGGTGATGGAGCAGATGTCCCTGTCTGAGGAGATGCGCCAGACCGCAATCCGGCTTTTCAACGAAGGCAAGGCGGACGGTTTTCCTCTGGACGAAGTACTGGAGCAGTTCCGTGTCGAGTGTCATCGTCGCAGCACGCTGATCCAGATGTTCATGGAGATCCAGATCCAGGCAGCCTATGCGGATGGGCGCATGGATGCGAAGGAAGAGTCACTGCTGCTGCATATTTGTGCGCGGCTGAATATCTCCGAATTCACCTTCCGTCAGCTGGAGAAGATGATCCGGGCGGAGCGCCATTATACGGGAGCCGGTGAAGGGCGGCGTCAGGCACCCCGGGAGCGTTTTTCCCTGGACGATGCCTACGCTATTCTCAATATCGGGGCTGACGCAACGGACAAAGAGGTCAAACGGGCCTACCGGCGCCTGATGAGCCAGCACCATCCCGACAAGCTGGTCTCCAAAGGGTTACCCGAGGAGATGATGAAGATGGCCGCAGCGAAGACCGATGAGATCCGCAAGGCCTACGAGCGGGTGAAAGAGGCGCGGGGGATGAGATAAATACAGGTGAAAGGTTAAAGGAGGCCGTGCCACCGGAAAGTCCGAGCTTTGTCGTGGCTGCAGGCGCTGGAAAAAATGCTTGCATTGGGTAGCAGCGGACACATACTTGCTTCACCTTTCACCTTTCACCTTTCACCTTTCACCTTTCACCTTTCACCTCCCTGCCCCTTGCCTCCTGCCCCACTCCTGCCTATCCTTACCTGTCTGCTGTATCGCGGGACGAAGAAGCCCGCGTTGATTCAATTAAGCCGCCTGCCTATACCCTGTGGAGGGGAATTATGACCGATACCTTCGACCCTATTCTGCTCAACTTCATCTATGCTATTTTTGGTGGTCTGCTGACCATCTTTTTCATGTGGTTTGGTTGCAAGGTGTTCAGTCATATCGTCAATTTCAGCATCCCGGAGGAGTTGAAGAATGGCAATCTGGCGGTGGGCGTGATGATCATGGGAATCTTTATTGGGATCGGCACCGCTCTGGGGTTGGTTATCGGACTCGGCCTGAATTGATGGACTCGCGGGCCACATTGCGCTGGTTTCTGCTATTGGTGCTGCTGCCGGGACTGGCGCTTGCCGGGGTGGCCAAGCATGTCAAGCATAAGCACTGGACAGACGACTACGACCGTTACTTCCGTAAATACACCAAGCACTACTTCGGTCCCCACTTCGACTGGCATTGGTTCAAGGCGCAGGGGATTGCCGAGTCTGGGCTGAGGCCCAACGCGAGCAGTCATGCCGGGGCTCGCGGATTGATGCAGATCCTGCCTTCAACTTATGAAGAGATTAAAGAAAAGAACCCTCATTTCATCAATATCGAGGATCCACGCTGGAATATTGCGGCGGGAATCTTCTATGACCGCATGCTCTATCGGAGGTGGAAAAAGGGGCTGCCCACAGAGCAGCGCCTCTCTTTTGCCCTGGCGAGTTACAATGCGGGATACGGCAACGTCAACAAGGCCTATCGACGCGCCAAGGGTAAACACGGCGAGGTGAAGAGATGGAAGCAGGTGGCGCCTTATGCACCTAGTGAAACCCGCCACTATGTCAAGAGAATCAAGGGGTTGATGCAGACGGAATAGTCGTTTCGCCCTCTATCTCCATGCCGGCGGCCACGCGCCTGGTCCAGTTACTGACCCGCTGTAGCAGCGGTGACTCCATGCCGTGAAAAAAGTGATCCGCTCCGGCGATGCGGCTCTGTCTGTAGTTCGGATGCGCGGCTTTATTGGCTGTGATACGACGTTGCTTGGCGGTGGCGACAACACTCTCCAGATCCTGGCTGCCATAGAGATCCAGCATCGGAATGGAGACTTTTCCAATGGCTTCCAGTACAGGGTTCTCTTCTGTTCGGGGCGGAGTGGGCAGGCCGATGGCGATAAAGGCCTGAATTTCCTCCGGTTTTTCGCTGGCGAGAAACTCCAATCCCATGCGTGCGCCCAGGCTGTGACCGATTATCACCAGATTGGTGTTCTGCCTCTGTTTGAAGAAGTCGATGGCGGCGCGAATGCGAGGATAGGCCTGCGGAATCAACGGTAGGTATTCATGGAACGGCGCGTCGCTCGCCGCTACCGGCAACTGGATCGAGAGGGTCTCCCAGGCGCGTTCCGGCAGGAGGGTGCGCAGTGGTTGAATGACATCCTGCCAGTCCGGATTGGCCCCCATGCCGTGCAGCAGGATTATCCCGCCCCGGGTCTCCTGAGCATCGGTCTCGGTGTGGATTGAGAGGAAACGGTGCCCGTCCGCTTCGAGCCAGACAGGTTCCCCGTCAAGGATGGCGTCGACGATCTGATCGGCGATGCGCTGCTCCCGCGCCAAGTCGGCGGCAAAGGCTGTCTGGCCCAGGAAAAGTAGCAGTAGTAGCAGAGATTGTCGCAGCATGGTTTAGGTTCCCAAACGATCCAGCCCTAAATTTAGACCAGATTTCCAACCTCGTCATGCAAATTGTCCGCCTTTGGGGTAAAGTGTCGCGGCAAAAAATATTCGGGGCTGGGGGGCTGCGCCTTCCAGCCGGTGCCCGGTGCCGGTTGACGGCACTGGAGGCCTAAAACTTCAGGAGAGAGAATCATGGCTCGTCAACCCGATCAGATCGCACCGTCCATCCTGTCGGCGGATTTCGCCAAGCTGGGCGAGGAAGTGGATAACGTACTGGCATCCGGTGCCGAGATCGTCCACTTCGACGTCATGGACAACCATTACGTACCCAACCTGACCATCGGTCCTCTGGTTTGCGATGCACTGCGCAGCCACGGCGTTACCGCCGATATCGATGTACATATGATGGTCAAGCCGGTGGATCGCATCATCCCCGATTTCGCCAAGGCGGGTGCCACCTACATCACCTTCCACCCTGAGGCCTCTGAGCATATCGACCGTTCCCTGGCTCTGACCCGTGAGCATGGCTGTAAGTCCGGCCTGGTGTTCAATCCGGCCACCTCACTCTCCTATCTGGATCATGTGATGGACAAGGTCGACATGATCCTGCTGATGTCCGTTAATCCCGGTTTCGGCGGCCAGAGTTTCATCCCGGGGACCATGGACAAGCTGCGCGCAGCACGCAAGATGATCGACGACTCCGGTTACGACATCCGTCTGGAGATCGACGGTGGCGTAAAGGTCGATAATATCGCCGAGATCAAGGCGGCTGGTGCTGACACATTTGTTGCCGGATCCGGCATCTTTGGTTTTCCGGGTGATTCCGACGCCAACCGCTATAACACCATCGTCGGCAAGATGCTGGCGGAACTGGCCAAGGTCTAATTCTGTCTGGTGCTGAAAACGGGGCCTTGATAGGCCCCGTTTTTTTGTAGTTGGCCACGAACTTCGCCAATTTCCACAGGCAGAGCGTGCAAAAATTTATCGATCCTTCCGTATCCTTGGCCTTTTTGAATTACTAGGCAGGTAGCAGGTTATGAGTCTCAAGCAACCCAAAATGATCCTTATCGATGTCGACGGCACCTTGGTCGACAGCGTGCCCGACCTGGCCTACTGCGTTGATGAGATGATGAAGCAGTTGGGTCGCCCCGCTCATGGCGAAGAGAAGGTCCGTGACTGGGTCGGCAATGGGGTGGAGCGACTGACCCGGCGCGCATTGATCGGTCAGCTCGACGGTGAGCCAGACGAAGCGGATTTCGACAAGGCCTATCCGATCTTTCTCGAACTCTATGCCGAGAATACCTCCAAGCGCTCGCTGCTCTATCCCGGTGTGCGTGAGGGCCTGGATTATTTGAAGTCTGCTGGTTACCAGCTCGGCTGTGTCACCAACAAGGCAGCGCAGTTCACTATTCCACTGCTCAAGAACCTGGGAGTGCACGACGAGTTTGATATCGTGATCTCCGGCGACACCCTGGCGGAAAAGAAACCTGATCCGATGCCGTTGCTGCATGGGGCGGAACACTTTGGTGTCGATGCCTCGGATGCGATGATGCTGGGTGACTCAGTGAGTGACGTGAAGGCGGCCCGCGCCGCCGGTTTTCAGATCGTCTGCATGAGTTACGGCTACAATCACGGGGTCGATATCCGCGAGGCCAATCCCGATGCGGTCATCGACTCCATGGCTGAGATTCAGGGTCTGCTTGAATCTGCCGCTTGAGCTGTATGGCCGTTATGGATTATCGTAGCCGCTCACTTTGAATTTGATTCAGTTGCCGAATCCATAAAAGAACCTGATATGTACCTGCTTTCACACAACACGATCCTAAAGACCGGCACGCGATGGCGTTGGTGATTCCGACCAATCGTCTATCCGTTGTTTTGTCTGTTGTGTGGAGAGGATCATGACCCCTCAAGAATTCGATGCCCTGGCAGCCCAGGGTTTTAACCGTATACCTGTCGTTTGCGAGGTGCTTGCCGACCTCGATACCCCGCTGAGTGTCTATCTCAAGCTGGCGGACGCGCCTTACACCTATCTCTTCGAGTCTGTCCAGGGTGGCGAAAAATGGGGTCGTTACTCCATTATCGGCTTGCCGAGCCAGACCTTGGTGCGTGTTATGGGGCATCACATCGAGGTGGAGCGTGAAGGCGAGGTGATCGAGTCCGTCGAGGTCAGTGACCCGCTGGCGTGGATCGAACAGTTTCAAGGGCGCTACAAGGCGGCTGAACTGGAAGGGCTGCCCCGCTTCAACGGCGGCCTGGTGGGCTATTTCGGCTACGACATCATCCGTTATATCGAACCGCGCCTGGGTGAGTGTCCCAATCCCGATCTGCTGGAGACCCCGGATATATTGCTGATGGTCTCCGATGAGGTGGTGGTATTCGACAACCTCAGCGGCCGCATGTACCTGATCGTGCACGTCGACCCATCTGCTGGTGGAGCCTTGGAGAGCGCGCAACGACGTATCCGTGAATTGATCCTGGCGATGCAGCAGGAGGCGCCCCGTGGCGGCTGTGAAGCCGGGCGGGAGATCAGCGAATCTGACTTCGTTTCGGGTTTTACCGAATCGGGTTTTAAATCGGCGGTGGATCGCGTCAAGGAGTACATCCTCGAAGGCGACTGCATGCAGGTGGTGATCTCACAGCGGCTGTCTATCCCGTTTCAGGCGCCGCCGCTCGATCTCTACCGGGCACTGCGTGGCCTGAATCCATCGCCCTATATGTATTTTCTCAACCTTGGTGATTTTCATATCGTCGGCTCCTCGCCGGAGATCCTCACCCGGTTGGAGGATGGGGTGGTCACCGTGCGCCCGATTGCCGGCACCCGCCGCCGCGGTTATACCGAGGAGGAGGATAGGGCGCTGGAGGCCGAACTCCTGGCTGACCCCAAAGAGCTGGCCGAGCATCTGATGCTGATCGACCTGGGGCGTAACGATACCGGGCGGGTTGCCAAGATCGGCAGTGTGGAGCTGACCGATAAGATGATCGTGGAGCACTACTCCCATGTGATGCATATCGTCTCCAATGTCACCGGCGATCTGAAGGACGGCATGACCGCTATCGACGTGTTGCGGGCAACCTTCCCGGCAGGCACCGTGAGCGGAGCGCCGAAGATCCGGGCGATGGAGATCATCGACGAACTGGAGCCGGTGAAGCGGGGGGTCTACTCGGGCGCGGTGGGTTATCTGAGCTGGAACGGCAACATGGATACCGCCATCGCCATCCGTACGGCGGTGATCAAGGATAAGACGCTGCACATCCAGGCGGGCGCCGGTGTGGTGGCGGACTCCATTCCTGAACTGGAGTGGAAAGAGACCATGAACAAGGGACGGGCAGTATTTCGTGCGGTTGCGCTGGCGGAAGCGGGGCTGGACCGTCACGCCTGTGCGGAAGAGGAGGCGTAAGCATGTTGCTGATGATCGATAATTACGACTCCTTCACCTACAACTTGGTGCAGTATCTGGGCGAACTGGGTGCCGACGTGCAGGTCCATCGCAACGACGAGATCGGCATTGAGGAGATCGAGGCGCTGCAGCCCGATCACATCGTCATCTCTCCCGGCCCTTGTACCCCTGCCGAAGCAGGTATCTCGGTGGAGGCGATCAAGGCCTTCGCCGGGCGCATCCCGCTGCTCGGCGTCTGTCTCGGACATCAGTCGATCGGACAGGCCTTTGGCGGCAGGATCGTCCACGCCGGTGAGGTGATGCACGGCAAGACCTCCCCCATCCACCATGCGGACAGCGGTGTCTTCAGCGGGTTGGAGAATCCCTTTGAGGCGACCCGCTACCATTCGTTGGTGATCGAACGGTCCATGCTTCCGGACTGCCTCGAGATTACTGCCTGGACCGAAAAAGCCGGTGAGATGGATGAGATCATGGGTGTGCGCCACAAGACACTGGACGTACAGGGTGTACAGTTTCATCCTGAGTCGATATTGACTCAGCATGGTCACGATTTGCTGCGGAATTTTATCGAGGGTAGATAGTGTTCGTCCGGAATCTTTGCTTTTTACCACTAAGGGCACGAAGCACACGAAGAAAATTTATGCTTGATCAATCGCCTTAATCTTAGTGCTCTTCGTGTGCTTTGTGGTTAGATATGTTTTTTTGGATGGATGCTGGATAGCCTCGGGAAGCGCAGGTGGAAAAAAACCTCACCAGACCGCCGCTCCATCTGCTGATCGTCAACGCAATCGGCAGCCTTCTTTTTGGATTGGGGCTGGCTGAATATATCGACGCAACCAGCCTGATGCCTGCCGCTTGGCAGTTCGAGCATTATGCGCTCGTCATGCTGTCGGTGGGAGCTGTAATGATGGTGCCTTTGACCCTGTTTTTGGTCAGGGCGGCGTTGGCGCATGTGGCTGATCTGGAGAGCAGGCGCTAAATGATCGTGAATATCAGTTAAGGGGGAGTACCAATGGAGATGCAGAAGGCCATCAACAAGGTTCTGGCTCGTCAGGATCTCGACTCCGATGAGATGACGGGCGTCATGCGCACTATCATGACAGGTGGCGCCACGCCGGCGCAGATCGGCGGTTTTCTTATCGGTCTGCGCATGAAAGGAGAGACGGTGACGGAGATTGCCGCCGCCGCTTCTGTCATGCGTGAGCTCGCCAGCGGCGTCTCAGTCGGCGATCTGCCGAATACCGTGGATATCGTCGGTACAGGCGGAGACTCATCCGGGACCTTCAACGTATCCACCGCCAGCATGTTCGTGGCGGCGGCGGCGGGCTGCCATGTCGCCAAGCATGGCAATCGGTCGGTCTCCAGCAAGTCGGGCAGTGCCGATGCACTTGAAGCTGCCGGTATTCGCCTGGACCTGACGCCTGAGCAGGTCGAGCAGTGCGTGCGGGAGGTGGGTGTGGGTTTTATGTTTGCTCCGGGCCACCACAGCGCGATGAAACACGCCATCGGTCCGCGCAAGGAGATGGGGGTGCGGACTGTTTTCAATGTGTTAGGGCCCCTGACCAATCCTGCCGGCGTACCGAATCAACTGTTAGGGGTCTTCAGTGAAGAGCTGTTGCAGCCCCTGGCGGAAGTCCTGCAGAAGCTGGGCAGCCACCACGTTATGGTGGTTCACTCCCGTGACGGGCTGGACGAGATCAGCATTGGCGATGCCACCGATGTGGCAGAATTGAAAGAGGGCCAGATCCGCCGCTATACCATTCAGCCGGAGGAGTTCGGCATCAGCCGCACGGCGATCAGTGAAATCACTGTGGAGGACGCGGCGCAGAGTCTCGATGTGATTCGGGGTGTGCTGGAAGACCGGCCGGGACCCGCCCGGGATATTGTGCAGCTCAATGCCGGTGCGGCCATCTATACTGCGGGTTTGGCCGACACGCTGATGGACGGTATCAACAGGGCGGACCAGGCGATTGCCAGTGGCGAAGCCCGCAGTCGGCTGGATAAGCTGGTGATCCTGACCCAGAGCTTTGAGTAACCCCTGTCTAAGATAGAAACGTAGGGTGCAACCTGCGCACCATTGTGGCTCCCCAAAAGGTAATCTTAATGAATATTGTTGTCGTGGACAGCGGCCGTTTGGCGGGTGAGCCGGACTTCCCGGAAGTCGACTACCCAAAATTTGGCTGGTTGCAATTTGTCGAACTTGACCCGGCCGGGTTAATTGAAGCCTGCTGGCGGGCGGATATCGTGGTCTCCGTCTCCACGCCGATCGACAAGGCGGTTTTGGATGAAGCCTTCAAGCTGCGGCTGATCGTCGTTGCGGGGGAAGAGGCTGGGCATATCGATTTCGAAACCGCTGGCAGCCGTGGTATCGAGGTCTGTAATGTGCCTGGCCTGAATCCGGGTGATCCTGCCCAGTCGCAGCAGATCTGTGACCAGGTGGTTGCCAATATCGATGCCTTTCTGAAAGGCGATGTTTTAAACAGAGTGGTGCCGAATGAGGTCTGATGACAGAAGCTCAATGAGCGATACCCCGGACATACTCAAGAAAATCGTCCTGCGCAAACAGGAGGAGATCACAGCTCGTCTGGTTCGCACGCCTTTGCAGCAGCTGCAGACGATGGCCGGTGAAGCTGATTCCTGCCGGGGTTTTGCAGACGCTATTGCCGCGAGGATTGCAACGGGCGGGGCAGGCGTCATTGCCGAGATCAAACGCGCCTCGCCCAGCAAAGGGTTGTTGCGGGAGGACTTTCGTCCTGCGGAGATCGCCCGGAGTTATGCAAAGGGCGGGGCGGCCTGCCTGTCGGTTTTGACCGATATCGATTTTTTTCAGGGCAGTGACGAGTATCTGAAACAGGCCCGCTCTGCCTGCGCCCTGCCGGTCATCCGCAAGGACTTTTTTATCGATCCCTATCAGGTCTACGAGGCGCGCGCCATGGGGGCCGACTGCATCCTGTTGATCGTGGCCTGTCTGGAAGATGGGCAGATGCGGGCACTTAATGACCTGGCACATGAGTTGGGAATGGATGTGCTGATCGAGGTACACGATGAGCCGGAACTGGAGCGGGCGCTGAAGGTTGAAAACCGGCTGATCGGCATCAACAACCGCAACCTGCGCACTTTTGAGGTGAGCCTGGATACCAGTCTGCGCATGTTGGAACGAATTCCTGATGATCGCATCCTGGTGACCGAAAGCGGGATCCACACCCGTGACGACGTGGCCCTGATGCGTTCAAACGGCGTGGACGCGTTTCTGGTGGGGGAGGCGTTTATGCGGGCTGAGGATCCGGGGGAGAAGTTGGCGGAACTTTTCTTTAATTTAGGTAAAAGGTGAAAGGTAAAACACAGTTTGTGACGATGCCTTCTGGCTTCAGTGCCGTAGGCCGGTTCAAGCATGACGGAACCGGCAACCTAAATCGTTTTTCCAAAGCATGGATGCCCGATCCGCTTCGCTTGATCAGGCCTACAGCTGGCAGCTACGACAGCGTTCGGCTTTTCCAGTGGCACTGACTCCTTTTGACCTTTCACCCAGTTCCTATCTCGTCCCAAACACCACAATCGTCTTTCCTTTGACGTTGATAAGTTCCTGCTCTTCCAGGTTCTTCAACACTCTTCCTGCCATCTCTCGTGAGCAGCCGACAATGCGTCCGATCTCCTGGCGGGTGATACGGATCTGCATGCCGTCCGGATGGGTCATGGCGTCAGGCTCTTTGCAGAGGTCCAGCAGGGTGCGGGCGATACGCCCGGTAACGTCGAGAAATGCCAGATGTCCAACTTTGGCGCTGGTCTGTACCAGCCGCTCGGAGAGCTGGGCGCCCATGGCATAGAGAATCTCTTTGGTGTAGTCGTGCAGGTCGCCATCGAACAGCTGTTCCAGGCGTTTGTAACTGATCTCGGCAATCTGACAAGGAGTGCGGGTGCGTACCATGACGCTGCGCTTGGGAGCGGGAATAAAGAGTCCCATCTCGCCGATGAATTCACCTTTATTGAGATAGGTGAGGATGATCTCCTTACCGTCGTCGTCTTCGATATAGACGGCAACCGAACCTTCGATCAGATAGTAGAGTACATCGGCAGGGTCGCCAATATGGATGATCTCGGTGTTTTTTGGATAACGCCGACGATGACAAAAGGAGAGGAATCGCTGAAGGTATTCCGGGTCCTGAGGTGGTGGTTGTATGATCGACATGATCTTTCTGCTCGACGTCCTGGTTAATGTTTCAATAGCTTAGTGGCAGCATAGGCGCCACCGCAAGTTTAGCAAGTCCTGTTTGTTGTTGAAGGATAGCTGGTGTAACGTTCAATATCGATGATAGGGACACTTAAATTCTCAAATGATTCATTGAATATCATATGAATGAAGTATCGGTTCGTCGAGGTTAATGGGTGGCTGAACTGTAAATTTATTGTCGAAACGTAATATTTTTTTCGGAGTTGTGATGAAGGCACGGGTTAAATGGGTGCAGGACGCCACCATGCTGGGTGAATCGGGCAGTGGTCATGCGGTAGTGATGGATGGTCCGCCGGAGCATGGTGGACGCAATCTGGGCGTGCGGCCAATGGAGATGCTGCTGCTGGGCATGGGGGGGTGTACCGAATTCGATGTCCTCAGTATCCTGCGTAAATCCCGCCAGCAGGTGACCGATTGCGTGGTGGAGCTTGAGGCGGAACGTGCCGAATCCGAGCCGAAGGTGTTTTCCCGCATTCATGCCCATTTTATCGTCACCGGCAAGGGGCTGAGCGAAAAACATGTTGCCCGCGCAATCTCCCTGAGTGCCGAGAAATACTGTTCCGCCTCCATCATGCTTGGGCAGATGGCAGAGATTACCCACGACTATGAGATCCGTGATGCCTGAGACTGCGAACTTCGATGCGCTCATCTCCGAATTCTACAAGGTTTGGTTCCGCTACCATCCCGTGGCGGCAATCTTCGCCGGTGTGCCTGGTTATGAGGGACTGTTGGCTGCCGATGGTGACGACGATGTCGGAGCGCTCTCCTCCTGGTTGAGCAATCTTCTGCTGGGACTGGAAGAGTTGCGGTTCGAGGCGCTTGATCCGGACCGGCAGCTCGATCTTCAATTGATTTTCGGGGCTGCGATGATAGAACACCGCATGCTGCTGGAGCAGGATTGGCGTCACCGCGACCCGGCCCGTTACCTGCCGTTGCGCCCCCTGCAAGAGTTAATGGTGCGCCAGCCAGCCGCCCTCTGTGAAGCGCTGCAAGGGATACTGGAACGCACCGGCAACTATCTGCGGGATGCGCGTACGCAGCTTGCGGAACTGCCGGAACTGGTCTCGACCCTCTGGCTGGCTGAGGCGCTGGAGATGTCGGAAGCAGGTCTTCCCTGGCTGCATCGGCTTCATGGTGAACTGCCGCAGGCCCATCAATGTTGTGCTGAACAGGGACGGCTGCAGGAGCTAGGTTCGAGTGCGGCAGAGGTGATCGAGGATTTTCGACAGTTTTTGATCAACGACCTGGTCCCCGAGGCCGCAGGTGGTTCCGATTGCGGCCCTGAGCAGGTGGACCGGTTACTGACTCATCGGCACCAGCTGTCCCTGACAGGAGAACAGGCGCTGGCGCTGGCACGACAGCAGCAGGCGCGTTATTTGCGCCATCTCGAAGAGTTGGGGATAGACCAGGAGGCCCTGGGCGAACAGTATGTTTCCGAAGCTGATCTCTCCGGGGATGCCAGGTGTCAGGCCTATCGCGAAGAGAGTGCCAGGTTCAAGGCCTTTGTCGAAGCGCAGGATCTGCTTGAGCTGCCGTCGCAGCCACTGGAGTTTCGGGTTACCGATGGCTGTTTCAGCCGCCCCGACTGTGGCAGCTATCTGCGCAGCGAGAGTGGGGGGATCCTGCTGATCCCGGACGAAAGGCGGCAGTTGAAGGGTGGTGAAACCCTTTCGGCTATTCGCCTGCGCTGCCTCTATGCTGGCTGGACCGGGCGTCACTACCTGGCTTGGGCTGGTGGTGTGCAGGCCCATAGCCTGGTGCGGCAGATCAACCCATCCGCCGCTTTCAAGCGTGGCTGGGCGCACTACATCAGCTGGTTGCTGGAGGCGCGAGGTTTTTTTACCCGCGAGGATATGGTGCTGCTGGCTCGCCGTCGCCTCGCGCTGGCAGAGCAGGCGTTGGTGGATCTCGAATTTCACATGGGGCGTTTGGATAGCCATCAGGCACTGGATCGGCTGCAATCCCTGCTCGATCATCCCGCCCCCGGTTTGGCCGAAGCGCGGCTGACCCATCTCTCCAGGCGGCCGACAGACGCCTTCATGGCATTGATCGGCGTCTCAATGATCGAGCAGACAAGGGAAGTCGTACTGCGCCAGGAGCCTGAGCTGTCGCTCAAGGCGTTTCACAGCCGGTTGTTGGCGCATGGCGCCGTCAGTCTGCCGCTGGTGGTAAAGCGCGTCTTTGGGGAGGCGGTTTGGAAAGAGGTGTCTGGGGCAGTTTTGGGGCGGAAGGAGAAAGGCTAAAGGTTAAAGGTTAAAGGAGGCGGTGCCAGCGGATAGGCCAAGCTTCGTTGTTACTGTTGTGGGAGATTTGCTGGTTGGTTCAAGCGTGGTGGAACCCGCAGTTTCATAAGTTCTGCCATATCTGAATGCCCGATCCGTTGTGCTTGATCGGGCCTACACGCTAGTCGGCAATGGACTGTTTCCGGGCAAAGCTCAGGCTGGCCAATCCTTTCACCTTTAGCCTTTTACCTTTTACCTGTTTTTTAAAGATACCAAACCGATTTCGTCATCAGTTTTGAGGTGAATTCCATCGCCTGTTTGACAGGTTCCGGTAGCTCGGCACCGCCCGCTTCGAGGGCGACGGTGGCGTGGTGGATCTCGTCCTCTCTCATCTGTTCCAGAATGGCGCGGCTCTTTTCGTCCTGGGGCGGCAGGCGGTTCAAATGGTTGTTCAGGTGGGCTTCGACCTGATGTTCGGTCTCTGCAACGAAGCCGAGACTCCATTTGTCCCCCGCTAATCCTGCGGCAGCGCCCATGAGGAATGATCCGCCATACCAAAACGGGTTGAGCAGACTTTTGCGATTGTCCAGCTCCAGTAACCGTTTTTCGCACCAGGCGAGGTGGTCGTTCTCCTCCTGGGCTGCGCGTTCCATGCTCTCCCGCACATCCGGCAGCTTCGCGGTCAACGCCTGTCCCTGATAGAGCGCCTGGGCACAGACCTCACCGGTGTGGTTGATGCGCATCAGACGGGCGGTTTCGTCCCGCTCCTGGTCACTCATCTCCGACTCTGGGATGGTCTGTGCGGGGTTGCTGCGTTCGGTGACCTGGGGGCGTCCAAACAGGGTGCGCAGGACCTGGTCGATGCCGATCAGCAGATTGTCAGCTGGGCTGTAGTTTCTCTGTCTCATAGTGAAAAGATAAGCCTGTCTGACTTACTGTTCAAGTCCAGTTGCCGTGCCAGCAGTTCAATGGGGTGCAGTACCTCGATATCGAGCCCGGCACGTTTGATCTGGCTGCGGAACTGCAGGGTGCAGCCGGTGCTGCTGGTGACCAGTATGTCGACCTTTGTCTCTTTCAGCAGTGCGATCTTGTCCTCACCAAGCGACTGGGCGAGCGCTGGCTGGGTTAGTGGATAGCTGCCAGCGCCGCCGCAGCAGATGGTGTTTTTCGGCAGCAGGAAGGGGATAAGGCCGGGTATCCGTTGCAGCAGTGTCATGGGAGCGTCCTCTGATGCCGAGCATGGGCGGTGTACCGCCACCCTTGCCTTCAATGGGGTGAAATGAAAGGTCTCCGGCCAGGGTGTGTTGAGCAGGAACGCTGAAATCGTCTGCAGGCGTGGCGTGGACCGGGTCTGCTCCTGCAGCTCCTTGTGACAGGCTTCGGCGAGGGTGATGAGGGCCGTGGGTTTGGGTGAGGTGAACACGCCACTGTTTTGCTTGCTTAGCCGGTCGGCGGCTTGCGGGAAACCGTTGTGCCGATGCAGGGCGCCGCAGCAGACCTGTTGTTTGGGTACATTCACCGCAAAGCCCATGTGAGTGAGCAGGCGGATGGTCGCATCGATCACAGGACGATCCACCTGGCTGGATATGCAACCGATAAAGAGTTGCACACTGCCGCCACCTGCCGTGACGGCAGGGGTGAGGCCAGAAGGAGGGGCTTGGTAAAGCGGCATTTCCGATGCCAGATCTGCCAGCTGTCTGAGAGGCTTTGATGGCGCCTTTTTGATCAGACGCAACAGGCCGGTACGGGACAGCAGCGGCAGCAGACGGGTGGTTTGGCCGAAAAGTTTGCGTTCACTGAGCAGGTTCAGTAAAACCCGGCGCAGCGGCCTTTTGATACCCGCTGACTGCTGCAGCATGGCGTGGGCGGCGTCTATCAGTTCGCCATAGGAGACTCCCGAGGGACAGGCGGTTTCGCAGGCGCGGCAGTTGAGACAGCGTTCCAGATGTAGCCGCAGTGTGGGCGTCGGTGACAGTTCACCACTGGCCAGTGCCTGCATCAGCGCGATCCGGCCCCGGGGTGAATCCGCTTCATTCGCCAACTTGCGGTAGGTCGGGCAGTGAGGCAGACAGAGCCCACACTTGACGCAGCGGTCGGCTTCTTTCAGGAGTTGATCAGGGGTCACGGATTGCAGCGGTATGGTAATCAGGGTTAGGGCAGGCACTATAATACCGGTTAATCGGATTGTAATCACAATGGCAGGCATGGCCTACTTCCATCACCTGACCGACGGTGAGGTGGTGGAGCGGTTGAGGATCTGCTGACTGGTGCTACTTATTAATAGAACTGAAACGTAGGCCCGATCAAGCATAGCGGATCGGGCATTCGGGCTAACGTGCTGCTGTACAGAAACAGAAAAAGCTCTACAGCGCCTTGATCTTGGTCGCCCCACACCGCTTGCACCGATAGCGCGTGACCAGTCGCCCCTGTTTTACGTCGAATGACTGTTCATCCACCACTTCCCATTTGTGGAAACCCTCCCGGCACAATCCTTTGCCTTTGTGTTTCTCGCTGAGTTTGGGGCGTTTGAAAGGTAGAATGTCCGCCATCTTCTGAACTCCGAACTGAATCAACTTCGATTATGCCCGATAACCGCCCTGTCTTTCATATTCTCGCCGTGGGTTGGGATCATCCCGCCTGGCAAGGCAGTTTCTATCCTGATGACCTGCCGGAGGATTGGCGGCTGACCTACTATGCCAATGAGGTGCCAGGTGTGCTGGTGCCGATGGCGCTCTGGTGCAAGGCGGACGAGGCACAGGTGGAGAGTTGGATTGATGATGTGGAAGAGGGGTTTCGCTTCTATCTTGCGCTGGAGGGTGGAGGCGGAGGCTGTGACCCCGTCGCTGTTGCTGATCTGTTGGGGGATAATCTCGGCGGCGTTGTTGTCGATTCAGTTGTGGAGACAACCCGCACGGGGGAGATTCCCCGATTTACACTGGCAACGAAGGGGCAGCAGCTTTCCGAAAAGGTGTCTCCTGCCTACCGCCTGACGGCAGAAAGCCTGGGTGATCTGCGGGCACAGCGGGCGTTGCTGGAGTCGTTGGCAGGGCAGGTGCCGGAGGGTGCCGATGTGCTGCTGCTCATTGAGGGCGAGCGGATGGATATGGCGGTGCTGAAAGATCTGCGTCAGCTGGCACAACTGCTGGGTCTTGCTTGACCCCACCACAGCCCACCGACACAATGGCGACTCTCATTCACGAAGGGATTGTATCTGGAAATGTCAGGCCACTCCGGCAGCGCTGAAACGCCGATCGTCAAAATACGCGGGCTCCATTTCGCCCATGGCAGTCGGGTGATCTTCGATGGCATCGATATCGATATCCCCCGTGGCAGGGTAACGGCGATCATGGGGCCGAGCGGCACGGGCAAAACCACGCTGCTGAAACTGATCGGGGGCCAATTGCGGCCCGATGCCGGTACCATCGAGGTGGACGGCATCGACGTGCACCGTCTCTCCCGGCGGGATCTTTTCCGGCTGCGCATGCGCATGGGCATGCTGTTTCAGAGTGGCGCGTTGCTCACCGATATCGATGTCTTTGAAAATGTCGCCTATCCCCTGCGGGAGCATACGGATCTGCCGGAGTCGATGATCCGCGTCTTGGTACTGATGAAACTCGAAGCCGTGGGGCTGCGGGGCGCTCACGATCTGATGCCGGCGGAACTCTCCGGCGGCATGGCACGGCGGGTGGCTTTGGCGCGGGCTATTGCGCTGGACCCGATGATGGTGATGTATGACGAGCCCTTCACCGGTCAGGATCCGATCTCCATGGGGGTGCTGGCAAAGCTGATCCGGCGTCTCAACGACGCGGTGCAGATCACCAGTGTCCTGGTCTCCCACGATGTGGAGGAGACGTCGGCCATCGCCGATCTGATCTATGTGATCTCAGGGGGTAAGGTGGTGGAACAGGGCACGCCGGATCAACTGTCGATATCCACATCCGATCAGGTGCGCCAGTTCATGCGGGGGTTGCCGGACGGACCTATGAGGTTCCATTATGAGGCTCTGCCTCTGGTGGAGGAGCTGCTTGGATCCGGGAGGAAGCCTTGATGCTGGACGCGCTGGCCCGATTTGGGCGCCACGGCATGGCGGCGCTGGAGCGCTTCGGGCGTGCTCATCTGCTGTTCCTGCAGATTGTTGCCGGTATCACCAGCCTGCTGCCGCGACCAGGATTGCTGGTCACGCAGACCTATTCCGTCGGCGTGCGTACCCTTGTCATTGTTACCGTTTCAGGCCTGTTCGTGGGCATGGTGCTGGCTCTGCAGGGTTACTACGTGCTCTCCCAGTTCGCAGCCGAAGACAGTCTTGGGGTGATGGTTGCGGCCTCACTGGTGCGGGAGCTGGGACCGGTGGTGACCGCGCTGCTGTTCGCCGGTCGGGCCGGTTCCGCGCTGACCGCCGAGATCGGTCTGATGAAGGCCACTGAGCAACTCTCCGGGTTGGAGATGATGGCGGTGGACCCGGTGCGCCGTATCCTTACGCCGCGCTTCTTCGCCGGTCTGATCTCCATGCCTGTGTTGGCGGCCCTGTTCAGCGCCATCGGTGCTCTGGGCGGCTATTTTGTCGGGGTGGGACTGCTGGGTGTGGATGACGGTGCCTTCTGGAGTCAGATGCAGGCCAAGATCGACTGGAATGAGGATGTGATCAACGGGGTGATCAAGAGCTTGGTGTTCGGCCTGGTCTGCACCTGGATTGCCCTGTTTCAGGGTTACGATTCGGTACCGACCTCAGAAGGTGTGAGCCGGGCCACCACCCGTACCGTGGTCCATTCGGCACTGGCGGTGCTGGTGCTCGATTTTGTTTTAACGGCGATGATGTTTGGAGAGTGAATGATGAAAATTAGACAGGTCGAGATCGCCGTCGGCGCCTTTATGGCGGCGGGGCTGATTGCGCTCTTTTTTCTGGCCATGCAGGTGAGCAATCTGAGTGCTTTCACCACGGGTGAGGGTTACAAAGTCAGTGCGCGTTTCGACAATATCGGCGGCCTGAAGGTGCGTTCGCCGGTGGCGATGGCGGGGGTTCGTCTCGGCCGGGTGGTGGAAATTCGTTATGACCAGAGCAGTTACGAAGCGTTGGTGACCATGCGTATTGAATCCCAATACGATCAGATTCCTGACGATACCTTTGCCAAGATCTATACTTCAGGTTTATTGGGTGAGCAATATATCGGACTCGACCCCGGCGGCAGCGAAGAGATGTTGGCGGACGGCGGCGAGATCACCATGACCCAGTCCGCCCTGGTGCTGGAGGAGATTGTTGGTCAGTTTCTTTTCAGCAAGGCGGAAGAGAAGGGTCTTGAATAGGACGGGATCTGTGAGCGAGGCGACCATTTTTCGTGAGGGCGCTTTCCACTTTCGGGTGGAGGGGGATTTGACCTTTTCCACTGCGCGGAGTCTGCTTGCCCAGTCGCAGGAGTTGTTCAACCCCTCTCAGGGGATCTCTATTGATCTTTCGCATACCAAGCGTACCGATAGCGCAGGTCTGGCGTTATTGCTGGAGTGGATGAAGAGTGCGCAGGATCATGGGGCGAACCTGGAGGTCTCCGGCATGCCGCAGGCGCTGATTGCTATCGCAGGACTGTGTAATCTGGAAGATCTGCTGCTGACGGTGACCGTCAAGACGCCTTGAAAACGTATCGACTGACGTGGACCAGTCCCCGATATTTCTCACCCTCTTTCTGATATTTTCCGGCGCGGCGGTGCTGGCCACCGCCGCCCTGTTGGTGCGTCAGGCGCTGCTGATTTCGTATATCGTACTGGGTGCGTTGTTCGGCCCCTGGGGGCTGCATCTCATCGGCGACCCCGAGACAGTGAAGGAGATATCCCATATCGGCATCATCTTCCTGTTGTTTCTGCTTGGTCTGGACCTGCAGCCGAAAGAGCTGCTGGGCATGGTGCGCAAGACCACGCTGGTTACGCTCATCAGCTCCCTCATCTTTGCATTCATCGGTGCGGTTCTGGCCTTTTTGTTTGGTTTCGACCTGATCGAGTGTCTCGTGATCGGTGGGGCCGTGACCTTTTCCAGCACTATTATCGGCCTGAAATTGCTGCCGACCACGGTGCTGCATCATCAACGCACCGGTGAGATCATCGTCAGCATCCTGTTGTTGCAGGATCTGCTGGCGATTGCCATGCTGCTGATGTTGCAGGGCGGCAGTAGTGAGATGAACCGGGTGCTGCACATCGTCCTGCTACTGCTGGCACTGCCGTTGATGGTTGGCGGCGGCTGGCTGGTTGCCCGGTTTATGCTCATACCCTTGATTCGGCGTTTCAGCAAAATCAAAGAGTATATCTTCCTGATGGCGATAGGCTGGTGTCTGGCCATGGCTGAATTGGCAGGTGTGCTGGGGTTGTCGCATGAGATGGGTGCCTTTATTGCCGGCATCTCGCTGGCGACCAGTCCAATAGCGATCTATATCGCTGAAAGCCTGAAGCCGCTCCGGGATTTTTTTCTGATTCTCTTCTTTTTCTCTCTTGGGGCAGGTTTCAATCTGGAGATGTTGCCTGCAGTGGTGTTGCCTGCGCTACTGTTAGCGGGGCTGCTGCTGTTGATCAAACCCTGGGTCTTTCGTCGTCTGCTCTATCATGCCGGCGAGGATAACGAGCGTAGTCGCGAAGTGGGTTTCCGCCTGGGGCAACTCAGTGAATTCTCCCTGCTGGTCGCGGTTCTGGCTTATGATCTGGGGGAGATCGGGGCAGAGGCTTCATATCTGATTCAGCTCAGCACCCTGTTTACTTTTCTGGTGTCGACCTATTTCATCGTGCTGCGATTTTATACGCCGATGGCTATTTCTGACCGCTTGCGGCGGGACTGATAAATTTGAAAGGGATGGGAAATTGAATGTGGGAGATCGCCGAACAGATCGACGTCATATTAGGCCTGATCGCAGTGGCGCTGAGCCTGATATTTTGGTCTAGAAAAAAATCTGCCGACTGGCGGAACAAGAAGAACCGGGGTTATGTGGAGACAGATACCAGAAAAGGCCGGATAGGGCTTTCAGTGCCGGACTGTTTTAATGACAGGTACAGATCAAGAATGGCTGTGAATGAAAGCGACATGGATAGGGTTCTGAAGTTAAGACTTGCCTCTTTTAACGGTAAGGTGATTGTGTCAGACGCTGCCTATTGGGCTTGCCGGCGTCTTAATGCCTATGCCATGAAAATCGTTTTCGATTTCACCGGGACACCAATAGGGTATTGGGGTTTGGTGCCGGTGACAGAGAAGACCTACCACAGCTTTCTCGACAATAAGACCACCCATGAAGAGATTCTGACCCGGGATGCACTGAGCTGGAAATCAATTGATCCGGACAATGTCTACCTCTATATCATCGGTGTTGCGGTGCCGCCGAAGGGTGAAAAGCGGCATGATGAGGACCATCGAAATTCCAGTAAGGTGTTGGGTGATCTGGCGGAATTTGTTCTTTTCCTCCTGTCCCGGTTGAATGTGAAGGGGATATTTGTCTACCCCAGTACGCTGGATGGACTCAGTACGCTGAAACACTTCAAGTCACTCAGCGTGGGGGTGAATATTGGTGGCAATGAAAAACAGCCCCTGCATTTTGTCGAACAACAACATATCGATCTTCTCAGAAATGAGCTTGAAGGCCTCCTGCCGATGATCAAAAGCCTGCCCGTTTGGGATGAAGAGGATAAAAACAGTTTTCTGCAGCTGCTTGGGTCGACTCAGTCGGGATGATGGAAGCGACATTGTCAGGAGACTTTCAGGGTGGAGAGGGATCTGATTTCTGAACTGAAATGCTCCGATCTCCCGTTTTGCCATGAATTTCGTTATCATGCACGATTTTTCCGCATAATCGAAAAATCCGGTAACCGAGTCGATGGATAAACTGATCATCAATGGTGGAGGTCCCTTGGACGGTGAAGTCCGTATCGCAGGGGCCAAGAACGCGGCGCTGCCTATTTTGGCGGCAACGCTGCTGGCCGATGGGCCGATGAGCGTCGGCAATGTACCGCATCTGCACGATATCACCACCACAATGGAGCTGCTGGGCGGTATGGGCATCACCCTGGTGGTGGATGAGAAGATGAGTATCGAGGTCGATACGTGCACCATCAAGGAGTTCTATGCGCCTTATGAGCTGGTTAAGACCATGCGCGCATCGATCCTGGTGCTGGGTCCCATGCTCAGTCGCTTTGGGCAGGCCGATGTCTCTCTGCCGGGAGGCTGCGCCATTGGATCCCGTCCGGTAAATCTGCATATTGACGGCCTGCGGGCCATGGGTGCCGACATCGATGTCGAAGGGGGCTATATCCGCGCCCGGGCGAAACGCCTGCATGGCGCGCGTATCGTCATGGACATGGTTTCCGTAACCGGTACGGAGAACCTGATGATGGCAGCGGCCTTGGCCGACGGCACCTCGCTGATCGAAAATGCCGCGCGGGAACCCGAAGTGGTGGATCTGGCGGACTGTCTGAATAAGATGGGCGCCAAGGTGAGTGGTGCCGGCACCTCCACCATCACCATTGAGGGTGTGGAGAAGCTCATCGGCACGCATTACGATGTGCTACCGGATCGTATTGAAACCGGTACCTACCTGGTGGCGGCAGCGATGACCGGCGGACGGGTAAAGGTGCGGGACACCTGCCCCGATTTGCTGGATGCAGTGACTCAGAAGCTGCGCGAAGCGGGTGCTGATATCGAAGTTGGCAAGGACTGGATGACACTGGACATGCAAGGCCGGCGGCCCAAGGCGGTGGATGTGCATACCGCACCTTATCCCGCTTTCCCTACCGACATGCAGGCCCAGTTCACCGCGCTGAATTCTGTGGCAGAAGGGGTGGGGATTGTCACCGAGACCGTTTTCGAGAATCGTTTCATGCATGTGCAGGAGCTGCAGCGCATGGGCGCCAGGATTCGCCTTGAGGGCAATACGGCCATCTGTACCGGGGTGGAACGCCTGACCGGTGCACCTGTGATGGCTACCGATCTGCGCGCTTCCGCCAGTCTGGTGCTGGCAGCGCTGGTGGCGGATGGCGAGACGCTGGTGGATCGTATCTACCATATCGATCGCGGTTACCAGAATATCGAAGAGAAACTCTCCGGGTTGGGTGGCGAGATCCGGCGCATACCCAGTTGATGGTGTCAGGAAACGAAAATGAAAAGCATGAAATTTGACGTACCTGTCACCATTGCACTCTCCAAGGGACGCATCTTCAAACAGAGCCTGCCCTTGTTGGCGTATGCCGGTATTGAGCCGCTGGACGATCCGGAGACCAGCCGCAAGCTGATCCTGGACACCAATCACGAACAGGTGAAACTGGTGATTATCCGCGCAACCGACGTGCCGACCTATGTTCAGTACGGGGCGGCGGATCTGGGAGTGGCAGGCAAGGATGTCTTGCTGGAGCATGGTGGTGAGGGGCTCTATGAACCCCTCGATCTGAAGATTGCCCGCTGCCGTATGATGACTGCCGGTTTCAAGGACGCAGTGGCCGACAGGCCGGGACGCCTGCGAGTCGCTACCAAATATGTGAAGAGCGCCCAGCGCTACTACGCCTCTCTGGGGCAACAGGTGGAGATCATCAAACTCTATGGCTCCATGGAGCTTGCGCCCATCGTCGGGTTGGCGGACCTGATTGTCGATCTGGTTGAGAGCGGCAACACCCTGAAGGCCAATGGACTGGTGCCGCTGGAACATATCGCCGACATCAGTTCCCGCTTGATCATCAACAAGGCCGCCTGGAAGATGAAACACGCCACGATGATGTCGTTGAAAGAGGCGATGGCTGAGGTGGTGGAGCGTGATGCCGCGGGAGAACGTAGGCCCGATCAAGCGTAGCGGATCGGGCGTTTCGAAAAAAGGCGTTGCCGGTTCCGCTACGCTTGAACCGGCCTACTTCTTTGTGATCCGAATAAATATGTGGGGATCAAATCCATGACCGACATTCGAATACTGAACACCGCCGATGAGGGTTTTCAGTCGCAGCTGGATGCGTTGCTGGCCTGGGAGTCGGTATCCGACAAGGCGGTGAACGACACCGTAAATAATATTATCGACGAGATTCGTGAGCGGGGTGATGCGGCACTAGTCGATTTTACCAATCGCTTCGACCGCTGGCAGGCTGAGCGCGCGGCGGACCTGGAGATCCCGCTGGAACGGCTTGAACAGGCCTGGCAGCAGATCCCGCAGTCGCAGCAGCAGGCACTGAATGTTGCCGCAGGCCGGGTGCGTGCCTACGCCGAACATCAGAAGATGGAGTCCTGGTCCTATACCGAGGCGGACGGCACACTGTTGGGTCAGCAGGTGACTTCGCTGGATCGGGTCGGGCTTTATGTGCCCGGTGGCAAGGCGGCCTATCCCTCCTCGGTGCTGATGAACGCTATCCCCGCCAAGGTGGCCGGTGTGCTGGAGTTAATCATGGTGGTGCCGACGCCGGGTGGCGAGCTGAATGAACTGGTGTTGGCGGCGGCCCACATCTCCGGTGTGGACAGGGTTTTCGCCGTCGGCGGCGCCCAGGCAGTGGCTGCCCTGGCTTTCGGTACGGAGTCAGTGCCGCCGGTGGACAAGATTGTCGGCCCAGGCAACATCTATGTCGCTACCGCCAAACGGGCGGTATTCGGCCAGGTCGGCATCGATATGGTGGCCGGACCTTCTGAAATCCTGGTGGTCTGCGACGGCAAGACCGATCCTGACTGGATCGCCATGGATCTCTTCTCTCAGGCGGAACACGATGAGGATGCACAGTCGATCCTGGTCTGCCCGGATGCCGACTATATCGCCCAAGTGGCGGCGAGTATCGACAAACTTTTGCCCACCATGGAGCGCCGGGAGATCATCGCCACCGCACTGCGGGTGCGTGGCGCGCTGATTCAGACTCGTGATATGGATGAGGCGGTGGAGGTGGCGAATTTCATCGCACCTGAACATCTTGAGTTGTCGGTGGAGGATCCGGAAACGATGGCAAAGCGGATCCGCCATGCCGGGGCAATCTTCATGGGGCGCTATACTGCTGAGGCGATGGGTGACTACTGCGCCGGTCCCAACCATGTGCTTCCCACTTCCCGCACGGCGCGCTTCTCTTCTCCTTTGGGGGTGTATGACTTTCAGAAGCGCTCCAGCCTGATTATGGCCTCCGCGGAAGGCGCTGCGACCATGGCGGAGACCGCCTCGGTGCTGGCCCGTGGTGAGGGTCTCACGGCCCATGCCCGCTCCGCAGAGTATCGCGGGAAAAAATGATGGTATCGGTGGTCACACGTTCAGTGATTACCTGTCCACAGTGCGGGCATCGTGCCGAAGAGGAGATGCCGACAGATGCCTGTCAGTGGTATTACGAATGCGCCGGTTGTGGCGAACTGCTGCGGCCAAAGCCGGGGGATTGCTGTGTCTTCTGCTCCTATGGCAGCGTGCCCTGTCCGCCGGTTCAGCAAGAGGGTGGTTGCTGTGGAGCTGGATCCTAGAGGACCCGGGCCGGAGAAAATCCACTACTGCTGAACATCTCGACAGGGTAAGCGATGAGCGATAACGAAAAACTGAACCAGTGGGTGCGCCCCGAGATCCGTACTCTCTGCGCCTATCATGTGCCGGACCCCGGTGACATGATCAAGCTCGATGCCATGGAGAATCCCTACACCTGGCCGGATGAGTTGCGCCGTGAGTGGCTCGACTTGCTGACGGGGGTGGATGTAAACCGATACCCCGACCCTCAGGCCGCCGACCTGAAGGCGCGGTTGCGGGTCTCGATGTCGGTGCCTGAAGGTGCGGAGATCATCCTCGGCAACGGTTCCGATGAGCTGATCCAGATGTTGGCGATGAGTGTTGCGGCTCCCGGCCGGACAGTGTTGTCGGTGGATCCCGGTTTTGTCATGTACCGCATGATCGCCACCTTCTGTGGAATGCGTTATGCGGGGGTGCCGCTCAACGGGGGTGACTTCAGTCTTGATCTGGAAACCCTGCTGGCGGCTATCGAAAAAGAGCAGCCGGCGCTGATCTTTCTTGCCTATCCGAACAATCCTACCGGCAACCTGTTTGACAAAAACGCCATCCAGGATGTTATCGAGGCGGCCCCCGGTCTGCTGGTGATCGACGAGGCCTACGCACCTTTTACCGATGAGAGTTTCATGGGTCGCTTGGGCGAGTTCGACAATCTTCTGGTAATGCGCACTGTCTCCAAGATGGGGTTGGCAGGTCTGCGGCTGGGATTGTTGGCGGGTCCGGCAGACTGGTTAGGAGAGGTGGAGAAGACTCGTCTGCCCTATAACATCAATGTGCTGACCCAGGTCAGTGCTGACTTTGCCTTGGCCCACCAGCCGGTGTTCGATGAGCAGACACATGCCGTCTGTGAGGCGCGTGGGCAGCTGTTTGCCGAACTCGAAAGAGTGGTGGGTGTGACCCCCTATCCATCCGACGCCAACTTCATCCTGCTGCGCGTTCCGCAGGGCAGGGCGCTCTCCCTGTTTGAGGATCTGAAGGGGAAAGGCGTGTTGGTTAAGAATCTGCATGGTGCCCACCCGCTATTGGAGGACTGTCTGCGGGTCACCGTGGGGACACCGGGTGAAAACTCGGCCTTTCTTTCGGCAATTTCCACTTTACTTTGACGTATATCATTTGAAGCTCTCTTAGGCTGAAGTAGTTTCCCTTGGGCGGTTAAGGGATTACCCGAGTCGGCATCCCCACCTAGCCAAAAAAGAATAACTCCTGAAGTCCGTAGTTTGGAGGAGCCTCAAATGAAAAAATACGTCCTATCGCTTGCTCTATTGGTAAGTGTTTCTCTCTCAGTACCTGTTGAAGCGACAAACGGTTACTGGACCCACGGTTATGGGCCAAAATCAAAATCGATGGCCGGTGCCTGCGTCGCAATGGCCTTTGGCGCCATGTGCGCGGCAAGCAACCCGGCCTCCCTGGCGGTGGTTGGTAACCGCATCGAAGTGGGTGCCTCACTGTTTGCCCCAAAACGGGGTTATACCGCTGACGCCAACCTCCCGCCGGGAATGGCGCCCATCGAACCGGGCAAGGTTGAAAGTGAAAATGATCTCTTCCTTATTCCCCATTTCGCAGCCAACTATATGTTGGATGATGTCAGCTCCATCGGCATTGCCATCGGTGGCAATGGTGGTATGAATACCGAGTACGACAGAGCGGTGTTTGCACGTTTCAATCCGACGGGTGATCCCCAGTTCGATGCATCGAGCCCGACCGGTATTGATCTGAAGCAGATGTTTATCGGCGTCAGTTATTCGCGTTTGCTGAATGAACAGCACTCGATCGGTATCACGCCGATCATTTCGATTCAGTCGTTTTCGGCTACCGGGCTGGAGCCCTTTAAGCTGATGTCTGAATCGCCTGATAGCGTTACCGGCAATGGCACCGATGTCTCATACGGCGGCGGACTGCGAGTGGGCTGGCTGTGGCAATTCGACGAACAGCTGAAGATTGGCGCCTCCTACCAGACCAAGATGTGGATGAGCGATTTTGACAAATACAAAGGTCTGTTTGCGGAACAGGGCAACTTTGATATTCCCGCCAATTTTGATCTGGGATTCTCCTATATATTTTTACCGGACTGGACCTTCTCTTTCGATTTTCAGCGCATTCTCTTCTCCGACGTCAACGCGATCGGCAACTCCTCGGTCGGTCCGGTTCCGCCGCTGATGGGGTCGGATGAGGGTTACGGATTCGGCTGGGATGACATGAATGTCTACAAATTTGGCCTGCAGTGGCTCTACAGTCAGGATCTGACGCTCCGGGCCGGTTTCAGCCAGGCATCCAAGCCTTTCGAGAACCAACAGGCACTCTTCAACATCCTGGCGCCCGCAGTGGTTCGACAGCACTACACCGCCGGTTTTGGTTGGAGGCTGGAGGACGAGAGCGAGATCAATGTCTCTTTCATGTATGCGCCGGAGGAGAGTGTGGGCGGTACGAACCCGATGACCGGTCCCCAGACCGGTGAGATATGGATGAGTCAGTGGGAGATTGAGGTGGGTTGGGCTACCAGTTTTTAGATAAAGAAGGTGACAGGTTACAGGTGACAGGTATCAGGATCGTTTTGATTTTTCCTCCCCGCGGGGAGGGAGCTATTCTGTAGTCTTGTAGGCAGGTTCAAGCGTAGCGGAACCGGCAACCTCAATCGTTCATCAAAGCCCGAATGCCCGATCCGCTACGCTTGATCGGGCCTACGCACTTTCAGTTAGTAAAGAGAGCTTGCATCCGGCAGCACCGGACACATACTTGTTTCACCTTTTTCCCCAGTTCCCAGAGGGACACCCCATAGCCTTCTATGTATAATCCGACGCGTTCGCGGCGTGATTTGCACCGGGTCGTATCTGCAAATCCGCTTTGTACGGATACACCTGTCGAGAAAGTAAAATAACTATGTGCGGTATTGCCGGCTTCGTCCTTAATAATCCCCTCGAATCCCCCCAGGCTCTGCTGAAACAGATGGCGGATCAGATCGTCTATCGCGGTCCTGACGATGAGGGGTTTTACGCCACTGACAGCGGAGACGGGCGCTACAGCGTCGGGCTGGCCCACCGCCGCCTCTCCATTATCGACCTCGGTGGTGGACATCAGCCGATGGCCAATCATCGTGGTAGCACCCAGGTGGTCTTCAACGGGGAGATCTATAACTACAGGGAGCTGCGGAGGGAACTGGAGTCCAAGGGTTACGTTTTCCACACCACCTCAGATACCGAATCCCTGCTCGCCGCCTATGACGAGTGGGGGGAGGCCTGCGTAGACAAGCTGGAGGGCATGTTCGCCTTCGCCCTTTGGGACGAGGCGCGCCAGCAGCTCTTTATCGCCCGGGATCGCTTCGGTAAGAAACCCTTCTATTTCTGGCGCCGGGGGGACGAGTTTATTTTCGGCTCCGAGATAAAGAACCTGCTGGTGCATGAACGGGTGGCCCGGGAGGTCGATCGGAGCGCAGTCTGGGACTACCTGGCCTACCGCTATGTGCCTTGGCCCCGCACCCTTTTTCAGGGGATCGAAAAGCTGCCGCCGGGCGCCTGCGCGGTGTGGAAAAACGGTGAACTCGCGGTACGCCGTTACTATACGCCTCCGGATCGGGACCCCCGCCACCCCACAGTCGCAGTGGCAGACCCGGTGGCCGGTTTCATGCGGGAACTGGATAAGGCAGTGGAGAGCCGCATGGTGGCGGATGTGCCCTTCGGCGCCTTTCTCTCCGGCGGCATCGACTCGTCCGCTATCGTTGGGTTGATGAGCCGGCACAGCAATGAGCCGATCAAAACCTTCTCCGTGGGTTTTCAGGAGTCTACCTACAGTGAACTGGGTTATGCCAAGAGCATCGCCGATCAATTCAATACCGACCACCATGAACTGACGGTCTCCCAGGCCCACCTGATGGATGAGTTGCCCAAACTGGTGCGCTTTCGAGATGCGCCGGTAGCCGAGCCCTCTGATATTCCCATCTACCTGCTGTCGCTGGAGGCACGCAAGACGGTGAAGATGGTGCTCACCGGCGAGGGCAGTGATGAGTTTCTGGGGGGTTATCCCAAACACGGTTTCGATCGTTACGCGGAATATTACCGTTATGTGCCTGACTTGCTGCAGGCGCCGATCAACAGTCTGGTCAACGCATTGCCCTACAAGTTTCGCCGGGTTAAGACCGCTGTCGCCAACCTGAGCCTGAAACAGTGGGAGGAGCGCATGCCACGCTGGTTCGGGGCGCTCAACTGGCGCGACAGGGAGGCCCTGGCTGCCTTCCGTGTCGACGGTTACCAGGGGTTCGAGGGGCCGCCCTACGACGTTGCGGCCGACAACAGCAACCTGCGCAGGATCCTCTATTTCGACCAGACCAGCTGGCTACCGGACAATCTGCTGGAACGGGGCGACCGCATGACGATGGCCGCCTCCCTGGAGGCGCGTATGCCTTTCATGGATCACAATCTGGCCGCCTATATATCCTCCCTGCCTGACGACTGCCGCATTCGTAACGGCAGCACCAAGTGGATGCTGCGGGAGGGTATGAAACAGATCCTGCCGGAGTCGATTCTGGAGCGGCCCAAGGTGGGATTCCGGGTGCCGGTGAACGAGTGGTTTCAGGGTCCGATGAGGGATTACCTCTGCGACCATATCCTGAGTGCCGACTCCCGTACCGCCGCCTACTTCAACAGGCCGGTATTGGAGCGCTACGTCAACGACCACGTCAATGGTGTGCAGAATCACGAAAAATTGCTCTGGGCGCTGCTCAATCTTGAGATATGGCACCGGGAATACGGAATGTCGGCATGAGCTCCCTGGCCTGGAAGATCAACCGTATCAAGGCGATGGGCCCGGCGGAGATCCTCTTCCGGGTCGGTCGGGTGATCCAGGGAAAGTTGGAGCGCCGACGCATCGGTGGCGGCTGGCAGCCCCGTCCCAAGCAGCCGATCAGCGGTCGTGAGTCCCTGTTTCAGGGGGATCCGCAAACGATTATTGCACAGTGGCAGAGCGCCTACGGTGATCAACTCCGGGGTTACGAGACGCTGCTCAGTGGCGATGTCGACATATTCGGCCACCACAAGGTCAGTGTGCTGGGGGATTTCAACTGGCATCGGGATCCCGAGTCCGGCATAGTCGCGCCGCTGATCTACGGCAAAGGGATCGATTACCGGGACAACGACCGGGTGGGCAACTGCAAAACTCTCTGGGAGGTAGCCCGTCATCCCCACCTGGTGCCCCTCGCCGTGGCCTATACCGCCACCGGGGATGCCCGTTATGCCGATCTGGCGGTGGGCCAGATCGACAGCTGGATCGAGCAGAATCCATTCGGTCTCGGCGTGCACTGGTGCAGCACCCTGGAGGTGGCCCTGCGCCTGGTGGCCTGGTCCTTCGTCCACAGCCTGCTCTCTCTGCGTGATGAAAAGGGGCTCTTCGGACTAGCGAAGGATCCCGCCGCGCTGGGGCTGGCCATCTATCAGCACGCCCACTTCATTCGCCACTTCCTCTCCCGCCACTCTTCCGCCAACAATCATCTGATCGGCGAGTTGACCGGCCTTTGGGTCGGCTGCAGCGTCTTCGATCTTGGCGACGAGGGTAATGCCTGGGCTGCGCAGGCCAAGCAGGAGCTGGAAGCCGAGGCGGTGAAACAGGTCTTCGAGGATGGGGTCAACCGGGAGCAGGCCAACTACTATCACCTCTGGGTGATGGAGTACCTCTTCCTCAACCAGTTGGTGGGGGAGCGTTACGGCAACCCCTTCAGCGACACCTTCCGTTCCCGGGTGGTGGCAATGGAGCGCTTCATCAGTGCCCTGCGTCCGGTGGGTGGGACCGTGCCTCAGATTGGCGATTCTGACGACGGTGTGGTGGTGCGTTTTGAGCCGCGGGACCCGGCAGACCCCTATCGGGATGTCTGCTGTGCCATCCGTGCGGTGACTGGCCAGGGCTGCGGTGGCGATAAGCTTCCGCAAAAGGCCTTCTGGTACAGCCAGGTGGCGGGTAGTGATAATGATGGCAGTGCCCAGGCGCTGGAAGATCAAGAAGCGCCGGGCGGTCTGCTCTTCTCCGACGGAGGTTACGCGGTGCTGAAGGGTAATGGTGCCCACGTTATCTTTGACGCCGGACCCTTGGGCTATCCTTCCATCGCGGCTCATGGCCACGCCGACGCCAACAGCCTGCTGCTGGCCCTCGACGGCCGTTGGTGGTTGGTGGATCCCGGGACCTACTGCTACCACACCCAGCCCGACTGGCGGGACTACTTCCGCAGCACCGCCGCCCACAATACGGTGGAGATCAACGGCCACGACCAGTCCCAGATCGGCGGCGCCTTTCTCTGGCTGCAGCACTCCCGGCAGCGCCTGGAAGGGCTGGAGATGACAGACTCTTTCAGTCGCATGAGTGTGGCGGGCAGTGTTACCGGATACGCCGACCGGGGTGTGCGCCACCAGCGCCGAGTGACCTTGGTGACGGAGCAGCGGCAGTTGCGGGTTGAGGACGAGATCCACGCCGATGCCGCCACAGCGGTGCGGGTCTTTTTTCATTTCCATCCCGATGTGACGCTGCAGGCGGGGGATGCCCCCCACCAGTTTCATGCCCGTATGCAGGGAGTGGAGGAGACGCTGAGGATTCAAGGCGATTCCGCCCTGCAGTGGCGAATCCACCGTGGGGAGGAGCAACCCCATCTGGGCTGGTATTCCGAGAGTCTGGGCAGTCGGCAGCCCATCGATGTTTTGGTGGGTACCCTTCAGGCGGAGCCTGGTGAGCGCTTCAGCTGCGAGTTCACCTGGTAGTTCGATCCCGTCTGCGGATCAATCCAGGCATTTCTGTGAATCAACCGGCACAGCTGATACTCACAGTAGACTACGAGGTCTTCGGCGACGGTTCCGGGCAGCCCCGGCCCTGTGTGCTGGAGTCGACGGAACGTATCCTGGCCATTGCCGAATCCCGTGGTGTGCCGCTGACCCTGTTTGTGGAGGCGCTGGAGTTTGCCGCCATGGAGCGGGAACCCGCCTGCCAGGCCCAAAGTGATGCGGTGAGGCAGCAGCTGACAGAGGCTCTGGCCAGAGGTCACGACCTGCAACTCCACCTGCATCCCCAATGGCAGGGCGCAAAGCTCGATCCGGCGGGGAATTGGCAACTCGATCTCTCGCGCTGGCGCATCGGTGATCTTCCACTCCATGAGGTGGCAGATCTGCTGGGACGGGGCCGGGTATGGCTGGAGGAGCTGGCCCGGCAGCAGCGTCCCGACTACCGCTGTATCGCCTTTCGTGCCGGGGGGTGGTGTATCCAGCCGTCGGCGTCGGTGCTGGCGGCCCTCTCGGATCAGGGTTTTCTCATCGACTCCACCGTGGCTCCTGGGTTGCGCAATACCACTGCCGGGGAGTGGAGTGATTTCCGTGATGCCCCTGACCTGCCTTTCTGGAATGCGGACCACGACCTCTCTATACCGGTCTCCCATGGCGTGTGGGAGTTCCCCATTCTTACTGGCCGGGTGGCCCGCCTGGATCATCTGAAGGCCTTGCGAAAGGCTGGGCTGGCAGAGGGCTGTCAGGGTTCCTACCGGGGGCCGGGTGGAGCTGCCGCCCGGTTAGTTGGCCGGCTCAGTCGGTTGCGGCAACTTGGGACGGTAATGCTCGATTTCTCCACGCTGCCGGTGCCGCAGCTGATGGAGATCACCCGCCAGTGGTGTGAACATTTTGCCGGGGAGCCGGCGTCGCTGCCGCTGGTGGCCATTGGTCACAGTAAGAATTTCACCGCCACCTCGGAACGGGCCTTGGCTGAGTATCTCGACTGGGTAAACGGGCAGGGGATCGTTGGCACTACCTATCCGGATGCGCTGGAATCGATCCGCAGCGGTTGATGGTCTGGTTTTATCGCTGCCTGTTCGGCATCGTGCGGGTTCTCGCGATTCAGGCTCAATCTACAGCCGTTATTTCAGCGTGTTGAGGGTGGGCGTTCCTGGGATATCACGTCGACCGTAAATTCGGTATTGCCTCTCCATCCGTTGACCTTCAATACCGACCCCGGTGGCTCATTGGCGATAAGCTGCATCAATTCATGAGAGTTGTGGGGCCTGACCCCGTTGACCTCGGTGATAACGTCGCCGGGACGCATATCGGCCAGGCTCCCCGGGCCATCCTCGAGTACGCCTGTGACCAGAATGCCTTCAACGGCATGTAGGCCAAACGCTTCGGCAAGCTTTTCGGTCACATCCTGTCCCTGTATGCCCAGCCAGCCGCGTACCACCTGACCACTGGCGATCAGCTGGCGCATGATCCCTTCTGCCAGATCGAAGGGGATGGCGAAACCTATGCCCTGAGAGCCGCCGCTCTTGGAGAAGATTGCAGTATTGACGCCGATCAGCTCGCCGCGGGCGTTGATCAAGGCGCCGCCTGAGTTGCCGGGATTGATGGCCGCATCTGTCTGAATAAAATTTTCGAAGGTATTGATACCAAGATGGGTGCGACCGGTGGCGCTGACGATTCCCATGGTGACCGTCTGACCAACCCCAAAGGGGTTGCCGATAGCGAGTACCACGTCACCCACCCGTTGTGTATCGGAGTTGCCGATGGGTATCGCCGGCAGGTTTGGCTCACCGTCTATCTTCAATACCGCCACATCCGACTCTTCATCACTGCCGATCAGGCTGACGTTGACGCTGTGGCCATTGGCGAGCACGACCTTTATCTCATCAGCGCCGTCGATAACGTGATGGTTAGTCAGCAGATAGCCGCCCTTTGTTATGATGACGCCGGAGCCCAGACTGGTATCGCGTCGCTGCCGGATCTTCTCCGGGAGAGAGTCGCCAAACAGGTGTTGCAGTATCGGATCCCTGAATCGCAGTGTCTGGCGTTCAGTGGTAATCGTGGCCGTAAAGATATTGACCACGGAGGGCGCGGCAATGGAGACTGCGTCCGCATATGAGAAAGGACCCGGTTGCCTGGTGATCTCTTCTCCAGCGTCTGATCTGTTGAGTTCCGGCTCTGGTGGCTTGTCATTGTACAGCAGCCCGGGTACCAGGAAGAGAATGACGATAGCGGCTGCAATGCCGGCAGTTACCGAGGTGAGCAGAAATGAGAGGAGTTTTCCGATTTGCATAGTGGGGGTAACCTAACATGCCATCAGTTTCACTGTCAGGACGGAATAATCATGATCAACATCCATTCGCTCGAAACCTACTGCAATGACTGCCTGAATGCCGATGGCTTCGATGACTACTGTCCCAATGGTTTGCAGGTGGAGGTGGTTTCAAAGGTGGAACGTTTAATGGTGGGCGTTACAGCGAGTCAGGCACTGATCGACGCAGCCGTCGATTGGGGGGCGGATGCGCTGTTGGTACATCACGGTTTTTTCTGGAGAGGAGAGGCTGCATCGATCAGGGGGATGAAGGGACGTCGAATCAGTGCACTGATCAAGGGCGGGGTCAACCTGCTGGTTTATCACCTGCCGCTGGATGCGCATCCGGAATGGGGAAACAATCGTCAGTTGGCGGAGCGGCTGGCCTTTCCAAATCCAAGGGTGACTGAAGCGGGGAATGGCCTGCTATGGCGTTGCGACCTGGAGGCTCCGCTACAGACGGTAGAGTTACAGCGGCGTTTGCAGGAGGTGCTGGGCCGGGCTCCGTTGCATATCGACTCAGGTGGTGGCGCAATTCAAAGCGTAGGTTGGTGTACCGGAGGCGCTCAGGGTTTCATCGAAGAGGCGGCAGATCTTAACCTCGATGCCTATATCTCAGGTGAAATATCGGAAGCCACAGTGCATGTTGCCAGAGAGCGGGGCATACACTATTTTGCTGCTGGACATCATGCCACAGAGCGTTATGGCGTACAGGCATTGGCTGAGCACCTGGCAGAAAGGTTTTCACTGGATTGTCGTTTTGTCGATATCGATAATCCTGCTTAGAGACGGTTGCTTTTGACTTGGGGCGATAATGAGGAGAAAAAAGCCTGTCAGTCTTGACCTGTTGATAAGCTTGGGGGAGAATGCGCGGTCAATTTAGGGGTTTTTAAGTATATTCTAATGTCCTGAACGGCTAGGGTCGTTGCACATGGATAAAATGTGTCGATCTGTCCAGAAAATCGGGGAGTCTGAAAGATTATGAGCGCAGATGGCGTTGATTTGAAAAGGCGGCGTACTTTAACGCTGGCCACCAGTGCGGTCGGTGCGGTTGGCGCCGGATTCGTTGTGTACCCTTTCCTGGCGGCCTGGGCCCCCAGTGAAAGAGCCAAGGCGGCAGGTGCGCCGGTCGAGGCCTACATCGGCAAGCTGGAACCGGGGCAGATGATGCGCGTCAAATGGCGCGGCAAACCCGTCTGGATCGTGTTCCGTACCGAGCAGAACCTAAAGGATCTGCCTTCTCTGGATGCGACCTTGCAGGATCCCGCTTCTGACGATACCGGTCAGCAGCCTGACTACTGCAAGAACCCCCTCCGCTCCATCAAGGAGAAATACTTGGTGGCAGTCGGTATCTGCACCCACTTGGGTTGCTCACCCACCTACCGACCGGAAGTGGCCCCGGCCGATCTGGGCCCCGAGTGGAAAGGCGGATTTTTCTGCCCCTGTCACGGTTCCCGATTCGATCTTGCCGGTCGTGTCTACGCAGGCGTGCCGGCACCGACGAATCTGGAGATTCCCCCCTACCAATATCTTTCCGATACCAGGATACTGATCGGTACTGATGGAGGTGCTTCCTGATGAGCATGATGCAGAACTTCGTCGGCTGGATCGACGATCGCTTTCCGATGACCAAGGTGTGGAACGAGCACCTGGCACAATACTACGCCCCAAAGAACTTCAACTTCTGGTACTTTATGGGCTCACTGGCGATGCTGGTGCTGGTAATTCAGATCCTTACTGGTGTCTGGCTGGCGATGAGCTACAAACCCGATGCAGAGATGGCCTTCGGTTCGGTCGAGTACATCATGCGCGACGTGGACTGGGGTTGGCTGATACGCTACATGCACTCCACTGGCGCGTCGGCGTTCTTTGTCGTCATCTACCTGCACATGTTCCGCGGGTTGATGTACGGTTCTCACCGGAAGCCGCGTGAGTTGTTGTGGATCATCGGTGTAATCATCTATCTGGCGATGATGGCTACAGCCTTCATGGGTTATCTGCTGCCTTGGGGGCAGATGTCCTACTGGGGGGCGCAGGTTATCGTCAACCTGTTCTCGGCGGTGCCGGTGATCGGGCCTGATCTGGGTGTCTGGATCCGTGGTGACTACGTCATCTCGGACGCCACCCTGAACCGCTTCTTTGCCCTGCACTTCCTGCTGCCGTTCGTATTGGCAGCACTGGTCTTTGTTCACATCGTTGCCCTGCATAAGGTGGGTTCCAACAACCCCGACGGCATCGAGATCAAAAAAGGCCCCAAGGGCAACAGGTGGAGCGATACTGCACCCGCTGATGGCATCCCCTTCCACCCCTACTACAGTGTAAAAGACATTGCCGGCATTGCGGGCTTCCTCTTTCTCTTCGCGGCAGTTGTCTTCTTCGCGCCGGAGATGGGGGGTTACTTCATTGAGCACCCCAACTTTGAGCCGGCCAACCCGTTGAAGACGCCTGACCACATTGCACCTGTCTGGTATTTCACCCCGTTTTACGCAATTCTGCGTGCGGTGCCTTCGATCATGGGTTCTGCCTTCCCGGGTGTTGTTGCCATGTTCGGTTCAATCCTGGTGATGTTCTTCCTGCCCTGGCTGGATCGCAGTCCGGTCAAGTCAGTTCGCTATAAGGGGACCTTATACAAGGTGATACTGGGGCTGTTCGTGGTGGACTTCATGGTACTCGGTTTCCTGGGTACCCAGCCGACGACTGACCTTTATATAATCATGGCTCAGATCGGAACCATCTACTACTTCGCATTCTTCCTGCTGATGCCCATCTACAGCACAATGGATAAAACCAAGCCAGTTCCTGAGAGGGTGACCGAATGAAAAAGCTGATCTCTGCGTTTTTGTTGGCCGTAGTGCCTGCACTGGGAATGGCTTCCGGTGGTGCCCACCTGGATCATGCCGATATCGACATGTCTGACCAGGCCTCGCTGCAGCGTGGTGCCAAGATCTTCATGAACTACTGCCTGAGCTGTCACTCGGCCAAGTACCAGCGTTTTAACCGCATGGCGAAGGACCTGGGTCTGACCGAGCAGGAAGTGAAGGAGAATCTGATGTTCACCACCGACAAGATCGGTGACACCATGAACATCGCCATGTCCGCCGATCAGGCCGGCGACTGGTTCGGGACGGTACCGCCCGATCTGAGTGTGATCTCCCGGGCGCGTGGCGTGGACTGGCTCTACACCTACTTTCGCAGCTTCTATCAGGACGACTCCCGCCCCTTCGGTGTGAACAACATCGTCTTTCCTGACGTTGGCATGCCCCACGTATTGTGGGAGCTGCAAGGCCCTCAGAAGGCCGTGTTCAAGACTGAGAAGGATGCTGCCGGTAACGATGCCCAGGTATTCGACCACTTCGAACAGATTACTCCGGGAACGATGAGTCCAGAAGAGTACGATGGCACTGCCCGTGACCTGACTGCTTTTCTGAGCTATGTCGGTGAGCCGATTCAGATGGAGCGCCAACGTTTGGGTAAGTGGGTGCTGCTCTTTATTGCTGTATTCTTCGTTATCGCTTACATGCTCAAGAAAGAGTATTGGAAAGACGTCCATTGATACGGCGATAGCCATTATCTGGAACACTGGGCGCACAGTTGATGTATACTGTGCGCCTTTTTTCGTTCGTTATTTTATTGTTTCCGGTTGATTCAAGTCCTGATGGGCGGTTTCACCGGTCAAGTTTGGAGAGGTATCAATGGCGGCGGTTGCTAACAAGCGTTCAGTAATGACCCTCTATTCGGACCCGCAGAATCCCTACTGCCATAGAGTAAGGATGGTGTTGGCCGAGAAGAACATCACGTTCGAGGTCAAAGACATCGATCCACTCAATATGCCTGAAGCTTTGATGGAGCTTAATCCCTATGGCACATTGCCAACCCTGGTGGACCGGGACCTAAAGCTTTATGAGTCGCGTATTATCATGGAGTATCTGGACGAGCGTTTTCCACATCCGCCGTTGCTGCCGGTGGATCCGGTCTCCAGATCGACCTCGCGACTGCTGATGTATCGGGTCGATAACGATTGGTACAGTCAGCTGGATATCATCATGGCAGGCAAGAAGGATGCAGCAAAGGCGCGTAAGGAGTTGCGGGAGAGCCTGATTTCGACTGCGCCGGTGTTTGGCGCCAAGCCGTTCTTTATGAGCGATGACTTTACCCTGGTCGACTGCTCTATTGCGCCATTGCTTTGGCGTCTGCCGGTGTTGGGGATTGAGATCCCCCCATCCGCCAAGGGTCTGCACGAGTATGCAGCAAGATTGTTCGAGCGTGAGTCCTTCGTTCAGTGTCTCTCTGAAGCAGAGCGGGAGATGCGCGGTTAACATCGTTCAGCATTACTGCCAATGACTTCGAATAAGCCCTATATGATCCGGGCTCTCTATGATTGGCTGGTGGATAATGGAGAGACGCCCTATCTATTGGTCAATGCCGATTCTCCGCAGGTGATAGTTCCTCAGGATTTTGTGGATGAGGGGCGCATCGTGCTGAATCTGAGTCCGTCTGCGGTGGTTGGGCTTGAACTGGGAAATGAGTGGATCAGTTTCAGCGCCCGTTTCAGCGGTAGCCCGGAGGATGTCCATGTGCCGCCGGCGGCAGTGCTGGGGATTTACGGCAAGGAGAGCAATCAGGGCATGCTGTTTCCCAGCGATATGGAAACTGCTGCTGAACACCCTGATGACGAGCCTGATCCGCCGGGTCCGGGTAGCCGACCGGCTCTCAGGGTGGTGAAATAACCCAAGCAGCCTCTATGTTTAATTTGGATGACGAGCCTGTCCTGGCTAGTGCGACTCGTCACTCTCCTCGGTCTCGATATGCAGTAGCTCAAGCTGGTTGCCCAGCATTATGATGTAACCTGTCTGTCTGCCGCTCCCCTCCTGGCTGTAGTCGAACTCATAGAGTCGGCGGAATTTCAAGCCTGCGCGTATCCATCGCACTCCGATTCGGCGCCGGGCGACGGTTTGATCGAGAAATTGCACACCTTGGGCATCGCAGGCGGCACGGCTGATGCGGGTGGCATTCTCTCTGACCTTGAGGCTGTCACGCCAGAACCAGATCAGTAGCATGACAATCAGTAGTAAATTGAGTGTGGACGTCGACATACCTGGGGATTATTACGATGGGCCAGATACAGATTGTACAGGGAGATATCACCCGACTTGAAGTGGATGCCGTGGTCAATGCGGCAAACTCAACCCTGCTGGGCGGCGGAGGCGTGGATGGTGCAGTTCACCGGGCGGCTGGCCCCGATCTGCTTGCCGCATGTCGGCCTCTCGGCGGTTGTCCGGCAGGTGAGGCGCGTATTACGCTTGGATTTCGATTACCTGCCAAGTGGGTGATCCATACAGTTGGGCCGGTCTGGCAGGGTGGCGAGAGGGGAGAGTCAGCGCTGCTGGCATCCTGCTACCGTGAATCATTTTCTGTGGCAAAGGCACATGGTGTCGCCTCGATTGCTTTTCCTGCGATCAGTACGGGTGTCTATGGCTACCCCAAGCAGCAGGCTGCCGAGATCGCCCTTGCAGCCATGAGAGAGTGGGTGGATGATTTTGAAAAGATCATCGCCTGTTGTTTCAGTGAGGCAGATGCAGATCGATACCATGAACTTTGCCGAGAATGTATTTAAAAGAGAGCCGTTTATGATGTCCTGGTTAGATAAGATACCATTCGAGATGATCGTATTGCCTGCGGTCTTGCTGGCGCTGGCACCCTTCTATCCTGAACCCCATTTATGGGAAAAGCTCAAGATGCTGGTCGATGGCACGCTCTCCCGTCCTATCGATATCTTCGATCTGCTGATGCATGGTACGCCGTTGCTGATTGTGGTGCTGAAGCTGATTCGCAGGACGCGGGGAACGGATGCGGCTGGTTGAGACGGCTTGAAACCTTATTACGGTGGTCATCGTAAGCCGTAGGCCGGTTCAAGCGTAGCGGAACCGGCATCGAGCGCCCGATCCGCTGCGCTTGATCAGGCCTACAGACGGTGGGCTTCGTAAGGAAGAGGTGAGCTGCCGTCCCTGGCTGAGCATTTGAGTTCTTTTTAGCCCCGGTCCGGACCTCCTGTCCGGCCGTTCGCCACGCTGCGTTTGTCCACTGGACAAACGGTCGTGGCTCACCCCACGAACTTTCCGCTCTGGAGGCGCTGGGCTTCCATCAGTTCCAGTTCACGGGAGCCGGAGATGACGACATCGTGGCTCGGTACGAAATCGAGTGTCGGATCCAGCCGCTCGTAAGGCACGGCGTTCAGGATCACTTTCATGGCATTGAGTCTGGCCTGGTGTTTGTCGATTGAGCGAATAACGGTCCAGGGTGAATGGGTTGTATTGGTGCGTTTTAACATCTCATACTTTTGGTTTGTGAACTCGTCCCATCGATCCTGGGCCTGGACGTCGATCTCGGATAGTTTCCACTGCCGCAGAGTGTCGGTCTTGCGGCGTTCGAAGCGGCGAGCCTGTTCCTCTTTGGAAACGGAAAAGTAGAGTTTCACCAGAATAGTGCCCTGGCGCACCAGATCCTTCTCAAAACCGGTTACGCCGATCATAAAATTTTCGTACTCGTCAGGCGTGCAGAATCCGAAAATGGGTTCAACGATTGCACGGTTGTACCAGCTGCGGTCGAAGAGTACGACCTCACCTCCACGGGGGCACTGGGTTACGTATTTCTGGAAAAACCACTGGGTTTTCTGCACTTCAGTTGGTTTTCCGAGGGCGACGATACGGTAGTGTTTCTCGTTCATGTAGCGGGTAACACGGCGAATGGTGCCGCCTTTGCCCGCTGCGTCTCTTCCCTCGAACAGAATGACAAAACGAGTGCCGGTGGACTCAAGATACTGCTGCATCTTGATCAGTTCAGCCTGATAGGGCTTCAGCTGCTCTTCCCGGTTGAAGCGGCGGATGGCCTTCTTATTTCTCTTCTTTAAATTCGTGTTATCTGATACCAGACGGTCATGCTCCTGCAGCAGTTCATCCAGGCGGATAGTCTGGTCATTATAGATGATATTTTCAGGATTCTGGCCGTCATTCATGATCGTTGTCCTATAGTCGTCGTGTCCAAACAAGACGAATATAATATGCCTTTTCGCAGCGGTTTGCCGTACTATCGGCGGGGTAGATGATCAGGGTCAAAAACGGTAGGCCGAGTCAATCTGTTCCCGGGTCAGGATACCCAAAATACGATATGCGCCACGCTGTTTCTGCCGCTCCACGAAGAGTGCTTCTGCACCGCTCTCCTGAAGTTTTTCGAGGGCTTCCTGCAGACTGGCCTGCATCGTCACGCCGGCAAGTTGATAACGCCGGGCAGGAATAGAGAGCAGGTCTATATTTTGCTCCTCTGACTCCTCCAGATAGCGCGCAAGATCGAGGCCCCGCATCAGGATGGCGGGTTCATCCTCTTTGTTGATAACCAACCACTCAGTCGCCAGTTTTATAATATGGTTGGCGGAGGTGTGATCCATCTCCCTCTCACAGCGCAGGAAGTTGTTATTCATCACGCTGGCAACGCCGACACGCCGCAGTGACTGCATCACCGGGTCGGTACGATAGTCGAGGCCGCTCGATTTGAGGATGGTGATAAAGAGGGACTGTTTGCGGAAGAGTTCGCTGCTGGTGAGACTGGCGACGACGATTACCAGCATACCGGGCATCACGATTTGCGGGCTGAAGGTAAGTTCGACGATGGCGGTCAGGGCGGCAAGCGGCGCCTGCAGACTGGCGCCCATCATGGCGCCCATGCCGATCAGTGCGTAGAGACCCGGGTCTGAAACTTCCCCATCGATCAGGAGCCCGGCGAGCGGTGCAAAAAAACCGCCGATGGCTGCGCCGATAAAGAGCGCCGGTCCGATCATGCCGCCAGGTATGCCCAGGCCGATGCTGGCAGACGTGGCGAGCACCTTGGCAAAAACCAGGACCAACAGCAGTTCAATAGCAAGCTCTCCAAGCAGGATATCGTTGACTGTGTCGTAGCCAATGCCCAGTACTTGGGGAACAATGACCCCCAAAAGACCGACGATAATCCCCCCCAGCAGGGTGCGTTGCCAGAATGCCAGGGGCTTGCTGTAGGTGGATGTAATCTGGATAAGCTGGTTGAAGCCGGCTGCTGCGGCACCTACAACGAGTCCGAGCAACAGCAGAATCGGTAGCTCCTGCATCGATCCCAAGGTCAGCACCGACATATCGAAAGCGCGTTCGTCACCGAGAATGTAGATGGAGATGCTGTTGGCGCTGACGGCCGCGAGGATGATGGGCATGAAGCTGGCCAGGGTGTATTCCATCATTATCACCTCCAGGGCGAAGATCACCCCGGCAAGTGGGGTGTCGAAAGAGGCAGCGATACCTGCTGCCGTGCCACAGCCGACCAGCGTGCGGATGGTGTTGTTGGGGAGTGAGAGTTGCTGACCGAGCAGTGAGCCGCTGGCTGCGCCAAGAAAAACGTGGGGTCCCTCCCGGCCGACTGAATGTCCGCTGATGATGGCGATCGCCGCACCGACAAACTGCAGTATGAATTCGCGCAGTGTGAGGTAGCCCTGGTGGTAGGCGAGTCGTTCCATTACCCGGGCAATGCCGAGAACATAAAGACCCTGAGACCAATTGTGAAAAATGAATCCCAACAAAAGACTGCCGAAAACCGGCAGCAGGAAACGCAATAACGGCGGCAGCGCCTCGTAATTCTCCGGCAGACCACCAGGCAGCAGTCCGGCCTGGCTGCCTTCCACCGCCAGTCTGAAGGCAACGATTACACCACCTGCCAGAAAACCGGTGATCAGGCCCAGGCCCGAGAGCTGTATCAGCGCATCCGGTCTGGAGAGGTGAATGCGAATGCGGTGCATCCAGTTTGCCAGTTGTTCGGACAGCAAGTTATTGGGATCCCGGGGTTGAGACGGAGAGAGAGCGTGAACCGCTCTGCTTCATCTGTAGTAAAATGATACGTCCGCGAAATGAAATCGCATTTAATCAGACCTAAACCTTAACGGAGCCCGTGACTCTTGTCAGCCGAAACCATGCAACTTCACAAGCCGAATGCCTATGAAACCACTACAGAACAGGCGCTGATGGAGCGGCTCCTGCCGTTGGATAACGCCCGTATCCTGGAACTGGGATGCGGTGCTGCCTGGACCACCCGGCAGCTGGCGGAGCGCTATCCGGCCTCCAGCTTTATCGCCACGGAGGTCGATCGGGTACAGCATGAGAAAAACCTGCAGTTGAACGTGCGAAACGTGGATTTTCGTATGGAAGGGGCGCAGGCAATCAGTGAAGCGGAAAACAGCCTTGATATCGTGTGGATGCTGAAGTCGCTGCATCATGTCCCTGCCGAGCTGATGCCGGCCGCGATGCGGGAGATCCACCGGGTATTGAAGCCAGGGGGACTGGCCTACTTCTCTGAGCCGGTCTATACGGGGTCGTTCAATGCCTTGATGTCGCTTATCCACGATGAGAAAAAAGTGCGTCAGCTGGCCTTCAACGCCATCGAGTCCGAGGTGTCATCCGGTGCATTCGATCTGCGGCAGGAACTCTTCTTCGAAGTGCCCGGCACCTATTCCTGGGATGAGTTCGAATCGCGCTTTCTCAAGGTGACCCATACCAAGCTGGATATCGATGAGGCGCGATATGAGCAGATCCGCAGTGCGTTCATGGCTCACATGAGCGCGGATGGTGCACATTTTCTGAAGCCCCATCGGGTGGATCTGTTGGTTAAGCCTGTGTAGTGCGTCTTCAATATACCCTGTGGTGAGTGTCAAGTTGACCACAGTCATATCAGTTTATGGTTAAATTATGTAATTCTTTCCTCTTGCCAGTCAGGGTTAAATCTGCTTAAATGAGAATCATAATTATTTAGGTATTTTCATAGTGTCTGCGATGAGTCTGGGATCTGAATCTGTCACCGAAACCGTATCACTGGCTACCCTGCCGGTAGGTGCGCATGCCCGCATCCTTGAGGTGAAGGGAGGGCGTCAGATGACGCGGCGTCTGCTTAGCCTCGGCCTGCGTGTCGGCTCGGAGGTGGACGTGATTCAGCACCGGGGTCGTGGTGTCGTGGTGGCAAATGGCGGTGTGCGCGTGGCTTTGGGCGGCGGTGTGGCAGATAAGTTGCTGATGGCGCCCCTGGATAGCGGCACGGCGTAGGCGCACCGATTCGAAAGGTTTAATCATGGGCTGTTGTGAAAACGACGAGCAGACGCCTGTCCGGTCGTCGGGCGACAAACCCCTGACGATCGCCCTGGCGGGAAATCCCAACTGTGGCAAGTCAGCACTCTTCAATGCCCTGACCGGCATCCGGCAGCGCACCGGCAACTGGCCCGGTGTCACGGTGGATCGGAAAGAGGGCCATTTCGACCTTGAGGGTGACGATGTCACCGTCATCGACCTGCCCGGTATCTACTCCCTCGACGCCGCCTCCCTGGACGAACAGGTGACCCGCGACTATCTGCTATCGCGGGATGCGGATCTGATCATCAATATCGTCGATGCAGGCAATCTGGAGCGTAATCTCTATCTCACGGTGCAGATGCTGGAGATGGGGGTGCCCCTGCTGATTGCCGTCAATATGATGGATGTGGCGCGCAAGCGCGGCATCGATATCGATTTTGAAAAGCTCAGTAGTGAAGTGGGTTGTCCCGTACTGCCCATCGTCGCGGTGACCGGTGAGGGCATCATCAAACTAAAAGGGGCGATTCAGGATCTTGCCTCCGGTTCTGTCAGCGGTGGTTTTGCTCTGGCACAGGAAGAGGTGGTGGAGCAGGCGATTACAGAGATGGAGCCGCTGCTGCAAGAGGAACCGGAGCGGGCCAAACGTCGCTGGCTGCTGCTGAAGATGCTGGAGGAGGATGCCTTTGCCTTGAGCCATGCCAATGCCGTTCTCGAGACGAAAGTGAATGAGTGGCGGCAGGCCATAGAGAATCGTGCAGGCGAAGAGGCGGATATCCACATCGCCGATGCCAGGTACGGTCATGCCCATGCCTTGGCGCAGACCGTGGTGCATGAGCGCGGCAAGGTGGGCAAGACTTTCAGTGACCGCATCGACAAAGTGGTATTGAATCGTATCTTCGGCATTCCGGTCTTTCTGGCGGTGATGTACCTGATGTTCATGTTCGCCATCAATATCGGCGGCGCCTTCATCGACTTTTTCGATGGCGTGGCCGGGGCGATCTTTGTCGACGGCTTCGGTCTGCTGCTCTCTGATATCGGCTTCCCGGACTGGACGGTGGTGATGCTCGCCAATGGAGTGGGTGGCGGCGTTCAGGTGGTGGCAACATTCATCCCCATAATCACCGCACTCTATCTCTTTCTCTCGGTGGTGGAGGATACCGGCTATATGGCCCGTGCCGCCTTTGTGATGGATCGTTTCATGCGTTCCATAGGTCTGCCGGGCAAGGCGTTCGTGCCGATGATCGTGGGCTTTGGCTGCAATGTGCCGGCGGTGCTTGCGACCCGTACTCTGGAGAGTGTTCGTGAGCGCAAACTGACGATTCTGATGAACCCTTTCATGTCCTGTGGGGCGCGACTGCCTGTTTATGCACTCTTTGCCGCAGCCTTCTTTCCCACCAATGGCCAGAACCTGGTTTTTGGGCTCTACATGATCGGTATCACGGTGGCGATTCTCACCGGAATGATCATGAAGCGGACACTGCTCTCGGGTGAGAGTACCGGTTTCATGATGGAACTTCCCCCATACCATATGCCGACGGCAAAGGGGGTCGCCCTGCGCACCTGGGATCGGGTTCGACTCTTCATCAAGGAGGCCGGGCGGGTGATTATCCTCATGGTGTTGGCGATCAATGTGCTTAACTCCATCGGTACGGACGGCTCTTTCGGTAATGAGGATTCAGAGAAATCGGTACTCAGTGCGGCCAGTAAGACGCTGACACCCCTGTTTGCACCACTGGGTATCAAAGAGGACAACTGGCCTGCGACGGTGGGCATCTTTACCGGTGTTTTGGCCAAAGAGGCGGTTGTCGGCACCCTGAACTCCATCTATACCGGGTTGGCCGCCGCAGAGAGCGGCGTGACGGAGGATGCGCCATTCGACTTTTGGCAAGCGCTGATCGAGGCCGCAGCCACGGTGCCCGAGAACCTTGTGGGGGTGAAAGATCTGGTGGGCGATCCTTTGGCTCTCAACGTAGGTGATGTCAGTTCTGCAGAGGCGGCCGCTGAGGCCCAGGCGGTCGATGTCGGTATCTTCGGCGCCATGGCAGCGCGTTTCGACGGACAGGCCGGAGCCTTCGCCTATCTACTCTTTATACTGCTCTATTTCCCCTGTGTTGCCACAATCGGCGCGATCAAGCGGGAGGCGGGCGGCGCTTGGGCGGCCTTTGTGGCTGCCTGGACCACCGGTGTCGCTTTCATGGCGTCGAGCATCTTCTATCAGGCTGCAACCTACTCCCGACATCCCGAGAGCGCCATGGCATGGATCGTCGGGCTGCTGACCCTGCTGGTGATGGTCGTCATTGGATTGCGTTTCTGGTCACAACGAGAGCAGCGGGAGATACAGGGGGTGGAGATATGATTCTTGCAGATATCAAACGTTACCTGATGGCGCGGAAGCAGGCGAGTCTGGCGGATATCGCCATGCATTTCGATGCAGACCCGGATGCGGTGCGCGGTATGCTCGAACACTGGATTCGCAAGGGCCGGGTTCAGAAACAGAGCGTATACGCCTCCTGCGGATCAAGCTGTGATAAATGCGACCCCGCGACCACCGAGGTCTACAGTTGGGGCGGGTCCGGTGATGCTGTTCAGGTTGTGCCGGTTGAGTTCAATGCAGGTTGTCCGGGGGAATGAAAAGAAAGGCTAAAGGTTAAAGGCGAAAGGTGGCCGTGCCAATGGATGGGCCGAACTCCGTCGTTGCTGCCGTTGGTGGCTGAAAGGCTTCAATTGGCTTGACGCAAGATTCGGGCAAATCATCGATTTGCCAGCCTTTAACCTTTAACCTTTAACCTTTAACCTTTAACCTTTAACCTTTAACCTTTAACCTTTAACCTTTAACCTTCTTCCCATCTCCTCAATCCTCTTCGCCTCCACCGGCTGACTGAACAGAAACCCCTGAACCTCCCGGCATCCCTCTTTTAGCAGGAAGTCGCGTTGGGCCTCGGTCTCCACCCCTTCTGCGATTACGCTGAGTTGCAGGCTGTTGCCGAGTGCAATGGTGGCGCGAATGATCGCCTCGTCGTTTGGGTCTTTGGTTACGTCGCGAACGAAGGATTTGTCGATCTTGAGTCTGTCCAGCGGGAAGAGTTTAAGGTTGGCGAGTGATGAGTAACCTGTCCCGAAGTCGTCTATGGCGATGCTGCATCCCAGCGCGCGCAGTTTTTCCAGGCTGCTGCAGGCCTGCTCTTCTGTCTCCAGCAGGGCGCTCTCGGTGATCTCCAGTTCAAGACGTTCACCCGGTAGACCAGTCGTTTCGAGAATCCGACTCACCATATCGACCAGCCCGGGGTAATTAAGCTGGCGCCGGGAGAGGTTCACGCTGACGGGAAAGGGCTTTAGTCCTGCCCTGTCCCACTTCCGGGTAAAAGCACCGGTCACCCGGCGCTCTCCCCACAGACCCGGACGTGAAGATTTCCCTCATCCGGTTCCTCGATCCTCTTACATTTCCGAAA